>DASTWM010000260.1:0-5979 GCA_035765855.1 Roseiflexaceae bacterium
ATCCACCTGAGCTACGGGGGCATTGCCAGGCATTATAGCGCACGCACACACCCGAGTCAACGCGCTTGCCGCGCCTGCGCGATTATGCTATAATCCGTAACAGCGTTATGAGAGGGGCCGATGAGGGGATGCCTTCGTCGCCCCATTCTTGTGTGTCAAAGGAACAGTGATATGTCGCAGCAACTTCTTCAAGAAATCGAAAGTCGCCAGTTCAAGGCGGATATCCCGGCATTTCGGGTTGGGGACACAGTACGCGTCGGTGTTCGCGTTGTTGAGGGTACGCGCGAGCGCGTTCAGGACTTTGAGGGCGTGTGCATCAGCCGCCGCAGCAGTGGAATCAATGAGAACTTTACGTTGCGCCGCATCGCCTCGCATGGCATCGGCGTAGAGCGCACGTTCCTGGTCCACTCGCCGCGCCTCGAAAATGTGCGCATTGTGCGTCAGGGCAAGGTGCGCCGCGCCAAGTTGTACTACCTGCGTGGCCTCACCGGCAAGGCTGCCCGCATCAAGGAACGACGGTAATTCGTGACCAGATGACAAGATGACCGGGTGAAATCAAGCATACTAATCTCATCTTGTCACCTTGTCATCGTGTCAGTCAAGTGAAGCTACTTTACACCAAACTTGTTCGCTGGGCATTCGAGCGGTTCTACTGCGAATTCTCGTGGACATATGACGCTGTTGCGGCGCTTGTTTCGGCGGGTTTCTGGCGCGATTGGACGTTGGCAGCTTTGCCATGGCTACGCGGCCAGGTGCTGGAACTCGGCTTCGGAACAGGCAACGTACAATGTGCGCTGGCGCGTGATGCGTCGGCGCCTTTTGTTGTTGGCCTTGACGCGTCATGGCAGATGGTGCGGCACACCCTGCATAAAGCGGATCGCGCGCATGTGCGCGTTCGGCTGCTGCGCGGCAATGCACGCGCGCTGCCGTTTGCCGCCGCTTCATTCGACACGCTGCTGGCGACATTTCCAAGCGAGTATATTGCTGCATCCGAGACGCTTGCAGAAGCACGGCGCGTGCTGCGGCCATCCGGCCGGCTTGTTATCTTGCTCGGCGCGCAACTCAGCAGCACCGGAGTGTATGAACGATTGGTTGAACTTGCGTATCGCCTGACGCTGCAAGCATCGCCGCGCACGCTCCAGCCATCCGCCGCTCCCAATGCGCCCGGCATGGCACCGTTCAGCATGGCGCTTCAGCGCGCGTTGAGCGACGCTGGCTTCACGGTTCAAAGCCAGTGGGTGGCTGCGCCCGGCGGGCATGTCTTGTTTGTGATTGGTGAGGCGCGCGCATGATTCCAACCGTACTAGAGGAGCTCGCACTCCGCGCGGCTGGCTATCAGCAAATCGCTGGCGTTGATGAGGCTGGGCGCGGCTGCTGGGCCGGGCCGGTGGTCGCGGCTGCCGTGGTACTGCAGCCCGAGGTGATCGCCAACCCTGCGCTGCTTGCGGGGGTTCAGGACTCTAAAACGCTTTCGGCGCAGCAGCGTACTGCCCTGTACGACCGTATTCTGGACGCCAGCAGCGGCTGGGCGGTCGGCATCGTGCCGCCGTATGTCATCGATGGCTATGGGATCTTGGAGGCAACTCGGCTGGCTATGCAAGTGGCGATTCTTAAGCTGCCATGCCCGCCCGACGCTCTGCTGATCGACGCGGTGCAGCTTCACGGCTGGCCGTGCATGCAGCGCAGCTTGATTAAAGGCGATGCGCGTTGTCTTTCAATCGCGGCGGCCTCGATCATTGCAAAAGTGACCCGCGACCGCATGATGGCCGCGCTCGACACACTTTCGCCATGCTATGGCTTCGCGCAGCACAAGGGCTACGGCACGGCGCTGCACCAGCATGCGCTGCATGTCCACGGCCCCTCGATGTATCATCGGCGCACCTTCCGGCCCATCACGGCGCTGCTCGAACAACGCGCCGAGCACATGCTGTTGTCGCCCGGCAGTGTACAATAGCACTGGCGATAGCAGAAATAAGGATAAAAATATGACCATTGATTTAACTATTGGCGCGGACGTAAAACACCTGCGTCGCGCTGGCTTGCGTCCAGGAGAGCGGCTGGTGCGTGACATTCTGCGCGCTGGCCCGGCGGCCTTCCGCCCGCTGATCGAACTGGCGACTGACACTGAGTTGCTTCATGAGGAACCGCCGGAGTGTTACGGCCCTATTCATGCGCTGCGCTTGCTTGGCGAAATGCCATCGGTTGACATGATCGCGCCGCTGCTCAGGCCGCTGCCGATCACGCGCAATTATGCCGACGAGCAACTGCCGCAACTCTGGCTGAGCGAGCTTCCGCAGATCATCGGGCGCATTGGTGCCGCTGCGATCGAGCCGCTGTGGGCCATCGCCGATGATGAAGCGCGTGGTATTCCCGCCCGCACGGTTGCGCTGGTGGCGCTTGCCTATGTGACCGTCGTCGCGCCCGACATGCGCGATGCGGTGATTGCTGGTCTGCGCGAGCGTTTGTCGACATCCGCCGATCCGACAATTAACGCGTACATCGTGACGGCGCTGGGCGACATGGGCGTGCAGGATGTATATGCCGATGTCATGAAGCTGTATCGTGAAGGCAAAATCAATCAGCGGATTGTGCCGCCCGGCACTGCACGGCAGATGCTGCTGTCGAAGCGTGACACCCGCCTGAACTGTGCCAGGCATGCGCTGTGGGAGCGCTACGATCAGCACGGGCCATTTGAGCGCGAAAACGCGGCCTGACAACGTTGCTCTGTGTCCTGTGGGAAACCATGAACATCACAACACTTGATACGGAAAATCAGGCGGCCGCGCTGGCCTTTCTGCGTTCATCGCCCTACCGGAACGCGCTGCCGCTCTCAAACGTGGGCCAACTGCGCGCGCACTGCGATGTACTGGTAGCCGCGCAGGGCGGGCGCGTCGTCGGCGTCATGTCGTTTTACCGCGATCTGCCTATTTTGAACCTGACCTTTGCGGCCAGGCAGCGCGAGGTGGCCGTGGCGCTCCTGCATGAGCTTGCTGAGCGGCAGCCGCGCTTTCGCTCCGAGCCGTTCTATGCCCTGCTGCCCGCGCAACGCTACGCCTGGCTGTCGCAGTACGTGGCCGTGCAGGAGAGCGAAATTGAGTTCCAGATGGTTGTCGAGCCGGAAGTGCTGCGCGTGCCAGCCTCACCTGTTGCGCGCCGCCTCGGCGAGGCTGATCTGCCAGCTATGTCGGCGCTGGCCGAAGCTGCTGGCCTCAGCGTCTGGCATGACGGCACGCTGGCGCTCGGCCCGGCGTTTGGCTGCTTTGTCGCTGATCGGCTGGTGTCCATGGCGGCCACGCATTTTGCAACGCCGGAGATCGTCGAGATCGGACACATCGCCACCCATCCAGAGTTCCGGCAGCGTGGTTATGCGTCGGCATGTACCGCTGCGCTCGCGTCGGCAGCCTTCGCGCTTGCTCCACGGGTGTTTCTCATGGTGCTGGAGCATAACCTACCAGCCTTAACGACCTACCAGCGGCTTGGCTTCCGCTCCATGGAACGCTTTCACCTGACGCGCTTTGCGCCGTACTCATAGCGCTTTGTTCTGGTACTATTATGCGTTTTCGCGCTCATCTGCTTGCCGCCGCCGCCGCTGGCCTTGCGCTGTATCCTCGTTCACCTGGCAAAGCCGCGCTCGTGACGGTTGCAGGCTGTATTCTGGATGCCGACCATTATGTGCTGTACGCGCTTCGCAGCGGCGATTGGAATCCGTTAGGGGCGCTGCGCTACAATCGCCTTCGCGCCCGCCGCATCCGGCCCGGCGATACGCGGCCACGTTACGGCCCACTGCGCTCCATGCTGCACCGTAAACGATTGACAATACCGTTGCTCTGGTTGGCAAGCGGGCTGCGACCATCGCTCCAGCCGTTTGCGGTCGGCGTCACGCTGCACCTGCTCCTCGATACGCCATTCACGCTCATGCTCGACTGGCGGGTGTGGCGGCGCGCGCATGGCCGCTGCGAGCAGTGCGGCACGTCGGAAATAGCGCGCGGGGTGTACCATCGGCGATCGACTCAGCGCGGCGGCAGTCGCTGGGGGTTGGGAAACCGGGTGCTGTGGTGCGAGCAGTGTGCCAAAATCATGCTGAACGAGGAATTATGGGACGGTGCCGCGAACACGTAATATGTGTCACGAAACGTTGTTTTTCCACATATGGGCCGGTATCATCAAGCGTTCCACGCATGTCACCACATCGGCAAGCGGCAGCGGTTCCTGGAGGCATGCTGCTGCGCCGAGTTGCCGGAAATGTGTCGACTCTTCGCCGGCGTAGGTAAGCACCACGACCGGCGGCGCGGGCGCTATGGACTGGCAGCGCGCGCAGAGTTCTTCAGCTTGTTGCCCCAGGTGCGCGTCCACCACAAGAAAGATGGATGCTGCCTCGCTTTCTAAAATCTGCTGAATGAATTGCACATCAGGCACATCATGGGTGACGTAGCCCTGCTTGCGAAACGCCTGCCCCAACACCGTCCGCAATGACATGTCATCGCTGACCAACAGAATTTCACGTAATCGCGTCACGCGTCGTTCCACCCCCATTTCTGCCTGATCGACGCGCTGGTTGATAGCGTAGCTGCTGCCCGTCTGGAGTTTGGCGTAGTGTTTGACTTCCGCGGCAACGTGGGCAAATTCCTCTTCGTCTCGAAAGAGCCGGGCCTGATTGGTGGCAACGCCGATCGAAATGGCTGTGACAGGAAAGCGGCGCAGCATGCCGTAGCGATCTGTGCCGAACACGTAGCCGCGCTGCCAGTCTTCTGCCGGGTATAACTGCTTAACCCGCTGGTCGAATTCTCTGACGATATTCTGGCAGACGGTCTCTGCGCGGTCGGGCGTTGTAATGACGGCAAAATCATCGCCGCCAATATGCCCCACAAAATCCTCGGACGTAGGATTGGCGGCAAGCACATCCCGCAGCAGAAGCGCAACCAGCAGAATCAGTTGGTCGCCGCGCGCGAAGCCGTACGTGTCGTTGAACGTCTTGAAATTGTCGATATCAATATGAAGCAGCGCCAGCGGCTCCTGCTGCTCCATGCGGCGGTGCAGTTCCTGCGTCAGCAAGCGGCTGCCCGGCAGCCCCGAAAGTGGATGATGCACCGGCGGGCGTGAGGTGCGGCGCAGGTGGCTCTTGACCCGCACGATCAGCTCGGTGAGATCGAATGGCTTCACAATGTAGTCATCCGCGCCGGTCTCAAAGCCAGTCACCAGATCGTGCGAGCGCGCGCGGGCCGTGAGAATCAGCATGGGAATGTGCGCAGTGCGCGTATCACCACGGAGCTGACGAATCGCCTCGTAGCCGTCCATCTGCGGCATCAGCAAATCCGTCAGGATAAGATCAGGAACATGCTGCTGCGCCAGTTGCACAAGCTCATGTCCATTGCTTGCCCCGAGGACATGAAAGCCAGCAGTGCGAAGCGTAATCTCAAGTAGCTGTCGGACGTGGATATCGTCGTCAGCCACTAAAATGAATTGATGCGATCCTGCCGTAAACATGAGAGAATGTAGCTTTCCGTTCCATGGTAAATAGTGATAGTGCTCTCATTAGTGAAAAACGTCTGAGGTGTTCGCGAGCGCATATGTACACAAAGACGGGAGGCTCTGCTTCAGCCTCCCATTATCTTGAGCGTATATCCTGCAAGAGTTGCTACCTTTGTGACCAGAAAGCATATCTACAGCGCAGATATGCTTTCTGGTCCTGTATTCATTATATGCTGCGCTGCCCGCCAACTGCATAGTACTTTTGTCATCTTCTGCAAAATTGTTAACTTACTTTTAATAGACGTAGTAATTTATAGATTACTCCATTAGGCAGCTAATTTTGCATGCCAGTGATCACGCCGCGGTCGGCATCCTCTGGTTCGAGCAGGTGAGTCACCGCTTCCTGCAGCGTTGCATACGTTATAAACAAATCCGTGTTGACGCCAAGCATGATGATCGTGTGCGCCACCGCCGCATGCACGCCGACCAGCAGTGGCTGGGTGCCCAGCA
>DASTWM010000261.1:0-5365 GCA_035765855.1 Roseiflexaceae bacterium
ACGTATCATCGGACGAATGATCGTCAACAGCAATAATCTCTTTATCGATTTCGACGGCCTGGACCTGCGCTAAAATCTCGGCCAATGTGTCGGCTTCGTTGTAGCAGGGCATGATAACGGACAGCAGCATAATATCCTAAAATGCAAACAAAAGAATTGGCGTCACAATGACTGCCAGCACGACCAGCAATAATACCAGAAGTTTGGCCTGCTCCGCGCTGCGCCGGGATGCCAACTGCTGGCGAGCATCCTGCGCATAGGGTACATCTGGCTGCTCGGCCATGAGCACCGCGCCCAGCAGCCCGGGCGACCGCCATGCAGTTTTTGCCACCGTTGTCACCAATTCGCGGGCGGTGACGAGCGGCGGCGCCCAGTAGGCCTCATCGGCGCTGATCGGCTTGCCCGTGAGCGCGCAGTGCAGCGGTTCATTCGACGACGGGCGAACGCTGGTGTTGGGCATTGAAGCAGTCATGTGAGTTGCCATGGCAAGAAACCTCCTGTAAACGTTGTGGTTGGTTGTTGATATGTTTTGAAAACTTAGTGGAGCGTTCGCACGAACTGCTCGACGCGCTCCAGGGCTGTCTCGATTTTGTCCATGGATGTGGCGTAGCAGGCGCGCATAAAGCCTTCGCCGCTTGGCCCAAATGCATCGCCGGGAATCATCGCCACCTGCTGCTCATTCAGCAGCCGGGTCGCAAACTCGTCGCTCGTCAGGCCAAGCTGCGCGACCTGCGGAAAGACGTAGAACGCGCCACGCGGCTCGAACGTCGGCAGGCCAATTTGATTCAGACCAGACACCATGACTCGGCGGCGACGGTCGTATTCGGCCACCATCTGCTGTACTGCCTGTTCGCCGCTTCGCAGCGCTTCCAGACCAGCGTACTGGCTGGCCGTCGGCGCGGACATGATCGCGTATTGATGCACTTTCCGCACCGCGTCGGCAATGTCAGCCGGAGCCGCCAGCCAGCCCAACCGCCAGCCGGTCATGGCATACGCTTTGGAAAAGCCGCCCAGCAGCACCGTGCGCTCGCGCATGCCCGGCAGCGCCGCAAAGCAGGTGTGCTCGACGCCGTACACCAGCCGGTCGTAAATCTCGTCGGAGTACACCAGTAAGTCGTGCCGCTCGGCCACCGCAGCAATGTCCTGCATGCGCTCGCGCGACATCACCGCGCCAGTCGGATTGTTCGGGTAGCCGATCAGCAGCCCGCGCGTGCGTGGCGTAATCGCCGCCTCAAGCGCCTCGGCTGTAACCTGGAACTCCTGCTCAACCGAGGTCGGCACGTAGACCGGCTTGCCATCCGCGAAGGCGACTGTAGCCGGGTAGGCCACAAAGGATGGCTCAGGAATCAGCACCTCGTCGCCGGGGTTGATCGTGGCCGTCATGGCGAATTGCAGCGCCTCGCTGACGCCGACCGTGATCAGCAGTTCGCGCTCCGGGTCATAGCGCAGGCCGTACAGCCGCTCCAAATGTTCAGCCAGCGCAACCCGCAGTTCCAGCAAGCCGCTGTTCGAGGTATACGCGGTGTACCCGGCTTCGACCGAGCGCACACCAGCATTGCGAATAACATCAGGCGTGACGAAATCCGGCTCGCCGATGCCGAGCGAGATCACATCCGGCATGGTGGCGGCAATATCGAAGAAGCGCCGAATGCCCGACGGCGGGACGCTATGGATGCGGGCTGCAATACGTTCTCGTGTCATGCTATTCCTCTCGATCCGTGTACAATTGTTCAAAAAGAGCGCTACGGACCGAGATAATACAGTGAGCGAACGATGTCCGTCGGGCGCATCTTAGCATATTCATCCGCATGCTTCTACACACACGAGGATGACTGCGGTACTATTTCGTGCATGATGCTTGTACCTGTTTTACCGCACGACACGCATCATGCTGCGCGTCAGGCCGGGAAACATGTTTGACGCCACCGTAAACAGCCAACCATACCACGGCAGGATCACCTCGCCATGCGCGCCGCGCTGGATCGCCTTCACAACCGCGCTGGCAACGGCATCGGGCGTGGTGGTAGCGAGTTGGGTCACGCGCGCGTACTTGTTGATGTCAGCCCGCCGCATGAAATTTGTCAGAGCAAAGCCAGGAGCGATCAGCGCGCAACGCACGCCAGTGCCGTACAATTCCAGCATGAGCGTGCGTGACCAGCCGACTATCGCAAACTTTGTCGTGCTGTAAAAACCCATGTTGATCGTGGCGACAAAGCCCGCCAGCGAGGCCATGTTGATGATCTGGCCGCTGCGGCGCGCCAGCATGTGCGGCAGAAACGCATTGGCGCAGCGCACCGCGCCGTACAGGTTTACGTCCATCATGGCGTGCAGATCATCAAACGATGCGTCAGCAATGCGGTCGAGGATGCCGAAGCCAGCATTGTTGACCAGCACGTCGGCATGCCCAAAGCGCTCATGCGTTGCCGCGACCAGCCGCCGCACATCCTCGTCGGATGTCACATCGGTCGGCACGGCGAGCGCCCGCTGCGGCCCCAGCTCGCTCACGAGCCGATCCAGCGTATCTGCCGAGCGCGCCGCCAGCACAACACTCGCGCCCTGCGCGGCACACTTGCGCGCGATGCGTTCGCCAAAGCCGCTCGACGCGCCTGTTACGACTACAACTTTGCCTGCGATGTTCACAATATGCCTCGCTGCGTCCAAATACCTTTCTCGAAGTCTACGGTCAAGCGCCATGGCTGTCAAGTTTCACTACATTCAAGGAACCTGGGAGCGCAGCGCGCAGCGCAAAGGAGCGTAGAGCGAAGAAACAAGAGAATTGGGAACACAGTGGCACGGTGGCACGGTGACAGGGTGATTTACGCTCTCCACTTTATAACCGACTTTCGAAAGTATTTACTTGACAAAGTCAGAGTACAGGGCTATACTCGGGTATATCGGTACCGGCAAGGAGCAGCATGACGCTTGATCAGCGTGAACAAGGCGCAACCCGCCAACAGATTTTGAACTTATTGCGGCGACAGGGCCAGATGACAGCCGCCGAACTGAGCGACACGCTCGGGATTGGCGCGGTCGGCGTGCGGCAGCACCTGGCGCTGCTGGAGCGCGACGAACTTGTTCATATTGCTGGCGTGCGACGCGGCATGGGGCGGCCAAGCCATTTATATGCGCTGACGCCGGCTGCCGAGGCGCTCTTTCCGAAGCGCTATGATCGCATTGCCATGGACGCGCTCGCGTTCGTGGAAGCGTCGGGCGGCGCAGCGGCCATCGACCGCCTGTTTGACGCGCGCCGCGAATCACTGGCTGATCAGTACCGCCCGCGGCTGGAAGGTAAAAGCCGTGCCGAGCAAGTGGCAGAGCTAGCAGCTATTCTCAATGAGCAGGGGTATATGTGCGAATGGTCGCAGGTTGATGATGAGACGTTTGTGCTGACCGAGCACAACTGTCCGATCGACTGTGTGGCCCGCGAATATCATCAGGCATGCGAGCAGGAGATCGCATTGTACCAGGATATTCTTGGCGTACCAATCGAGCGCACGCAGACCATTGCCGCAGGTGAGGATTGTTGCTGTTACCGAATCAAAACATCGTAGTTCACCTTTTGGTCTCGTTGTTGCAAGCATACGTGCATGTTGCGAGGCCAGAATTTGAGAGTTATCGCATAAGGAGGAAACGATGGCGTTCGAATTACCACCATTGCCGTACGATTACAGCGCGCTGGAACCAAACATCGACGCGCAGACCATGCAGATCCACCACGACAAGCACCATGCCGCGTACGTCAACAATCTGAATGCAGCGCTCGAAGGACAGAGCAGCTTGCAGGGCAAGAGCATTGAGGAGATTCTGCGCAACATCAACGACGTGCCGGAGTCGATCCGCACGGCGGTGCGCAACAACGGCGGCGGCCATGCCAACCACACCCTGTTCTGGGAAATCATGGGGCCGAACGGCGGCGGCGAGCCAACCGGCGCGCTTGCTGATGCAATTCAGAAGGCGTTCGGCGACTTCAACAGCTTCAAGGCCAAGATCAATGATGCCGGTGCCAAGCGCTTCGGTAGCGGCTGGGCATGGCTTGTGACTGATGGCAGCGGCAACTTGCAGGTGATCAGCACGGCCAACCAGGACAGTCCGCTCATGGACGGCCAGACGCCGCTGCTGGGCGTTGACGTGTGGGAGCACGCCTATTATCTGAAGTATCAGAACCGTCGCCCGGATTATCTGAACGCATGGTGGAACACGGTGAACTGGGAGGCGGTCGCCAAGCGCTTCGGTCGTTAAGTCTTTCCACCGCAAGCAATTCATAAGATGATCCAAAAGAGCGCCATGGGACATCGAACCCGGCGCTCTTTTGCTTGTTTTCACTGCATCAGAATGCGGTAAAACACTCATTGCCTATGACAGATGCGTGTGGTACAATAGACGTAACAATATGCTGATTCTAAACCGTTGAGGTATTGTATGGAAAAATCAACCTGGACCACAAAAGCAGGTTTGGCGCAAATGCTTAAAGGCGGCGTGATCATGGACGTGGTCACCGCCGAGCAGGCACGCATTGCTGAAGAAGCTGGCGCAGTTGCCGTGATGGCGCTGGAACGGGTACCTGCTGATATTCGCGCGCATGGCGGCGTGGCGCGCATGAGCGACCCGGAAATGATTGAAAGCATCATGCAAGCTGTGACTATTCCGGTCATGGCGAAGGCGCGCATCGGGCACTTCGTTGAGGCGCAAATTCTGGAAGCGATCGGCGTTGATTACATCGACGAGAGCGAAGTGCTGACACCTGCGGACGAAGAGCATCACATCAACAAGCACAACTTCAAGGTGCCGTTTGTGTGTGGTTGCCGCAATCTTGGCGAGGCGCTGCGGCGCGTTGCCGAGGGCGCGGCCATGCTGCGCACCAAAGGTGAGGCAGGCACCGGCAACGTGGTGGAAGCTGTGCGACACGCGCGCACGGTGTACGGCGAGATCCGGCGGCTGCAAAGCATGAGCCAGGATGAGCTGTTTACCGCTGCCAAGAATTTGCAGGCTCCGTATGAACTCGTGCGGCAGGTCGCTGAGGCTGGCAAACTGCCGGTGGTGAATTTCGCGGCGGGCGGCGTGGCGACTCCGGCAGACGCGGCGCTGATGATGCAGCTTGGCGTGGACGGCGTGTTCGTCGGCTCCGGCATTTTCAAGAGCGGCGATCCGGCGAAGCGCGCGCGGGCGATTGTTCAGGCGACGACGCACTTCAACGAGCCGGAAATCATTGATGATGTCAGCAAGAATCTGGGTGAGGCGATGGTCGGTATCGAGATCAGCACGCTGCCGCAAGATCAGTTGCTTGCGAGCCGGGGCTGGTAGACAATTTCTGAATTATGGGTTTTGAGTTTTGAATAAGCATCTTGTTCTATAACTCACAACTCAT
>DASTWM010000262.1:0-15640 GCA_035765855.1 Roseiflexaceae bacterium
GTTCCGTAGTGTCGAGATGTTGCGACACATGTATGCGTAACTCCCACCCGCCAGCTATTCACCCCAGCCATTCGGATGCGCCGAGTGCCAATCCCACGCCGTGCGCACGATTTCTTCCAGGCCATATTCCGGGTTCCAGCCGAGCTGCGCGCGCGCCTTGGCGTTGTCGGCATAGATCGCCACGGGGTCGCCGGGTCGCCGCCCTGTGTATTCAACCGGAATGTCAACCTCGCTGATTTGTCTGGCAGTCGTAATTACTTCCTGCACCGACGAGCCGGTGCCGGTGCCGAGGTTGAACACGGTCGAAGGCCTGCCAGCCACGAGGTATTCGAGCGCCTTGATATGCGCGTCGGCCAGATCCATGACGTGAATATAATCGCGAATCGCGGTGCCGTCCGGCGTCGGGTAATCGGTGCCGAACACCTTCACCTCCGGGCGCTGGCCCAGCGCGGCCTGCATCACCAGCGGGATCAGGTTCATGGTGCGGCGCGGGTCTTCGCCGATCGTGCCGTCGAAGGATGCCCCGGCGGCGTTGAAGTAGCGCAGGCTGACCGAGCGCAGCCCGTGGCACACGTCGAACCACTTCAGCATCTGCTCGACCATGAGCTTGCTTTCGCCATACGGGCTTTCGGGATGCAGTTCATTATTTTCGCTCACCGGCAGCGTGCTGGGCGTGCCGTACACCGCGCATGTGGACGAGAACACGATGTAGCGCACACCCGAGCGCTGCATGGCCTCCAGCAGCTTCAGCGTGCCACAGACATTGTTTTCAAAGTAGCGCTCGGGCTGCTCCATGGATTCGCCGGGCGCTTTGTAGGCCGCGAAATGGATGACTGCGTCGACATGGTATTCCTCGAACACGCGCTGGACCAAGGCTTCGTCATCAATACTGCCCTGGACAAACGGCGTGTCGCCAACCGCAGCCCGATAGCCGTACTCCAGGCTGTCGAGCACCACCACATCGTAGCCACGCTCGCGCAACAGCCGCACCGTATGCGAGCCGATGTAGCCTGCGCCACCCGTCACAAGTACATGCATGGAAAAGCTCCTCTGTTATGTCATGGAGAATAATACTGGTTCTGAGTTCTTATAAGCAGTGTAGAGGGGGAACAATGCCTTGTCAAGCGGCATGAGCAACACGAAGGAGGACAGGTTCGCGGCCTGTCCTCCTCTCGCATGTCGTCCTTCCCGATTTTCGTGTCGGAGATTCCACCCTCAGTCCCTCTCCCCGTCATACCGAGGCCGGTATGACGGTGGGGAAGGGAAGTTGCGGCAGCAACAGGGTGAGGGAAAAGACTCAATTGTTTCACGCCTGCATGCTAATACTTCAGCGCGCCAGAGGTTAAGCTATCAATGAACTGGCGCTGCAGGAACAGGAAGATAATAATGATTGGCAGCGAGGCCAGCAGCGCGCCGGAAAGCAAAATGCCATACTGGTAGTCATACGGGCCGACCAGCGAGGCAATACCCAGATTGATGACGAACATGGACGGTTCGGTCGTGACGATCAGCGGCCAGAAGAAATCGTTCCAGCGCGCGGTGAATGAAAGAATCGCCAGCACTGCCAGACCAGGGCGCACCAGCGGCAGCACCACCCGCCACCAGATGCCAAATTCGCTCGCGCCGTCAATGCGGGCCGCGTCCAGCAGTTCGTCCGGCACACCCAGTGAGTACTGGCGCATCAGGAAAATGCCGAACGCGCCTACCGCCCCCGGCACGATCAGCGCCTGGTAGGTGTTGAACCAGTTGAACCATTTCATGATCTGGAACTGCGGCACCAGCAGCACCTGAAATGGGATCAGAATCGTCGCCAGCATGAGCGTGAACAGCACATTGCGGAAGCGGAACTCATACTTCGCGAAGGCAAAGCCCGCCAGCGAGCTTAACAGCACCGACAGCAACGTGCCCAGAATCGCGACAATCGCGGTGTTCACGAACCAGCGCCCGAACGGAAACTGCGTGACCAGCGCCTGAATATTCTCAAACGTCGGGTCTTGCGGCCAGAACGTGATCGGATAGCCAAAAATCTCGCCGTTGTGCTTGAAGGCGCTCACCGCCATGTACAAATAAGGTATCACCGTGACGAGCACCAGGAATAACAGCGCAAGATTGAGGATGATCGCGCCTGGCGTGAGCCGTTGTATAAAGCCTGGTCGTCGCTCGCGAACTGGCTGAACTGGCGATTGTCCCACATGTAGATTAGCGCTCATATGATATTTCTCCTTCTGATGGAATGCGTCGAGCATGGGCGTTCATGGGAAGTAGACGGGCTACTCAGACGTGCTATATCCACCAAAGAACATGATGTTCGCGACCGACAGGATGAGTAGCAGAATCGCCATGGAATAGGCAATCGCGCTGGCGTACCCGACGTTGAAGTACACAAAGCCCTGGTTGTACATGTACAGCGTAATGGTCAACGATGCGTCGGCCGGGCCGCCATTCGTCAGCAGCAGCGGCTGCGCGAACAGATTGTACGAGCCGATGATCGCCTGAATCACGACAAACAACGTGATCGGCTTGAGCAGCGGCAGCGTGATGCGCCAGAAAATCTGCCATTCGTTCGCGCCGTCCGTGCGCGCGGCTTCGTACAAGTCGGTATTGATGCCGTTGAGGCCAGCGATCCAGTACAGCGCGTTGATTCCGAGATAGGTCCAGATGCCCATCAAGATAAAGGCCGGCATGACCGCTTTCTGGTCGCTCAGCCAGCCGATCTGCGGAATGCCGAGAATGCCGAGCGCGTTGTTCAGCAGCCCAAACTGCTTGTCCAGCACGAGCGAGAACAGCACGGAAATGACGACCGCCGAGGTAATGACCGGAAAAAAGAGCGCCGTCTTATACAGCCCTTTCCAGGACACATGGCGCGAACTGATCGCCAGCGCGACCAGCAGCGCCAGCGGCGCAAGGATAAACACGCTCCCGGCGGCGTAGTAGGTGGTGTTGAGCACGGCTTTGACGTAGCGCGGATCCTGAAACATGTAGGCGTAATTGCCTAATCCATAAAACGTCTTGGCGCCGAAACCGAAGCCCTTAAAGAAACTCAGGTACAGCGAGTACGCAATCGGGTACACGCCGAAGATGCAGAAGAGAATGAAAAACGGCGCAATAAACAGGTACGGTGACAGCGAGCGCTGGTTACGCCACCACCAACTCGCCTGGCTTCCTGAAGCGGTTCGTGTTGATACGTGTGTTGCCATTGATGACTCCTTTGTCAGTACACAAGCGTGCCGAAAAATGCATGCGTCGCGTTGATGCTCGCTAGTACACGTTTCATGCGACCTGTGCGGATTGCATACGTTGAGATGCCGCATGAATAAGCGGTCTAGAGCAATCGCAAATCCGAAATCGCAAATCAAAAATGCACTAGGCGCTCTCAAACGTGATAATCTTGAGGGCCGCCTGTTGGGCCGCCGCCAGCGCCGAGTCGGCGGGCTGGGCCGTTTGCAGTGCGGGCGTGATCCCGACGCGCACACAGGCATCGGTAGTTTCTGGCCAGTATGGCGAGTTGTACCACTTGTTAATCTCCGGCGAGACTTCTTTGATCAGGTCGCCAACTCGTTGATTGTCAAAGAAGGGAATCGGCTGGTTGAGTGCGGGGTTGTCAAACGCTGGTTTGAAGGTCGGCCAGACTTGCCGTTCCTTGAAGTCAAACAGCAGCGCTTCCGGGCTGGTGTGTTCCCAGATGACGAAATCCGAGGCCTCGTCGGCCATGTCGGAGGTTTTCAGCACACACACGCCCGTGCCGCCCCATGTAGCCGTGCGCGAGCCGTTGGGAACCCAACGTGGGAAAGGCTGGAGATGCCACTTCCCGGCGGTTTTGGGCAGATTCTGCTGTGTAAACCCGCTGAACTGCCATGATGGGCCGAGCAGCGACGCGATTGCGCCTGATCCAAGCGCGACGTTGTAGCCCTGGCCAGTGGGATGCAAAATCGACCAGCCATCGGTAATGCCGCGCTTCATCCACGCCAATGTGTCAATCCCCGGAGGCGCGTCGAGCGTCGGCTGCCCATCCGGGCCGAAGAAGCCGCCGCCCTGCTGAAGCGTCATCATCCACCACTGGCCCCAATCGGTATACGCCATGTCAATCAGCACGTTGCCGGTGTCCTGGTGGAATTTTTTGGCCTTTTCAACGAAATCGTCCCATGTCTCGATCGGCGTCTGGATACCCGCTTTTTCATAGATGTCCCAGCGGTAGCTCATGAGGCAGGTGTTCAGTTCGTTACCCAACCCATAGACCTTGTCTTGCCAGCTCCATGGATCAGTCGCTGAAGCACGATAGAATTTGTCGAGCAGATTCCGCTGCTGAAGTTTTGGCGTGATGTCAACGAAAATCACGTCGCCCTTGATGAAGCGCGAGAATTGGCTGATCTCGATGTCGGCAATGTCCGGGCCGCCCGACTGCGCCTGGGCCGTGATCATCACTTTGTCGTGCATCTGGTTGTAGGGCAGAATCAACCAGTTGATCTCAAAATCGGGCTTGAACTGCTGCTTGTAGAGATCGAAGGCATGCTTCTGCCAGGCGATGCGCGTGTCACTGAACGCCCAGAAGTTGAGCGTGCGCTTGGCCCCGGCGCTGCTCCCTGGCGCGGAGCAGCCGCTCATGAGCGCGCCGCCACCGAGAAATAAGCTGCCTGCAGCGCCAACCTGTTTGAGGAATCGTCTCCGGCTTGTGTGGTCCACATTGACCTCCTTCTTTATGAAACAACAATAAACTGGCAGCATGAATGCTGCTGACCGCATAAAGAATAGGGCAAGGTCTGGAAACAGACTCGAGGAGTGAGGGTGCTGAGATCAGGCCATGGTACGATGCTGAGAAGAATCTTATGCGGTAGTATTTTTATGAACGTTGAACAATAGGCAGAACCTCCTTGACAAACATGCAGATACTTTTTGTACAACATGATGTATGTCAAATGATTGCAGTCCACGTTATGTTATGCTGCAAAAACCGGACCATCATTGTTGTGAAAGGATTAAAATATGCGTATATATGAGCTACGACTGGAAGCAGACAATCTCGTCACGCAACGTGATTTTTACCATGGCATGCTCAACATGTCGGTTCTGGCTGCATCGCCTGCCGAGCTGACACTCCAGGTGGGCAGCACGCGCCTGACCTTTACACAAGCGGCGCATGGCGCCCAGCCGCGCTATCACTTCGCCTTCAACGTTCCGCCGCAGCGGTTCGCTGAGGCCAAGGCGTGGCTGGCGGCGCGTACGCCGCTCATTGCCGATCACCATGGACTGGACGAATTCGCGTTTAATAATTGGGATGCCCGCGCCGTGTACTTCCGCGACCCGGCGGGCAATATTGTGGAGTTCATCGCCCGTGAAGGGCTGCCACCCGCGCCGCCGGAGGCGTTCTCGGCTGCAAGCATGCTGTGCGTCAGCGAGGTTGGCATGGCGACCGACGACGTGCCCGCGACCGCCCGCATGCTCGCAGCGCAACTCGGCATCGCGGTCTATCGCGGGAGCGCCAGCGACACATTCACCGCGCTCGGCGATGAGCATGGCCTGTTCATCATCGTGCAGCGCGGGCGCGAGTGGTATCCGGACACAGGCACGCCCGCCGAGTTCACGCCGATCAGGACTGTGGTTGCGCCGCATGCGGGCGCGGACATGCTGACTGTGGAGGGACCGCCGTATCAGGTGAGGTAAAAACGAGAGAAATGTAAGTTAATCTGATAGTTGCTTCTCCCACGCATAGTTGCGATCCACTTCATGGAAGCCCGCCGCGCGGTACAACAGCGCCCCGGCGCTATCATCGCGCAAGCTAAGCACGCTGGCAGTATGCGCGCCAAGCTGCTGAAGTCGTCGCATGCCTTCGTGAAGCACGGCCATGCCGAGGCCGCGCCGCCGGTGCGCCGAATGGCACCCGACCGGCTCGAACAAACCCATACGGTTCTCGGCATCGAACCAGACGATGCAGTAGGCCGCGAAGCTGTCATCTGGTGCGACGACAACCAGATCCAGTTCTGGCCGGTAGGTTGGCGACTGCATGACGGCGCGGTGCTTGGCAATCGTCATTTTCGAGGGCGCAAAGGCATCACGATGCACTGCCACGCGCCGCTCCAGGTCATCCTCGCCCACAACGTGACGCAACGTGTAACCGGGCGGCAGGCGCGGCGCTAGCACAGGCTGATCCAGCGCATAGCTGTGATATACAAAGAATTCGTCGGCGCGCTGGTAGCCGCGCTGCTGCAACAGCGCATTACGCGCAACGTCGCCGGTATCGCTCCATATGCGAAGACACACACGCTGATCGGCCGCTGCCTGCTCATGCACGCGCTGTTCGGCCCACGCCAGCATCTCATCTTCGACATTGCGGTGCTGTGGGTGTGAGACCATATCAACCTGATTGCCTTGCGGCCATGCCCAGCCGACCACTTGACCGTCGTCATCCATCCACAGTGCAGCATGGCGGATCGCATCAGGATCGCTGCTGGTGAAGCGCCACCAGTCGAGATCGCCCACTGTGCAATACACTGGCTCGCCGCCCTCGCGGTACGTAGCGACGAGCAACGCACGCATGCGCGCGTAATCGGCTTCGTCAGCGCAGAGATGTGGACTATTCGCCATGGCTATTTACACTCCTTCATCAGCAGGAGGCGCTATATCTGTCCGAGCCTTGGTTGATAATAAATCACGGCAATAGCGATACATATCGTCGCGGCGCGTCATGCCGGTGAGGCTCAGCAATTCGTCGTGAACCAGCGTGCGGTCGCTGCTCATGCGCTGCCACTCGTCGCTGTCGGCGTACTGCCCGCCGCGCATGGCCTCGACCAACGTTACATATTCCTCGGCCAGCGCGCGCAGCCGTCCAGTTTGCTCGTCATGCATGTTGGTTAGCAGGCTTTCTACCAGAGCAGTTTTTGAAAAGGTCAGATGTCATCGAGCTTGATGCTTGATGCTTGATCCGCATCCTCCGTCCTTCACGCATCAGGCACTGGCATGTGGCACCGGGTGAAATACGTTGTCATGCTGAACGCAGTGAAGCATCTCTTTGCATAGCCGCTGCGATGTTTCGCTCCGCTCAACATGACAATGTGTTTCTTAGCAAAGTCAATGTGTGCTAACGAGCGACGGGCGATCGAGCCGAAACGGCGCAAGTTCCGCCGGACGTTCGCCGCGCGCCGCCGCCGCCAGCAGCCGCCCAAGCATCAGGCCGAACGGCATGCCATGGCCCGAAAAGCCGCCAACCACCCACACGCCCGGCATGCCCGGCGCGGCATCGGCAATCGGCATGTGGTCAGGCGTGAAGGCCATCGGCCCGGCCCAGCGCTGCGCCACCCGCAGGCCAGCCAGTTCGGGAAACAGGCGCGGCAGCACGCCGTCGAGCGCGGCCTGCACTGCATCATGCGCGGCGAGTTCGCGCACGCCCACCTCGCCATCCGGCGCGATGGCCCGGCAGCCGCCCAGCACAATCGTGCCGTCGGGCGTCTGCTGCCAATACTCGCCGGTCGGCGTGAGTTCGGCTCCCATGCTCGTCGAAAACACCGGCGCGCACGGCTCATACGCCAGAATCTGGCCGCGCACCGGCGTCACCACGCCATGGAGTTGCGGCACAAGCTGGCCGGTCCAGGCATTGACGGCCACAACCGCTGCGCTGGCCCGCAGTGCGCCGCGCGATGTTTCGACGTGGACGCCCGCGCCATCGCTCGAAATATTCGTCACTTCGGTGTTGGTGTACACGCGCGCGCCATGGCGTTCCGTAGCCTGCGCCAGCCCGTACACCAGCCGCGCCGAGTGCAGCGTGCCGTTGCCTTCCGCAAACGCGCCGCCGACAATCTCCTCGCCAAGCGGCGTATCAACGAGCTTCTGCACCGCCGCTCGGTCGATCACATCTGCCATGAAGCCGTCGGCGCGGCCCACTTCAACGGCATACGCCATGGCCGCAAGTTGCTGCTCACTCAGCGCCAGATGCATGTTGCCGACTTCACGGTAATCACAATCGATCTGCTCGTCGGCGAGAACGCCGCGTAACAACACGCGGTTGTCGAGCGTCAACTGCAACACTGCCCGCGCGTCCGCATGGCCGATGCGCGCAATCGCTGCCGGGTAGGATTCGGCAGTGCCAGCGACCATGAAGCCGCCGTTGCGCCCGGTCGCGCCCGCGGCCAGCCCGGCCCGCTCCAGCAGCACGACCGATGCGCCACCGCGCGCCAGCCAGTAGCTGGTCGAAACGCCCAGCAGCCCGCCGCCAACCACCACCACATCAGCCCCATCGGGCATGGCGTCACGCGGCGATTGCGGCGGCGCGCTTGTGCGGTGCCAGTAGGATTGATCGGAGAATAAATCGCTCATGATGTTGCTTTTCTCGTTCAGGCGACAGATGGTAGCTTTTACAAGGTTAGCACACCTCGCCCGCACCCTCAGTTCCTCTCCCAGTGGGAGCGGGAAGCGGCAGCAGCTGCAGGGTGAGGGATTTTAAAGGAGTTCGCTGGGTTTACCTAGCCACGCGCGCTGAGCGCGGCAACGACAAATTGTACCGCATGTTCGGCGCAATCTTCGGCGCTGCCGCCGACGATGTGGCGCAGATGCAAAAAGGTGCGCGGGTTCAGCAGTTCGAGGCACAGCGCCGCCAGCACATCGGGAGCGCCCTGGCGAATGGTGCCACGCCGCTGCCCTTCCACAATCACCTCCTGGAGCATGGCATGAAGCGCGGCATATAACTGCTGCTGATCGGAGCTATTGGCGCACGACTCGCTGGCCGCCTCGGGGCGCATGTCGAGCAGCGCGGACTGTTCCTCGCTGCGGCGATACTGCACCATGATCAGCGCCCGCAGCTTGCCGACCGGATCGTGCTGCTGCGCGGTGGCCTGGTACAGGCATTGCTGCGCGTCCATACAGGCGGCGTGGCTCACCGCGGCCCACAGGTGCTCTTTGCTGGGGAAGCGCCGATAGATCGTGCCGACGCCGACGCCCGCCCGCCGCGCGACCTCCTCCATCGTCACGTCGCTGCCGCGCTCCGCGAAAAGCTCATGCGCGGCCTGCAACACACGTTCAAGATTACGCTGAGCATCTTTGCGCTCGCGTCGTCCGTTCACCATGATAGTTTGCAGCCTCCCTCTGCATCAATATCTTTCCGTAGTATAGCACTTCTTTTGGAAAACGGACGCGACATTCCACTTTGGCAGCGTGCCATGTTGCGCTTCCTTCACCATATGTTGTGGACCGTACACGGACACAAAGGAGTGACACTGCTATAGTGTGAATGTAATCACAAAGGGTAAGCATTGAACGCCTGCCCACACACATAAAGGAGAATGATCATGAACGCGCTCAACCAACCGAAGTATACTGGTATCGCATGGCTTGCTTTACGTCTGTGGCTTGGCTACGAATGGCTGATGGCTGGAATTGAAAAAGCGTTTGGCGAAGGCAGCGCCGTGTGGGTCGGCCCGAAAGCCGGAACGGCAGTGGCTGGCTTCCTGAAAGGCGCGATTGCGAACTCGCCGCTGGCACCGAACTTCGACGCCGCGAAGAACGCGCACCCGGCGGTGCAGACCTGGTACGCCGAACTGGCCCAGAACGTGTTCCTGCCGAACGCCACCGCGTTTAGCTACCTGGTCGTCGCTGGCGAAATTCTGGTCGGGATCGCGCTGATTGTCGGGCTGTTCACGCATTTTGCCGCGCTGATGGGCATCATCATGAACCTGGCGTACCTGTTCGCTGGCACGACGAGCACCAACCCGCAGATGCTGGTGGTCGGCATGGTCATCCTGCTGGCGGGTGGTGTGGCGGTCGGCTACTACGGGCTGGACTTCTTCGCCCGCCCGGTCGAGCAGAAACTTCTGGTCCGCGCGCACCTCGCGCCGCAGCCAGCGTAAGTTCCGCGCTCGTTTGCAAAAGAACGGCATCAATAGCGAAGCTCCTCAGTATATAGCTGAGGAGCTTTAGTATACGTTGCTGTGCTTCCGAATATGATATGGTCACAAAATAAGCATGCTTTGGGCTGTTTATGGGCTGTCCAGTGAACAATGCATGGCGCTATAGTGCATCTGTCGGTAACGACCGAACGTACCATTCACAGAAAGGAACACAGACCATGAAGCGCATCATTACGATTAGCATCTTCGTCGGAAGCCTGGCGATTGGGAGCCTCAGTGCCATGACAGCCTAC
This sequence comes from Roseiflexaceae bacterium, assembly GCA_035765855.1. GTDB lineage: Bacteria > Chloroflexota > Chloroflexia > Chloroflexales > Roseiflexaceae > DASTWM01. The sequence continues at coordinate 10,124 of DASTWM010000262.1, forward strand.
CTGCCCGCTGTCGCAGGATATGCCATCGGCGGGCATGCCGTAGCCGAGAACATTCAGAAGCCGGGGCACGGGAGTGTCGCCGTAGCCGAGGCGATCTCACGGCCCGGCTATGGCAGCGTCTCATTGGACGGCTATGCTATTGGCGGGTAGCTCAGCACATCTATCTGGCAGAGCAGACATGGAAACCGGAGGCGTCAGGCTTCCGGTTGTTCGTTTGTCGGCTGCTTCACACATTCAGCAGCATGAAGGTTCTTCTGCGCATGAACTGGTATACTTACATCCATGCAGAAAGAAGGAGCCGCTATGCCTGTGTATCCCTGGCGCGAACACGAGATCGCGCTGACTGCTGAGCGCGATTACCCGAATCCGTACACCGAGATCGAGGTGTGGGCCGATTTCAGCCATGACAGCGGGGTGATGCTGCGCCGCCCGGCCTTCTGGGATGGTGGCCGCGCATGGAAAATCCGCTTTGCCGCGCCACTTGCGACCGGAAGTTGGACATGGCGCAGCTTTTGTTCAGTTGAGGATGATGGGCTTGCCGGGCAAGCGGGCGAGCTTGTGTGCGCCGCCGAGTCAGCGACGAGCCATCGCTTCGAGCGGCACGGCTTCTGGCGCATGTCGCCCGGCGGGCGCAACCTGGTGCATGCCGACGGCACGCCCGCGCTGCTGGTGGCCGACACGGCCTGGGCATTGCCGTGGCGCGCAACCGAGGAGCAGTGCCGCGTGTACGCCGCCGACCGGCATGCCAAAGGCTTCAATGCCGTCCTGCTGATGAGCGTGCAGCCCGACATGCACGCCGTTGGGCCGCGCGACCGCACGGCAGACGAAGGCTTCGACGTGGGCTTCGAGGATCTGCCGCAAGGGCATATCAACGAATTAAACCCGGCCTACTTTCAATATCTTGACCGGCTGCTCGCGATTCTGGTCGAGCATGAAATCGTGCCGGTGTTGCAGCCGGTCTTTCAGGGCTTCGGCTGGAAGGGGCTGAGCGTCGCGGGCAAAGTGGTTCCACCCGCCGAGTACGCCCGCTACTGCCGCTACCTGGTGGCGCGCTACGGCGCTCGCCCGGCGATCTATCTGGTCGGCGCGGATGGATCGGGCTACGAGCCGCAGATACAGGCTGGCGGCGAAGAAGTCGAGCGCTGGGACGCCTACAGGCAGCCGACCGGCATTCATTACCGCCCGCACGCCGACAACCGCGCGCATCAGGACGCGCCATGGCTCGATTTTCAGTGGTGCCAGACCGGCCACCACGGCGAGCATGTGCCGGAGCGCGTGGCCGACATGTGGCGCAACATGCCGCCGAAGGGCGTGGCAAATGGCGAGCCGACCTACGAGCATGGTGGCCAGCGAGGCAAGGCCGAAGGCTGGTGGCAGGGCCATGAAGCATGGTGCAACCTGTGCGCGGGCGGCACCATGGGCGTGGTGTACGGCGCGGGCAGCATGTGGCAGTGGCGGCTCCATGCCGATGAAGGTGGGCATGCGCCCTATTTTCTGGCCGAAGGCGCTGGCTGGCGCGAAGCGCTCGATTTCGAGGGGTCGCGCTACGTCGGCCTTGTCGGGCGCATGCTGGACGGATTGCCGCTCACCGACATGGAGCCGAACTGGCAAGTGACGCTCGGGCGGCGCGGGCTGCAGGTGCCGAACAAGCTGTTCATCGGCTACACCGAGGAAGGCGGCCCGCTCAGGCTCATGGAGGGCGCGCAGGTTCCGCACCGCTACCGCGTGGTCGATCCGCAGAGCGGCGCGGTGCTGCACGAAGGAACCCGCGCATCGGATGACGATCCCATTCCTGATGCTGGCGACGGGCCGCGCGTGTATATCTGCTGCGACGAGTGGTAGATGCTTTGAAAAGCCGAACCACTACATAAAATGACGTTTGTTTTCTGGAATAGATCGCGGCCCTCACCCTCGGTCCCTCTCCCAGTGAGAGAGGGACGGCGCGGAGCGACAGGGTGAGGACATGCCCGAGTAGTTTTGTAATTACATGCGGGAAACACGGAAAACAGTATGCGCCGTCCGATGATACGAATCATCGTCGCCAGTCTGCTCGTGCTGTGCATCGCGAGTTGCGCGTTGCTCCTTGATCGGCTGCCGCCCGCGCCCGCCGATATACCTGAGACGCTGCGCATGTGTACGCATTCGACGTACGATGTGCAGTATTGTCTCGGGTTGGTGCCGACCGTCCCGTCGATGTACCCGAGGTTGTATTATTCTACGCCGGTGCCATAGGGCGGCTCAGGTGTCACGCGACGGCTGGATTGTTCGCTACGCTTTTGGTAGCGAATTGCTACCGCCCCCGCTCCTTCGCGCATGGCCTTCGCATGTGCTGCGCGCGTTTATATAGCCAGTGAACACAGTTTATAAATCAACGGAGTTAGCGGTGCATCTCACCATCATTATCAACAGCATCGTTTGCGTGATCGGAGCCGTTGCGGGCGCGCTGTTTGCGGTGGCAAGCGTGATCAGTATTGCCAACATGACCGTCCCATGGCGCGGCGCACTGCTGGTCGCGGCCCTGCTGCTGCCGGTCGTGTTTATCGCAGCTGGAATTGGCGCATGGGCCGCGGATGCCGGTGGCGCGGCGACCCTCACGATTGGCCTGATGGCCCTGCCATGGTGTTATGCCGTGGCCTTTGTCGCGGGCATGCTGGTGTCGTTCAAATAAAGCTCGTATCAAGGTTCGCCGCAGCGGTATCGTCCGGCGCGGCTACTGCCCTGCCGACAGGTTGCCTACCCCAATGCTGACCGGTTCACGTTCGGTATTTCCCGATACGCCGGGTGGGGTCGGCGGCTCTTTAACTGACAGGGTGAGCCATGTCATGCCCGCTGGCAGCGTCAGATCGACGTGCTGTGTTTGCGGCGTTCCGACGGTCAGTTCGGCCACGCGCGCGCCTGCCTGCTGCACCTGAAGCGTGCGCGCCATCGCAAAGCTATGCGCCTGGAAGGTCAGGCGCACCGGGCCGGGTGTCCGGCGCAGCACGCCCACGGTGGCCTGCTGTCCCATCCAGCGATATATCGGCTGTCCGTCGCTGCCGCGTGGCGAGCCCCATCCATTTCCGAGAACGATACATGTGTCATCATCGACCTGCGGGAGCGTGTACAGCTCGGCCTCCGGGGTGCTGCGGATGTGCGCCTGCGGCCCCAGCGCCTGGTTCGCCTGCTGCATGAAGGTGGCGGCATCCGTCGCGCCCGGAACATAGCCGGTGCGATAGATGACGAGGTGAGTCACGCGGTAATACGTGGCGACGCATGCCCAATTGTCGGGGTTTGCCATGATATCTTCATCGTCGAACAGCCCATCACGCAGGTAGGCCACAAGCGGAGTCGGCGGATTATCGCGCGAGAGTTCGCCATACAGCACCGGATGGCCGTGCTGCGTGGCGTAGTACATGCCGCTATTTGAAGGATTGGGAGCCTCCAGCAGCGCGCCCGCCGCGCGGAGCGTGCCATCGGTGAAAAAGGCCGGTACCGGGCGGGGCGGCTGGACCTGCGCTGGAATCGGGAGCAGTTCGAAGCACACCACGCCCAGCAGCATGCTCCCCACGGCAACCTGCCCCAGCCGGCGCGGGCGCTGCCCGGCGCGGGCCAGCAGCGCCTGCACGCCCAGCGCCGCGACGATCGACAGGCAGAGCAGCGCCATGATCACAAAGCGCGCCGGGGCACGCGATACCTGCATGACCTTGAACTGGAACAGTAATTCATACGGGAGCGGGATGGATGTGACCTGCCCCGACACGCGCAGTTGCGGCCCCAGCGCCAGCAGCAGAAACGCCACGCCGCACACGCCCCAGAAGCGCGCCTGCCGCCAGCGCTGCCACGCGCCAAACACCGCCAGCCCAGTTGCAACGTAACTCAGGCTCACCGTCGTCGCCAGTACGCCGGGCGTGGTCAGGGTAGCGAGCACGCGCTGCGCCCATGCGCCCCACAGCGGGTGCGCCGGATTCGGGACAAAAAAGGCGATCAGATCCGCCGAATGCCACACGGTATCCTCGCGCGGGCGCACCATGTACTGGTCCGACGTGGCGAGTTCTCGTAGCATCGGGATCAGGATCGGCGCAATGGCAAGGACATACAGGATCTCCAGCGCCACGATGCGCCCGCCGAGCATGCAGAGCGCCGAACGCCCATGCTGCCGTTGGGCCAGCCAGGCCGCCAGCAGCGCCCCGGCCGTAAACAACTCCAGATACACGGCGAACTGCCAATCGGCGAACGAACTGAGCGCCAGCGCGATGACCGCGCCCGCCAGCCAGCGCAGCGCGCCGTCGGACAGCCAGCGGCGCAGGCACAGCACATAGAGTGGCAGGAACTCGACCGCATGCAGATTCGGTTGGCCGACGTTGAAATGATCGACCTGCGTCGGCGCAAAGGCAAAGATGATTCCGGCGATGAAGCTCGCCATGCGGCTGCCGGTAACATCACGCGCGAGCAGATAGGTGGTGTACGCGGTCGCAACAAACGTCAGCAACTCCATGAGATTGTAGGCAGGAATGAGGCCGAACGCCTGCTGGAAGGGAATCGAGAGCAACGCATGCAGCGGATTGAACGCAAAGAAATACAGGCTCACGCCGTCGGGGTAATACAGCCAGTGGGTGAAGAACGGCGTGGTATGCAACTCAAGCAGGGCGCGGCGCATCCACCAGAAGCTCCAGAGATATTGCTCGACATCGACGTGCAATCCCACCACATACGTGCCGAGGTGCAGCGCCAGCGGATAGGTGAAAAGCAGCGTGAGCAGGAGATAACCGCCGATGACGAGCACCTCCGTGCGCCAGCGCGTGAGTGACGACAGAGGTCTGATCATGAAACATCCTCTAAAAACCGGAATAATGCGTGTCTGATGCTGTCGTTGTTCCTCGTCTGCGCAGACGCGCACGGCCCGCCCATGACCAGCATGCAGAGGCCACAAGCAGCCGGACGGATTGTAGCATACATTCTGATATGCTCGTGCTGCTCTGGCTTTTGATGACACCCACTGAGAGAAGTAGCTACAATGCTCCTAAATAGAACCGCAAAAATGTCTCACAGAGAGATCAAGGAAAGCCCGCACTATCTGTCATTCTGAGCGCAGCGAAGAATCTTTCTGGAGCGATTCCTCGCTGCATTCGGAATGACAAAGTGTTCCACGTTTATTTGATCTTTCTATCAGAATCCCTCACCCCGGCGCTGGCGCAGCTTCCCCGCTCCCGCTGAAAGAGGGGCCGAGGGTGAGGGCGCAATGCATTGTCATGCTGAACGCCGCAGCGATGGGTTGAAACCGGTTCGCTGCCATGCGAAGCCCGCTCAAAGCGGGCTGGGGAGGCTGTTTGAACGGTCTTGCTATGCCAGCACACGGCTTCAGCCGTCGTGCGACAGCAGCATTGCATAGCGCGTGTCAGCGAAAATCCAATGAGATGCTTCGCTGCGCTCAGCATGACAATGAATGACCATGTCATGCTGAACGCAGTGAAGCATCTCATTGAAGGCACTGTACTGAGACCCTAAAACTGCCAAGTTGGTATGATAGGATTCTCCAAA
>DASTWM010000263.1:0-11781 GCA_035765855.1 Roseiflexaceae bacterium
CTATCATGGCTGCCTGTCGAGCAGCAGTAAGGGGATCGAAACCCCTCTTGGGCGCCAATGCCGATCAAGCACGAATGGTTGTGCAACTGTCTTGTAAACAGAAGGCTGTCGGTTCGAATCCGACGAGCGGCCCCAATACAAAAGAACAAAGAACAAAGAGAAAAGAACAAACATGTTGTTCTCTGCACTGTGTTCTTTCCGCCTTCTGGCTCTATGCGCCGCTAGCCCAACTGGCAGAGGCAGCGGGCTCAAACCCCGTCGAGTGCTGATTCAAATCCAGCGCGGCGTATCACATGATCGCCTTTTTATGGCCCCGTCGTCTACTGGCCAGGACGCCGGTTTCTCACATCGGCAGCGCGGGTTCGATTCCCGCCGGGGTCATTCATGCAGAGCGGCGTAGCGCAGCGGTTAGCGCACCTGGCTCATAACCAGAGGGTCGAGGGTTCGAATCCCTCCGCCGCCACCATGCTTTTGTTCATGCATGGCCCTGTCGTCTACTGGTTAGGACGCTGGCTTTTCACACCAGCAGAGCGGGTTCGATTCCCGCCGGGGCTACCAGTAAGCAGTAAGCAGTAAGCAGTCGTGTACTTACTGTGCAACTGCCGACTGCTTCTGCTGGTTACCAACTGGCACCAGGCCGCTCTAGCTCAAACGGACAGAGCACCTGACTTCGAACCAGGAGGCTGGGGGATCGTACCCTCCGGGCGGCGCTTTATACCGGGATCGGCTAACGGCAGGCCGCGACGCTCTGAACGTCGCTATCGTGGTTCGAATCCATGTTCCGGTGCCAACGTTCCTTCCCTCACCCTGCTGCTCACGCAGCTTCCCTCTCCCCGTGGGAGAGGGATTGAGGGTGAGGCACCATGCTCTTGTAGCCCAATTGGCAGAGGCCGTCGGCCCAGACCCGGCGCAGTGCTGGTTCGAATCCAGCCAGGAGCACCATGCCGACGTGGCGTAACGGCAACGCACACGCCTTTTAAGCGAGGAGATGGGGGTTCGAGTCCTCCCGTCGGCACCAACCCGTTGTAGCTCAACTGGCAGAGCAGCTGACTCTTAATCAGCGCGGTGTAGGTTCAACTCCTACCAGCGGGACCAGCATGCGTCAGCCTGGGCGCGAGAGAGCCTCGGCGGTCTGTAACACCGCTGCCAACGGCTGAGGGGGTGCAAATCCCTCCTGACGCACCATGCCCTTATAGCCCAACTGGCAGAGGCCGCAGTTCGAGAGGCTGCGCAGTGCAGGTTCAAATCCTGCTGAGGGCACCAGATGGCCGGTGGCGCAACGGCAGCGCAGATGTTTTACAAACATCCGGTTGTGGGTTCAAGTCCCGCCCGGCCAACCACTAATCCTCGATAGCTTAACTGGCAGAGCGTCGCACTGTTACTGCGATCAGTCCAGGTTCAAATCCTGGTCGAGGAGCCAACGGACGATAGCTCAACCTGGTCAGAGTGCGTGTCTGATACACACGCGATCATGGTTCAAATCCATGTCGTCCGATTCTTCCACCTGTGGCGTAGAAGTCTGCGCGCCGGTCTGAAACACTGGAAGTGCAGGTGCGATACCTGCCGGGTGGGCCACCATCAGGTCGTAGCGTCAACAGCCAGCGTGCCGGCGCGCCATGCCGGAGGTGCGGGTGCGAATCCCGCCGGCCTGACCAAATACGCAGCCGACAGTCAGCAGTTAGCAGTCAGCCGCCAATAGCAGAGCATGCGACTGGCGACTGGCGACTGGCGACTGTCTAGTGCAAAGCACGAGGACAAGAATGCTTCTGACAAATTCAACCAGGCTGCATGTCCGCTTCAATGGCCGCAGCGAAGACCTCGATCTCGCCGTGCTCGACGTGCGCGCCGACGCGAGCGACGACGAACTGCGCGCGGCGTTGGCTCAGCGCTACCGCTGCGCCGCCAGCGCCTTCGACGAATACATTGTGGTCCGCGAACCGCAGGCAATCATCGTTCGGCCAATCGCGTTTTACGGTTAATGTAGTCATGGCGTGCTCCGACAGCACAGGCGTACACACTTGCAGGTTCGAATCCTGCCTTCTCCAACCGGAGATGTAGCGTAACGGTAACGCAATGGACTATTAATCCATCGTGGGGAAACCCGCCGCCTGCGCGACTTGCACGCCATGGAAAAGTGAAAAGTAGAAGAAAGCATTGATCTTTTTTCTTCTGCTTTCATCCCGCTTCATGTTGTGTAGCGTACTCCAACAACGGCAGCTTACACGCACTACGGATGCCGTGGTCGCGGGTTCGAGTCCCGCCTTCCCCATCCATGGGGAAGTAGCTCAGTGGTAGAGCACGAAAACAAGCTGCCGGAACTTGTACGCTACAGTCTTTGTTCCGGCAACGGGGCGTACCCCGACACGTACAGCATACACACTGTCCCTCCAAAGGACACCTGGCTCCAAATCCATTGGCCTGCCAAGCCAAGCTGCCGCAAGGCGGCGCTGTGCGAACTCGTACGCCTCGTTTATTCCATACCTTCAAAGGAGGTGAGCACCATGAACGCACTCGAACAGTTCTTCGCCGAACTGCAACGGCGCTTTGCAGCGCCCGCGCCGCCCGCGCCAGCACCAATCCACAACACTGCGCAGAACGGAATCCCGGCCACGGCTGAACTCGACATTCGCGTCCAGATCCTGAACAGCTTTCTTGCGACGCCGCACGGCAAGCTGGCCGAGCTCGCGCCGCTGCATGTGAGCGCGATGGACCGTGACCCGCTATTCTACGGCCACCTGTCGGCGTGGTACACCGAGCGCGGCGAAGTGCGCGACCACAAGGTGCTGTTCGTTGCTCACCTGCTGACCAGCGACTTCGAGGAGCATCGCGAGGCGGGCTGGATGCTGCTCCAGCACCTGCCGCCGCACATGGTCGCCGCCGTGCTCGACCACGCCAAGCGCGTGATCGGCAAAGCGCCGCGCATGCTCAAAAGCGCCGTGACAGCGTACCTGCGCGCGCTGGAAGGCAACGCCGAGCGCTTCGACCGGGCGGCCCTGCGCTCGCGCCGCGACCTGAAGCACCTGTATGCCGGCCTGCGGATCGCGCCGAACGCCCGCGCCCAGGCGGTGCTGTTCGCTGAGCAGCCACCTGCGGGCAGCCCGCTCAGCGCGCTGAAGGAACTGGCCCGCGCTGACGATCCAGCCGAGCAGGCCCGCATGATCGTCGAGCGGCGCATCCCGTACACCACAGCAGTTGGCGCGATCAAGACCATGACGCCGAGCGTGATGGTTGCGCTGATCGCCGCCATGACGCCGCAGGAAACGATCAACCACCTCGCGTCGCTCAAGAAGCGCGGCGCGTTCGACAGCCCGGAAGTCAAGGCGTTGGTCGAGGAAAAGCTGAAGGCCGCCGAGAGCGACAAGCGCGTTTCGACGCTCAAGGCGACCCGCGCGCTCACCAACGTCGCGCTCGACGAAAGCACGGCAGCAGTGCTGACCGAAGCCACCGACCGGCGCGTGGCAAAGATCGCGCGCATTGCGCGCCCGACGGCACTATTCGTGGATAAATCGAGCAGCATGACGCAGGCGATCGACGTGGCGAAGGAAGTGGCGGCGCTCGTCAGTGCGGTGTGCGACGATTTTCGGGTGCTGACGTTTGACACGGCAGCATTCGAGGTCAAGGCCAGCGGCACCACACGCAGCGCATGGGAGCAGGCGTTCCGCATGGTCAAGGCCGATGGCTCGACCAGCATCGGCGCGCCGCTGGCGAAACTGGCCCGCGAGCGCCAGCATGTCGAGCAGGTGGTGATCATCACCGACATGGGCGAGAACACCGCGCCGCTGCTGCGCGACGCATATGCGGAGTACGAGCGCGCGCTCGGCCTCGCGCCGAACGTCACGATTGTGGCGGTCGGTGGCCGCGACCAGCGCTTCCTGAACGGCCTGCAGGAGCGCGGCATCCCGCTGACCGTGTGGGAGTTCAAGGGCGATTATTACAGCCTGCCGAACTTGCTGCCGCTGCTGGCGCTGCCGAGCCGCGCTGAGTTGGTGGAGCAGGTGATGGCGGTGCCACTGCCAGCGCGGAAGGGATAAATACAAAAGGCCCTTCACCATGTCGCTGCGCGCCGTCCCTTCCCCACCGCCATACCGGCCTCGGTATGGCGGGGAGAGGGACCGAGGGTGAGGGAATCTTTGGGGTTCGATCTAGGTGAACGAACCCCAGGCCATCATGTACACAAGGTACAGCAGCAGCGGCAGAATGATCACCATCGGGACCGACGTTGCGATGACGGCGCGCCGCATCCGCCCTTTCGCATACCACACCCATGCAAGGATGCTGCACCCAATCGGCAGCAGCGGGTAGGCCCAGATCGCGCCGACGAACAGCACCGCTTCGGTCGAGAAGCCAGCGTCGAAGGCCATGATCGACAGCCCGGCGATCACGAGCCAGGGCAGCAGCGACAGGACGCCGAGCAGTTGTGAAACGATGAGCCATGCCAGCGCGCCCCGGCTGCGCGGCGTCAAGGGAAGTGAGATGGATGTCATGGTGGTGTGTCCTCGCAATCAGTATTGTGCTTTGTAAAGCAGTATAGCATCACGAGAGAACGAGGAGTAACCACCAAACGAGCGATTATGCAGCGGAACGTCACCTGTTCTGCACACATACAGGAGGAGCAATATGAAACTTGCCGAAGCACTGGTACTCCGCGCGGATCTCCAGAACCGGATCGAGCAGTTACGCGGTCGTCTGCTCGCCAGCGCGCTGGTGCAGGAGGGCGACGAACCGCCAGAAAACCCGCAGGTGCTGTTCGCCGAACTGAACGATTTGCTGGAACAGCTTGCTGGCCTGGTGCTGGCGATCAACCGCACCAACTTGCAGACGGTTGTTGTCGAGCAGACCAGCATCACTGGCGCGCTCGCGCAGCGCGATGCACTCGACCGGCGCATCAGCATTCTGGAGCAGGTTGCCAGCACTGCCTCGCAGCGCGTCGACCGCTACGGTCGCTCGGAGATTCGCCGCGTATCGACGGTGGACGTGGCCGCGCTGCGCCGCGAACTCGACGGGCTGGCGCAGCAGCGCCGGGCGCTCGACACGGCGATTCAGGCAACCAACTGGACGGTCGATCTGGCAGAATGAGCATGAAGACGACGGACGATAGACAATGGAAACGCACGCGGTCGTCTATCGTCTGTCGTCCATCGTCAACGTAGTGGGCGCACAAGCAGGTAGCCACGAGGAACGACGGCGAACACACGGCGGCAACTGCCGAAGTTGCATCTGTACCGCAAAGTACACCGGGCTACAAACCCTACCAACGCACCGTTACCGCGCATTTTATAATTACACGCGCACCCGGCACGGAGCATTGTTACTACCACGTGTTGAGTCGTTGCTTGAGGTGAGGGTGGGACAGGGGCATTGTGCGCATAACCATGGATTCAGCCGCCGTGAGCGCGGCGGCTCCATGTAACTGTTCGGATTGCAGGCGAACGCTTGACGCTAGGGTTTATGGAAGACAGGCAGGTGCAAACCCCATCGGATGGCAATCAACCGCAGTGCCACGACGACGATCATGCCGCCCCCAAACGCTACTGGACGCGGCATCCCCAGGGCTTGCATAGCCAGGTACGCAGCGACCCCCACGATGGCAGCCGTGGCGTAGATATCACGCTGCAAGATCAGGGGTATCCTCGCCGTGATGACATCGCGCAGGATACCGCCGGTGACGCCCGTCATCGTGCCCATCAGCACCACGATAAGCGCTGGACACCGGGCCGCTTCCGCAAGTTGGGCACCAGACAGGGCAAACAGCGCCAATCCAAGCGCATCGGCCACGAGGAGCGTGACACGCGGCGGTGGCCGTATTCGCACATACGCAACCGTCAACAGCGCGGAGGCGATGATAACAATCAGGTACCATGTATCGGTAATCCAAAAAATCGGGTGGCGATTCAAAAGGAGATCGCGGAGGGTGCCTCCGCCGATCGCTGTGATCGCGGCGACCACGATGACTCCGAGCAGATCGAGGTCCCGGTCACGCGCTGCCAGCACACCGCTCACGGCAAACACCGCCACACCAGCAAGATCTAAGTAATACAAGAGCACGCGGTACTCCATACTGTCGAACGACTAGCCATTAGTTGCCGCGATAAACTGGCAGAGCTTCGATGGCTCCGCGTGTGCCGCTCCGCAGATGAACGCTGGCGTTAGACCGTGGAGAGCGCGCTGATCGTGACGTAATACCCGTCCGGATCGCGGAGTGAGAACTCCATCGTTCCCGTGTTTGGGTTCACATGGGGTTCCTCCTCGAGCCGAGCGACGAGCGCGCGTGCTCTTGGCAGCGCCCGGTCGAAGTCATCGACACGGAAGAACAGGAGGAGGCCATTGCCGTGCTGTGCGTGAGCAGGGCTCATCAAGGAGGGATGCTCATGCGCACCCCACGCGTGAAGGCAGAGCAGGACCGTTCCATCCGAGTCGAGGATTTGACCGAAGTGGTTATGGGCGGGAGCCGTCTCCGGCAGGCCAAGGAGCGACTGATACCACTTGAAGCTGCCAGGAACATCGTCAACGCCAATGATCGTCCACGTGCGCCTCATGGGAACCTCCTGCGGCCTAACACTCTACGCTTCAGTTGCTGCCACACGCGCGCGACTTACAATAGCATCAAAAAGCCCCGCTCTTGCGCGCGAAGCGGTCGGACTGCATGCGCGTGTTGGGTGGCCGCTGGCACGGAATTGATAGCGAATTGGTTCGCTAGCAGCCATCCCGTTGTGGGAGCAGGTAGTCTACCCGAACCGTTACAATTGTACGATGTGTCGCTTGGATTTGCTGGTAGTCAACAACATCTTGAACATCAACTCCGGGGTTGCCGCTATGCAGATTGAGGCGTGTGTGGTCTCCCTGTATGAGAACAGGAGACTCAGCATCTTGGATACCTTCCGCTGTCCAGCCAGCTTTACGCAAAAGATCACTGTACAGTTGAACAGCTTGAGCTGCTGATACATCTGACCCCATTATTTGATACGATCTGCCATAGTAACACGTTATTCCACCAGCTGTGTTGTCAAACGTCAGGGTCTTCGTCTTGATGAGGATAAACGAAGGTGGGAGCGGTAGCGTTTGTTGAACTTGTTGCGCTTTGCTCCCAACTTGTGTGAGCATATCGTCTCGACAAGCGGTAAACATCAGGATACTTAGTAACAGGCAGATAAGACAGAAAGGTCTTCTGAGGGTCATGCCACTACACATTCTTGGTGGTTCGTGAAATAGCCGCATGGTTCTTGCCAGGTAGGGTATCAGGCTCAGTATGTCAAACCAAGCTGCTTATCAAGTCATCATCTTTGATGGCAGCCGCCCCACTAATACATCTACGATAGCCGCCGTAGAATCTTCCGCTATCACATCTTAAAGCGATTGTAGCACACTGTTCAGAATCTTCCGCACAAGCGAAGCATACCTTCGTCCTTCGTCCTTCGTCACAGCTCACGAACCGAGGTCACAGCATGCCAAACCTGCACAAACTCATCACGACCTTTGCCCGCGCCGAGGAAGCCTTGCGCGGCCAGGAGTTCGTCGCGCCGCTGCTGCGCGGCGGGCGGGCGCGGCTGCGGGTGCGCGGCCTTGTCTGTGAACTGACGGTGGCTGGCGCGCGGCCCGGCTGGTGGCGCTGCCGCATGCTGGATGCACAGCGCGCCGAAGTGATCGACGAAGCCATGCCCTGGCAGCGCAGCGACTACCTGGCGCTCTGGCAGTCGCTGCGGCTGGTGCTGCTCCACCCGCTTGGCGAACATGGCGACTGGGCCGCACTGCCGCTCAACCCATCCGACGCATGGCAGCGCTTCGGCATGCGCGGCCCGCTGGTGGCGCGGCTGGTTGAGAACGGCCAGCCGTTCGAGCGCGTGATTGCCCGCGTCGAGGGCCGCACGCTCTGGTACGACGATCCGGATCGACGCGCCGATCCTGCAATCGCGGAATCGCTGCGGGCGGCGCTCCATGCCGAGCAGGCTGCGCCGAACGTCGCCAATCTCAGCCCCGGCGAGCAGGCAGCTTATGCACTGCTGGCGCGGCAGCACATGCGCGACCACACCGAGCAGCGGCTGATCGACGCGCTTGCAATCGGCGGCGCGCGGCTGGTCGGCTACGAGGCGGCGGACGGCGGGCTGCGGGTGACGTGGGCGCGCGGCACGGAGCGCAACGTCGCGCTGGTGAGCACCAGCATGGACGTGGTTTCGGCGGGTATCTGCCTCAGCGGGCAGGATGAGCGCTTCGACCTTGCCAGCATCATCGGCGTGGTCGCAGATGCGCCACAGTTCGCGCGGTGGTATGATGAGTGACGCAGAACCGAGGGCGGCCTTCGTTCCTGGTCGCTCATCATTGGCGGAGGAGCAGCAATGATCCATGAAGGCTCGATCCAGGCAGTGAACGGGTCGCGGCTCAACGACCGATTCGTGAAGCCGCTGTATGATACGTTTGGATTTGCGCAGATTCCGCACCTCGTCCGCGCGCTGTTCGGCGCGTCGAATGGCGCGGCCATGCCGTTCGACCTGCCCGCCGATTTCATGCAATCCTACGACCGCGTGGTGCTGTTCTTTGTCGATGCGTTCGGCTGGCGCTTCTTCAACCGCCACCTCGACCGCGCGCCGTTCTTGCAGCGCATCGCCGATGAAGGCATGGCGCTCAAGCTGACCTCGCAATTCCCATCCACCACTGCCGCCCACGTCACGACGATTCACACCGGCATGCCGGTCGGGCAGCACGGCATTCATGAATGGTTCTACTACGAGCCGCATGCCGACGCGCTGATCGCGCCGCTGCTGTTTTCGTTCGCGGGTGACAAACATCGTGATACGCTCGCGCAGACCGGCATCACGCCCGCCATGCTGTATCCAACGCAAAATATCTACCATGACCTACAGCAGCATGGCGTCGAATCCTATATTTTTCAACATCAGAGTTACGCTTTTTCGCCGTACACGCGGCTCGTGACCGACGGCGCAAAGACGGTGCCGTACCGCACGCTGCCGCAGGCGCTCGCCACGCTGGGAGAGTTATTCCAACAGCAGCAGCGCCCGTCCTATTACTTCGTGTACGTCGACAGCATTGACTCGCTCGGCCACCAGTACGGCCCGGAGTCGCCGCACTTCATCGCCGAGTCTGAAGCGTTTCTGCTGATCATGGAGCACCTGTTCCATCAGCAGCTTGTGCGCGCGCCGGGCCGCACGCTGTTCCTGATGACTGCCGACCATGGGCAGGTCGCCATCGATCCGGCGACGGCAATCTATCTCAATCAGCGCTTCCCGGAAATCATACCGTGGCTGCGAACGAATGCTGCCGGGCGCGCATTGGTGCCTGCCGGGTCGAGCCGCGATATGTTTTTGTACATCCGCGACGAGCATGTGGACGAAGCGCAGGCATTTCTGGCGCGGGCGCTCGAAGGCCGCGCGGAGGTGTACCGCACGGCAGACTTGATCGCGCGCAGCTTCTTCGGCAGCCAGCCGCCCTCGGAGCGCTTCCTGAGCCGCGTCGGCAATGTAATCATTTTGCCGTATGCCGGCGAGTCGGTCTGGTGGTACGAAAAGGGCGTGTTCGAGCAAAACTTCTACGGCAATCATGGCGGGCTGACGCCGGAGGAGATGGAGACGATTCTGCTTGTGCAACAATATGGATGATAGATAGTTGTACTTTCCCTCACCCTCAATCCCTCTCCCCACCATACCGAGGCCGGTATGGTGGTGGGGAAGGGAAGCTGCGTCAGCAGCAGGGTGAGGGTACACATCTCCGAAAGGAGCAGCCATGCACCTGATCATGCGCGTTTTCATGCTGTTGATGCTGAGCAGCCTGGTCAGCCCGCTTTCTGCGTCGCACCCGCTGCCGGTGCCGCCGCGCGCCGAGCCGAACCAACCGCCGCTGTTGGGCGGCGTGCCTGCGCCGGTGCTTCAGGGCAGTCTGGCTATGCGGACGTACAGCATCGATTTTTACCGGCTGCCGGACGGCATGGACGCCGCATCCATCCAGAAGCTCGCCATGCCGGTCGAGCAGGCGCTGATCTCCGACACGGCCAGGTTCGGCGCGTGGCCGGCCGGGCGGGTGTCGGTGCGCTTCGAGCCCGCACAGACCGGGCCGTGCGCCGTGCGCGGCCTGACGTTCTCGCAGGACCGCACGATCCGCCTGTTTTACGCGCCCGGCAGCGACCAGCGGCGGATCATCGCAATCATGGCGCACGAGCTGGTGCATCAGCTTGAGCAGGATTACTACGGCTCGGCGGCGCACCTGAAATCCGACAATATTCTGCTGGAGGGCATGGCTGTGTGGGGCAGCAGCCACCATTTTCTGGCCGCCGACGGCACACCGCAGTACCAGCGCAACGTCCAGCAGGCGCTGCGCGAGGGCGCGCTCCTGCCGCTGGCGACCGATCTGGAAGCCGACTGCCGCACGACCACGCGCAACTACATCTACGACGAGTGGGGATCGTTTGTCGAATTCTTGCTGCAACGCGACGGGCGCGAGCGTTTTGACGCGCTGTATCGCAGCGGCACAGGCCGCGCTGCGGGATCGGCTGACTACCAGGGTGTGTACGGCAAAACGCTGGACGAACTCCAAACGGAGTGGATGACATGGCTTGGCGAGCAACAGTAATGAGCAGCTTTTTTCTGCATGAAACAATCTACCGCGACATGTTGCCCGCCGCCGACCAGCGCGTGACGATCTGCGGCGTGGGGGCGCTTGGCGCGAACCTGACCGAGACGCTGGCGCGCATGGGCATGCGCAATCTGCGTGTGATCGACCGCGACCGCGTGGAGGCGCATAACCTTTCGACGCAGCCATGGACGCAGCAGGACGTTGGCGCGCCCAAGGCGCGCGTGCTGGCGCATGCCCTGTATCGCGCGGTCGGCGCGCGAGTGGAGCCGCAGCATGTCGAACTGACGGCGGTCAATGCCGCGAAGCTGCTCGCGGGCAGCGCCGTGGTCGTGGACGCCTTCGACAATGTGGCATCGCGGCAGGCCGTAGCAGAAGCAGCGAACACGCTTGGCGTGCCATGCCTCCACATTGCGCTGGCCGCGACGGGCGATTACGGTTGCGGACTGTGGGATGGCGCGTACACGTCGACGGCTGACGAACGACGGCTGGCGAAAGAGGGAGGTGAGCAACCTGCTTCTATTGTTCGCGATTGCGATTACCCGCTGACGCGCCCGCTGGCGCTGCTGGTCGCCAATGCGGCTTCCGAGGTGCTGGTGCGCTACCTGCTGGACGGCAGCACGCAAGGCTTTGAGGTGACACTGCGCGATTTGCGGATCAGCGCAGTCACATGAGCAAACCACAAAGGCACGAAGGACACAAAGATTTCATCTTCTTCGTGTGCTCTGTGCCTTTGTGGTTATGTAATTCCGCGACCGGCGAATCTCACGCGCGGCCCGAGCCTCTCGCGGCGTCTTTGAACGGGCGAGCACCAATTTGTTAGCTATGATTTGTGGCCGTCCATCTCGCGCAGCGTCTCGCGCGCGGTGAAGATGATCTCCTCAAGCCAGCCCTGCAACTCCGCGCGGCTCAGCGGCGTCGCCTCATCCAGCCGCCCACACGACACATAGTCGTGCAGCAGGTCGAGGCGCAGAAAGATCTCTTCCATGCCCTCGGCGCTGTAGTCGCGGCGAATTCGATCGTGCAGGGCCAGCTCAAGCAGGCTCATGGCAGCACCTCTTTCAACATGAAAACGAAATGCAAGACGTCAGGTATGAACGGATGTTGGACAAAACAAACGGCGTGAAGCCCGAAAGCCTCACGCCGTGCAGATGGATCTGTGTTGAACGATCATGTGAACACAGATGCACCTCCACTGGCGTGCTC
>DASTWM010000264.1:0-4812 GCA_035765855.1 Roseiflexaceae bacterium
CCGCAGAACTCCTCAAGTAATTTGCCGGAAACGAGCCAGGGCATGGCACAGGCGTTGATGCCGCTGTTCGCGCTGCTGCTGCTCGGTGCCGCAGTGAGCGTGCGTATCGCGCGTCAAATTCGCATGTAATCTTCAAAAGAACAGAGAACAAAGAACAACATATCAATCTTTCTTCTTCTCTGTTCTTTGTTCTCTGTTCGCTGTTCTCATCCTCCAATAGTCGTCAGCACCTCATACGCGCTGGTATCGAGCCACTCGGCTACTTCGTGCGCGCCGATCATGCCTTCGTTTTGCGCGCCCATCAGCACCACCTCGTCGCCAACATCGACATTTGCAATATGCGTCACGTCGATCATAGCATAATCCATGCACACGCGCCCGACAATCGGCGCGCGCTTGCCTCGCACCAGCACCTCGCGCCATGGCGGCGACCGGCGCAGGCCGTCGGCGTACCCGGCTGCCACGGTGGCGATCCGCTGCTGGCGGGTGGTCATGTAGCGCGCGCCATACGAGATGGGGCTGCCGGGCGGCAGCGCGGCCACGCGCGTGACGTAGCTGTGGAACGACATGGCCGGGTGGAAGACAGCCGGAAGCGGCATTTCCTCGCTGGGCGACACGCCATACAGCGCGATGCCGGCCCGCACCGCGTGGTAGCGCGCATGCGGTTGCCAGAGCGCGGCGGCGCTGTTGGCGGCGTGAATCAACGGGAAATGCCAGCCTTCCGCGCGCATGCTTGCCAGCACGTCCTCAAAGCATTGTACCTGCTGCTCGAACAGCGGCAGCCATGGCTCGTCGGCAGTGGCAAAATGGGTGAATATGCCTTCCCAGATTACGCCCTGAATCGCGCGCGCGGCGGCAAGAAACGTGCATACCTCGTGCGGCAGAAGGCCAAGCCGATGCATGCCGGTGTCGATCTTGAGGTGCAGCTTGCTCGGCTTCCCGGTCGCGCGCCCCATGGCGGCAGCAGCGTGCAGGGTTGTCATGTCGCCAACCATGAGCGCGAGATCGTCGTGCAGCGCCGCCTCAATCCGCTCCGGCGGTGTGTAGCCAAGCACCAGAATCGGTGCCTCAATACCGGCTGCCCGAAGCTGGTGCCCCTCTGCGGGTGTCGAAACGGCGAGCCGGGTTGCGCCACCTGCGAGCATGGACTGGGCGGCGCGTACCGCGCCATGGCCGTAGGCGTTGGCCTTGACCACGCCAATGATTTCAACCGACGAGCCGAGTAGCCGCTGCGTCGCGCGGGTGTTGCCTTCGATTACGGTGTAATCCACTACCGTGTGGGCGGGGCGGTTCATAGTAGGAGCGTAGTTCAACATGCGGCTAGTATAGTCGAGATTATTGATCTAAATGTATGATGAGAATCTGAGATAACCGTGTTGTACAGCGTTTGGGGCGTATTTGTGAACCTTGACACAGATCAACGAGCGGAGTATTATTAGCGAAAGAATCAGTCTGATAGATTTGATAGAATTGAACGGTTCTATGTCCTCAGCGCAATTGTCTGTATCCAATGACTCATTGCAGCATGGAACGCATATCGTTATCATCGGCGGCGGTGTCACCGGCCTGGCCGCAGCCTACCATGTGCAGAAGCAGGCGCGCGCGGCGGGCGTGGCGCTTCGCTACACACTTGTCGAGCGCGACGAGCGGCTGGGTGGCAAGATTATAACCGATTATCCCGGTGATGCGGGCGAGTTCGTGGTTGAGGGCGGGCCGGATTCGTTTGTGGCGCGCAAGCCCTGGGCGATAGAGCTTGTGCGCGAGCTTGGGCTGGGCGACGAGGTAATCGGCACGAATCAGGCGCGCCACTCGACGTATGTGCTGCGCCACGGCCGTTTAACGCCGCTGCCGGCCGGGCTGGGCATGATCGCGCCGACCCAATGGCTGCCGTTCCTGCGCTCGCCGCTGTTTTCGCCATGGGGCAAGCTGCGCATGGCGCTGGAGCAGTTTATTCCAGTGCGCCGCAACGCCGCCGACGAAACGCTGGCCGATTTTGTGCGCCGCCGCTTCGGGCAAGAGGCGCTGGATCTGCTGGGCGAGCCGCTGCTGGCCGCGATTCATAGCGGCGTCGCTGATCGGCAAAGCATGCTGGCGACCTTTCCGAACTTTCGGGCGATGGAGCGCGAGCATGGCAGCGTTACCCGCGCTGCGCGCAAGCAGGCGGCGAAAGCGCGTCAGAATGGCGTGCAGAGCGCGGCGTTCGTGAGCCTGCGCGGCGGCATTGGCACGCTGGTGGACGCGCTCGTTTCGCGCCTCCATGGTACGCTGCTGACCGGGCGCGCGGCGGTGGGGCTGGAGCCGGATGAGAATCCAGGCAGCTACCGTGTACATCTGGATGATGGAACCATGCTGCATGCCGACGCGCTGATTGTGACGACGCCTGCATATGCCGCCGCTGATCTGGTTGCCTCGTTTAGCCCAGAGTTGGCGCGAACGCTACGCGAGATTCCTTACGTTTCCACCGGTACGATCACGCTGGCGTACCGGCGCAGCGAGGTTGGCGCGCCGCTTGATGGTTTTGGCGTGGTGATTCCGCGCGGCGAGGGGCGGCGCATCAATGCCTGCACCATGACGTCGCTTAAGTTCCCTCACCGCGCGCCCGACGATCACCTGCTGATACGGGTATTTGTCGGCGGCGTCAACCGGCCTGACCTGTTACATCTCGATGATCATGCGCTGGTCAGCGTTGTGCGCGAGGAGTTGCATGATGTACTTGGCATTGCGGCGACGCCGGTGTGGAGCCGCGTGTATCGCTGGTGGAATGCTAACCCGCAGTACAACCTTGGCCACCTGGAGCGCGTGGAGCGCATCGCCGCGCGCTGCCCGCCGGGCCTGTTCCTGGCTGGCAGCGCGTATCGCGGCGTCGGTATTCCAGATTGTGTACGGCAGGCCCAGGAAGCGGCTGAGCAGGCGTTCATGTCTATTCAAACCCGTCAGGTTTGTGGCGAAACGCATGCGGATGAACATGACAGTACGAGCGTGCTGACCTGACAGGTCTCGCGTTTATAAATGAAAGCTTTGAAAGATTCAAAAAGCGCGAACACAACAGCTTCTGACACATCCGCTGACGAATGGGTAACGCTGCAAGAGGCGAGCGATCTGCTCGGCATGGCGACGTCCACGGTGCGGCGCTGGGCCGACGCCGGGCGCGTGCCGGTGAAGCGCACGCTGGGCGGGCATCGGCGCTTTTCGCGCGCCGCGATCCTGCACCTCGCGCAGACGTTGCCAGACGAGGCGGCAACCCAGCCAGCCGCCGGGGTCGAGGACGACGAGCGGGAAATCGAAAGCCGCGAATGGCATTTGCGGCTCGCCACCCGCCCGGCTTCTCAGCGCATGCGCGAGCTTGGGCAGCGGCTGCTGGGCGTGCTGATTCAGTATGTCAAGCGCCGGGATGAGGAAGAGCGCTTTCTGGATGAAGCGCGCGCCGTCGGAATGAACTACGGCGCAGAGGCGCGCGCTGCTGGCGTCAGCATGTACGACACGGTCGAGGCGTTTTTGTTGTTCCGTAATGTGCATGCCCAGTATGCTGTGCCGCTGCCGCCGGTGACACACGCCGGTGATATGGCCGAATGGATGGACATACACGGGCGCGTGGACCGCTTCATGGATACGCTCTTGCTGGGTGTTGTAGCAGGACACGAGCGAGGTGACGGCAGCGATAGCCGCATGCCCTGACAGTTTTGAGAGGTTTGATCACGTGCAACTTGTTATCACTGGCCTTCATCAGCGCACTGCCCCGCTCGCCCTGCGCGAACGGCTGGCCTGCGCCGCCGCCGATCTGCCCGATGCGCTCCAGCGGCTGCGGGCGTTTGCCGATGAAGGTTTCATCATTTCAACATGCAATCGGGTGGAGGTTTGCGGCATTGTGGATGCGCCTCATGATGAATACGCCCTGCGCCAATTTTTACTGGAATGGAAGCGTCTTACGCCCGACGAACTGCTGCCGCATGTGTACACGCTGACCGGTGATGATGCCGCGCATCACATTTTTCGTCTGGCGGCCGGACTTGATTCGATGGTACTGGGCGAAGATCAGATCATGGCACAGATCAAGGCCGCCATGAACGCCGCAAACGACGCGGGCATGCTGGGGAACGTGCTGCATCGGCTGTTGCAAAGCGCGCTGGCGGCGGGCAAACTGGTGCGCACGCAGACTGGCATCGCCCGCACGCCGGTCTCGGTGGTGTCGGTGGCGCTCGATCTGGCCCGGCAGACGCTTGGCAGCTTCCATGGCAAGCATGTGACGGTGGTCGGCGCGGGCCGCATGGCCGAACTGGCGCTCAAGCACCTGCATAGTGACCGGATGATCGCTATTCGCGTGCTCAGCCGGACGTATGAGCGGGCGGCTGCGCTGGCCGAGCAATACGGCGTCGCCGCCGCGCCGTTTGCTGAATTGGAGCAGGCCGTGCGCGCGAGCGACGTTGTGATTAGCTGCACCTCCGCACCCGAGATTGTGCTCGACAGCGCGACGATTGAGCGCGCGACTGCCGGGCGCAGCGCCCCGCTGCTGCTGCTCGACCTGGCAGTGCCGCGTGATATTGACCAGCAGGCGGCGACGCTGCCGCATGTGCGCCTGTTTGATATTGATGACATGCAGGCTGTTTCTGAAGCCAATCGTGCTGCGCGCATGGCAGAAATTGTCAGGGCGGAAGAACTGCTCGAAGGCGAGGCGGCCAAGTTTTCCCAGTGGTGGTCGGCTCAGCGCGTCGTGCCGACGATCCGGGCCTTGCGCGAGCGCGCCGAGGCGATTCGCGCTGCTGAACTGGAGCGCACGCTGGCCCGGCTGCCAGAGCTATCGCCGCGTGAGCAGCA
>DASTWM010000265.1:0-5027 GCA_035765855.1 Roseiflexaceae bacterium
ACTCAACACTTGCTACGTGAAGTATACCAACCTCGCGGCTTGACAGCAACGGACTTGATGCTATAGTTGAGGCAGAACGTACGAACGCATGTACGACTGTGCAGCGTACATTGGAGCAACCCATGGAATTGTTCTCACGACCACGGCTGGGCCTTGTCACCAGCGGATCGCTCGTTGAAGGGCTGAGCGCCCGCCTCGACGGCGACGGCAGTGTTGAAGATATGGCGGTCGGCAAATTCGTCGTGATCGACGGCGAGCGGCACGTCTTTTTCTCCATGATCACCGACGTGATTCTGGAAGCCACCAATCAGAAAGTGCTGGCCGACCCGCCGAGCGGCGATCCCTTCTTTCATGACGTGCTGGCTGGCACCTCGACCTACGGCGCGATCACGCTGAAGCCCATGCTTGCGCTGCCGCATGATCTCAGCGCGGGTCTGCGCCCGGTCAAGACGGTGCCGCGCCACTTCGCGCCGGTGCTTGAGGCCGACGAGCAGGATTTTGCGCGTATCTTCGGCGCGGAGGACAAGACGCACTTCGAGATTGGCCGCCCGCTCGACATGGATGTGCCGGTCTGCATTGACCTTGAGCGCTTCGTTGAGCGCTCCAATGGCGTGTTCGGCAAGTCAGGCACTGGCAAGAGCTTTCTGACGCGGCTGCTGCTGTGCGGCGCAATTAAAGCGGGCGTGGCCTCCAACCTTATTTTCGACATGCACAGCGAGTACGGCCACTCCGCGTCGTCAGAGGATGGCACGTTCGTGAAAGGCTTGCGACAACTGTTCGGCGCGCAGGTGCTGGTGTATTCGCTCGATCCGGCCTCCTCGCGCAACCGTGGCGTCGCGGTGGATGAGGAAGTTGTTATCGGCATGAACCAGATCGAGGTCGCCGACATCGAGATCATCAAGGACGAACTGAACCTCAACCCGACCGCCGCCGAGTCGGCCTACCTGCTGGTGGATCGCTTCCACGATGGCTGGCTCAAGGCGCTGCTTGCGATGGACGCCGAGCAGATCAAGGAGTTCGCGGAGAGCGCCGGAGCGCACGCGGGCGCGATCAGCGCGCTGAAGC
The DNA here is from genome assembly GCA_035765855.1 of Roseiflexaceae bacterium. Classification (GTDB taxonomy): domain Bacteria; phylum Chloroflexota; class Chloroflexia; order Chloroflexales; family Roseiflexaceae; genus DASTWM01. The sequence goes on from DASTWM010000265.1 coordinate 1,066, forward strand.
GCAAACTGGAGCAGGTTGCGCGGCTGGGCTTCGTGAAGGACACCATGAATGCCAATGTGATTGACCGCATGATTGACGCGCTTTCACACGGCAAACATATTGTGCTGGAGTTTGGGCGCTACGGCGATGGACTGTCGTACATGCTGGTGGCGAACATTTTAACGCGCCGCATTCGCAACCGCTGGGTGCAGCAAACCGAGCATTATCTGCGCACCCAGAATGCTGGCGACCGCCCACAGCCGCTCATGATCACGATTGAAGAAGCGCACAAGTTCCTCAATCCAGCGACGGCCCGCCAGACGATCTTCGGCACGATTGCTCGTGAGTTGCGCAAATACAGCGTGACGCTGCTGGTGGTGGACCAGCGCCCATCTTCGATCGATTCCGAGGTCATGAGCCAGCTTGGCAGCCGCATCACGGCGCTGCTCAACGATGACAAAGATATTGACGCGGTGTTCACTGGCGTGAGCGGTAGCAGCAGCCTCAAGGCCGTGCTGGCCAGCCTCGACACGCGCCAGCAAGCCATGGTGCTCGGCCATGCCGTCCCCATGCCGGTCGTCGTCCGCACGCGGCCCTACGACGCGGCCTTCTACAAGGCCATGGGCGCGCAGGAACGCACGATTGAGGCGCGCCGGAAGACACGAGCTGAGACAGAAGAGTTGTTTCCCGAAAAATTTTAATCGCAGAGGCACCGAGAACGCGGAGAATTGAGGAACTGTGGAAACTCATCAGTTCCTACAGTTCCTTTAGTTCCAATTTTCTTGTCAACCTACTCATCTGTCACTGGCTCGGTGTGGAGGCCGGCAGCGCTGCACCACCACCTTGCAGCAAATAGCCCATGCGCGTGCGCGCCGTGACAGTAAGCTGCGGATTATTGGCCTGATCAGCCAGCGTGGCGGCCTGCTGGTAATCCTGGAGCGCCTGCTGGGTCTGGCCGCGCGCCTCGGCAATTGCGCCGCGTATGTAATAACCATACGCCGCCCGATCCGGCATGGCAATCAGGCGTTGAGCGTCCTCCTGCGCGGCATCGAACTCGCCAAGCTGTGTCAGCACATTCGCGCGGTCGAAGTAAAACGCGCCATCGTCGCCGGTAAGTTGCTGCGCCTCGTTCCATGCCGCTGTGGCCGCTTCTTTGTTGCCCTGCTTAAAATACAGCGCGCCGGCCCACAGCGCGCCGGACGGATCGGTTGGTACGCGCGTGCGCTCGGCATTGGCGGCCTGGAGCGCCAACCCGATATTGCCCTCTGCCGCGTCCTGCATGATCGGCGTCGTGTTGGCTTGCGGCGTCGGCGGGAAGATCCACGGCACAACCACAAACAGCAGAAAAGCCACAATGATGGCTGCCGCACTGCCAATCAGCCAGCGCCGCTGCTGACGCTGGCGCGTTGCGGTCGCAGTCGCTGCAATATCGTTCCAGGTTGGGCTATCTGCGAGCGCGGCAGCATGGCCGTGCGTACGAACCAGCTTTGCCACCTTCGGCGCATCACGTTCGAGCCGCTTGTGCAGCGATTCGGCGCGGCCTTCCTCAGCCCGCGTGTCGTAGAGCGGGCTGGCAAGCTCGGCAAGCAGCTGGTCAATGCGGTCGACGTTCTGAATAACCTCACGCACGCCGTTGGGCGTTTCCCGCATGATCACAACCTGGCGCTCGGTTGCGTCCAACAGGCTCCGCAACTGGCTAAACGTTGACGTTTCAGATACGGTTTGGCGAGCAACGTGCTTCACGGTTGATGTAGCTCCTGCGCGGCTGCTTCGTCCAGCAGCCACTCCAATGTGCCTTCCGGCTGCACACCCTGCGACGGCAAATCGGCCCTGCGGCGCGGCCCTTCGAGCACCTGCCGCACGGTTGCGGCTTTGTCCGCGCCACCGACTAAAAACAGCACATAATTTGCGGCGTTGATCAGCCGATAGGTGAAAGAGATGCGATCCGGCGGCGGCTTGGGTGAATCATGCACTGCGATGACCAACGCATCGCGGGGCGCGCGTGGCTCCGGCTGGCCGGGGAACAGCGAGGCAGTATGACCATCCGGCCCCATGCCGAGCAGAACCAAGCCGAAGCGCGGCGTTTCGCTGCCGAAAAAGGCCGTAATCGTTTCCGCATAGGCGTGTGCGGCTGCTTCGGGCGTGCTGCCAACCGTCGGCACCGGAAAGATGTTGGCGGCGGGCAGCGGCACATGATCAAGCAGCGTTTCGCGCGCCATGCGGTAGTTGCTCTCCTCATCGTCGGGCGGCACACAGCGCTCATCGCCCCAGAACACGAACACCTTGTCCCACGCAATCGCGTCGCGGTACTCTGGCGACGCAAGCAGTTTGAACATGGCGCGGGGCGTGCTGCCGCCTGACAGCGCCACGCTGAAGCGCCCGCGCGCCGTGATTTCACTTTTCGCCAGCGCTACAAAGCGCTGCGTTGCAACGTCCGCAAGGGTCTGCGGTGGCCGCACCACCGTTACCTGAGAGTCTGACATGAGCCTTCACGCTCCTTCTATCATTGAGAATGCGGCATGCTTCTCATTCGCTATCGCCATGGTACCACACCTGTGCGCCTGTGAACGCTATTTCGGCTATAATGCGCGTGGTTTTTCACCATCTGCACATCCATGATGTGGGGATGGTGCGGAATGAGCTTTATCACTGTGAATTATGTAGCATGAGTCAGGAGCACACATATGCGACTTATCATTGTTCGCCACGGCGAAAGCGAATGGAATCGAATTGGGCGCTACCAGGGACAGGCCGACGCGCCGCTCTCGGATCTCGGTTTGCAGCAGGCCGACGCCCTGGCCGAGCGCCTTCAAAAAGAGCCAATTGACGTTATCTTTGCCAGCTCGCTTCAGCGCGCCGCCCGCACCGCTCAGGCGATCGCGCGCTTTCATCCCAATGTGCCGTTTTATACCGAGCCAGCGCTGCTCGAAATTCATCATGGCGAGTGGCAGGGGCTCATGCCAGACGATGTCATCGAACGCTATGGCGATGGGCTGCGCGAATGGCGCGCCCACCCGACCCGCGCGCAGATGCCAGGCGGCGAAAGCTTCAGCAACATCCTCAAGCGGGTGCTCGATTTCAAGGAACAGTTGTTGCTAAAGTATACTGACAAGAATGTTCTTATTTCAACGCACGATGTCGTGGTCAAAATCCTTGTCGCCGATGCGCTCGGCATGAATATGGACCGGATCAATCGCATCTGGGTCACCAATGCCAGCGTCAGCGTGATCGAATACGGCGACGATCTGCCGTATCTGGTAAGCCTGAGCGAAGCATGCCACCTTGGACGGTTAGAAACCGTGCGGGAGAACCAGAAAGCGCTGTAATACGTACCATGAATAGTGTATGTGCGTGGCGTTCATAATCATGCACCTGGCCGTAAAGCGTCAACGCGCGACAATAACAGCATGCTCGTCCTGGCTTTTCGTTGTTCTATGCGTTGCGATTGCGCGGTATCACGAGATACAAAGCATTTTCATTGACGTTGAAAAGAGATTGTGATATATTTAACATAGTCTCACTGTACAACAGATTCTTGAGATTTCTGAAAGGCGGGCGTAATGGCCCTTTCTACATTGCAGCGTAGAGAAAAAACAAGCACACTTATCGAACAGCGGCGTGCGGTGGTTCCTGGCCTTGACGAAATTTTTCGCCGGGTCGGCATTGCCGACGACCTGGCGGCGGTCGAGCGACGTCTGCTTGAACGCACCACGTCGCGCTCGCAACTGCTGGCGGAATCGGGAGCCTATACGGTTGCCGCTGGTGGCAAGCGGCTGCGCGCGGCGCTGGTGTTGCTGTCTGCCCGCCTGGGTGACTATCATCTTGACCGTGCGATTCACCCTGCCGCCGCGGTGGAGCTGCTTCACGGCGCGTCGCTGATTCACGACGATCTGGTGGACCATGCCGACCGGCGGCGCGGGCGCGTGACGGTGCATACCCGCTGGGACAACGGCGTGGCGTTGATGTTAGGCGATTACTTTTTT
>DASTWM010000266.1:0-16335 GCA_035765855.1 Roseiflexaceae bacterium
AATGATCGGGAATTGTAGTGACCGGCTTTATGCTGGTCGGCAGCACCCACGAGGGGTGCTGCTACGGCTCAATATTTTGTGAAAGATCATGTTATTATTTAATTCGCAGCGGCTCCTCGATCACGAGATTGACGTCGGTGCCTTCGACTTCGAGGCGCGCGCGCGCCGTCACAGATGAGGCATCGGCCAGTTGGCCGCTGTCCACCGCTTTGCGCACCGCTTTCTCGATTTCACGCTGGGCCGTCACGCCAAATGTTTTCAAAAATTTGCGCATGTCGGCGTTAAATTGGTCTTCATTGATCTCGCTCATGGTCATCTCCTTACACTTATTTCCAGCGCTGGCCGCCGTCCACCGGCAGCACCACGCCGGTCACGTACTCAGCATGCACAAGATATAATACCGCATCTACAATGGACTCCGCGCCGCCGATGCGCCGGAGCAGCGTGCTGTTGGCGGCCCGCTGAATCTGCTCCTCGGTAGCATCTTCCTGCATGAGCACAACTCCGGGCGCGATGGCATTCACGCGGATGGCGGGCGCAAGTTCTTTCGCCATGCCGTAGGTCATCTGCGCGATGCCGGCCTTGCTAATCAGGTAGGGCGTGTAGTCCTTCCACGCCATGTCAAGGCCGGTGTCGGCAAAGTTGACGATCACGCCGCCCGTTGGCCGCATGGCGCGCGCCGCCCGCCGCGCGCAGAAGAATGGCCCTTTCAAATTGGTGGTGAGCAGCGCGTCCCACTGTTCCTCCTGCACTTCACCGAGCGGTGTGCGGAAGAAAATCGCCGCGCTGTTGATCAGCACGTCCAACCGGCCCCATGCGGCGGCGGCCTCATCCACCACGCGCTCGACCTCGCGCACCACTGAAAGATCGCCCTGCACCAGCACCACTTCCGCGCCGCGCTGGCGCAGTTCGTCGGCGGTGCGTTGGGCCTCGTCGACAGAGTGGTGATAGTGAAGCGCGATGTTGAAGCCATGCTCGGCCAGCGCCAGCGCGATTGCTTTGCCCAGCCTGCGCGCGCCGCCCGTCACCATGGCGACTTTCTTTGCTGTCATGGGGTACTCTCCTCCAGGATTCCTGTGCAACGGCTATTCCTGCAATCACACAGGTATTTTTACCACAGGGGACACAGAGAAACAGCAGATTTCGCGCCGCCGCTGCGGCTTGCCCGCCCATGAGCGCACATGTCGATGGATGTACAAAACCAGTTGCAAAACTCGAACAATGTGGTAGGATGTGGCATTCCTTTCTCCCCGATTGTACACTGAGCCAATCGTTACATACTTAATTCCTGCTCGTACAGGAGCGATTCGTTGATCCTGGCGGAGACCCATAGAGTTGCCGTTAATGCGCATCGTTGGAGATGCTAAGGAGGAAGTGCATGGCACGTATCACCGTTCGTTTTTCGTGGTTGCTTGTCGTTCTGGCCCTGCTGCTGAGCGCCTGCGGCCAAACCTCAGCGCCAACCACCGGGCAGTCGTCCTCGTCGAACACAAATGCTTCCGGGTCTGAGTCGTCCAACGCAAATACGTCTAATGCTGCGTCGTCCTCGTCGAACACAAATGCTTCCGGGTCTGAGTCGTCCGCTCCTACGGCTGTGTCAGGCAGCGCGGCGTCGGGCGCTTCCGGCAGCGCGGCATCAGGTGAGCCGATTCCGGTTGGCGTTGCGCTCGCGCAGAGCAGCAATGTCGCGTTGTTGGGCCAGGATCAGGTTGATGGCGCAAAGATTGCCGAAGATTATTTTAACAAAAAAGGCGGCGTGAATGGTCGCCCGATCAAGCTTGTATTTCAGGATGCCGGCGGTGACGAAGCCGGAGCGATCAATGCCTTCCAGACGCTGATCAACAACGATAAGGTCGTCGCGATCGTCGGTCCAACGCTGTCGCAGCAGGCGTTTGCCGCCGACAAGATTGCGGTGCAGGCCAAGGTGCCGGTGCTCGCGCCGTCGAACACGGCCAACGGCATCCCGCAGATTGGCGAGTACGTCACGCGCGTCTCCGCGCCAATCGCATCCGTCGCGCCGAACGCGATCCAGGCCGCGCTGAAGATTAACCCGAATATCAAGAAGGTCGCGGTCGGGTTTGCGCAGGACGATGCGTTCAGTAAGTCCGAAACCGGCACATTCCAGCACGCTGTCACGGACACCTTCAAACTCGATCTGGTCACGGTGCAGACCTTTTCCACGAAAGATACCGATTTCACCACGCAGGCCACGGCCATGCTCAACGCGCAGCCTGATCTGATTATTATCTCCGGCCTGGCTTCGGACGGCGGCAATCTGGTCAAGCAATTGCGCGAGCTTGACTACAAGGGATTGATCGTGGGCGGCAATGGCTTTAACACCTCGCGCATTTACACGATCTGCCAGGCGCAGTGTGACGGTATTCTGGTCGCGCAGGCGTACAGCCCTTCGCTGGACACGCCGATCAACAAGGATTGGGTCAGCGCGTACAAGGCGCAGAAGAACATCGAGCCGGGCCAGATTCCCGCACAGGCGTTTGCTTCCGTGCAGGTTGCGGTTGAAGCGCTGGCCGCGCTCGACAAGAAGAGCCCGCTCGCGCAGATGGACCTTGGCGCGCTCCGCACTGCGCTGAACCAGCAGATTCAATCGGGGACGTACCAGACGCCGCTGGGCGAGATTTCATTCACAGATGTGCCTGACGGTGGCGCTGATGTCAATCAGAAGCAGTTCTACGTCGCGCAGATCAAAATGAACCCTGATGGCACGACCGGCACATTCCAGTTCTTGCAGTAGGCGTTTTAGAAGTTATGAGTTATGAGTTGTGAGTGTTGAGTTATCAATATTGAGCAATTATATGGCTCATAACTCACAACTCATAACTCACAACTCACAACTCATAATTTATAACTCATAACTCCAATGAACACGACCCTGATTCTGCAGAACACGCTCAACGGCCTGGCGATCGGCGGCGTCTACGCGATTTTTGCGCTCGGCTACACGCTTGTGTTTTCGATCCTGCGCATCATTAACTTCGCGCAGGCCGCCGTGTTTACGCTCGGCGCGTACTTCACCTACACGCTGACCGGCGCGCGGTTTGGATTCAACGGGCTGCTGGCGAATCAGGGGCTGCCGTTCGGCTTGCCGTTCTGGCTGGCGCTCATCGTCGGCGCGGCGCTGGCCGGGCTGGTCAGCATCGGAATCGAATACGCGTTTTTCCGCCCGCTGCGTGAACGCGGCGCCGATCCGTTGCTCACGCTGGTGTCCAGCCTGGGCGTGACTATCGCAATTGTCAATATTATTCAATATCTCGTCGGCGCGGAGAATTTTTCCTATCCCGGCAATGTGCTCGGCGGGTTGCCGCCCGCCGTAAATTTCGGCAGCGCGACGCAGCCAGTGCCGGTGCGCACGGTGCAGATCGTGATCTTCATCGCCTCCATATTGATCGTCGTGGCGCTGACATTTATCATGAATCGCACGACACTTGGGCGGGCGCTGCGGGCTATCGCCGAAGACGCGACCACGTCGAGCTTGCTCGGCATCAACACCGGCCAGCTCATCCGCCTGACCTTTTTCATCAGCGGCTTTATCGGCGCGGTGGCTGGCACGCTGATCGGGCTGAGCGTCAGCATCGCCGGGCCATACTTCGGCATCGCGTTCGGTCTGAAGGGCCTGGCCGTGATCATCCTCGGCGGTTTGGGCGACATTCCCGGCGCGGTGGTTGGCGGCTTGCTGCTCGGCCTGATCGAGGCGTTCGTGCCGCCCGCGTATGTCGAATACAAAGATGCGATTGCGTTCGCACTGTTATTTATCATGCTGCTCGCGCGTCCACAGGGGCTGCTTGGGCGCGCCGTGGTGCAGAAGGTGTAACCTGAAGATCGTAGAACGCAGAACGCAGAACGCAGAGCAGGAGACAAGGAGACAAGGTGGCAAGTGGCAGGGAACTATAGGAACTAAGGGAACTTATGAGGAGTTCTCGGTTCTCTGGTTCCATCATTCATCGTCATCGTCCATGGTCTGGCGGCGTTCTACGCTTTCCGCTTTATGCTCGACGCTCGGCGCTCTTAAAGGCTATTATGGCAGCTTTTTTCGTTGACAACGGCTTCCTGCTCGTCTCGATGATCCTGGCGGCGGTACTCGCGCTTTCGCTCTACCTGCCGATCATGGCCGGGCAGCTATCGCTCGCCAGTCCCGGTTTTTATGCGATTGGCGGCTATATCGCCGCGTACATGTCGACCAAACTCTTTCCGATTGACAGCGGCCTCTACCCGGTCTGGCTGGTCGTGCTGGAGATGATCGCCGCCGGGCTGGTGTCGGGCGTGCTGGCCGTGCTGGTCGGCATCCCGGCGCTGCGGCTGCGCGGCATCTACCTGGCGCTGGCTACAATCGCGTTCGTCGAGATCGTGCGGGTGCTGTCGCTGGTGCAAGCCTTTGAGCCGGTCACGGGCGGCGCGGTTGGCGTGTTCAATATCCCGCAGCCGTTCGGGACGCAGATCGAGTACATGTGGCTGGCGCTGCCGCTGCTGCTGATCAGCGGCTGGTTCGTGTACCGGCTGGAGCGCATTCGGGCCGGGCGCGCATTTGTCGCGCTGCGCGAGGATGAGCTCGCCGCCGACGCCATGGGCATCAACCCGACGTACTACGAAGTGTTGGCGTTCACGCTCGGCGCAATTGTGGCGGGCGTGGTCGGCGCGCTCAGCGCGCACCTGCTCAATACATGGAACGCGCGCCAGGGAACGTTCGATACGAGCATCAATGTGCTGGCATTTGTGCTGATTGGCGGCTCGCGCACATTTGTCGGGCCTATTGTCGGCGGGCTGGTGCTGACCGCGCTGCCGGAACTGCTGCGCTCGCTGGCTGGCATTGGCTTATTGCCGCCCGGCGTCGCGCAGTTTCTGGCCGATGGACGCACGATTATCTATGGCCTGCTGCTGGCGCTCAGCACGATCTTCTTTCCGCAAGGCTTGATCACGCCGCGCCTGCTTGGGATCGGGCCGCGCCGCGCTGCCGCTCCGCCCGTTGCCGAGCAGCCAGCCAGCGACGAGCCGCCGCTGCGGGAGCATGTATGACGCAACCATCGGCAACCATGAACCATGCTGCCCCATCCGCGCCAGTTCAGAGCGTGCTTCACGTTCAAGGTCTGACACGCCAGTTCGGCGGCCTCGTGGCGGTGAACAACGTGTCGTTCGATGTGCGGCCCGGCGAAATATTTGGCCTGATTGGGCCGAACGGCGCGGGCAAGACCACGCTGTTCAACATGCTGACCGGCCTGACTCAGCCGTCGAGCGGCGCAGTGTTGTACTACGGTCAAAATATCACTGGCGAAAAGCCGTACCGCATCGCTAAGCGCGGTATCGCCCGCACGTTCCAGAACGTGCGACTCTTCGGCACGTTGTCGGTGCTGGAAAATGTCATGATCGCCCGGCACATTCACACCCGCAGCAGCCTGATGCGCGGCATCTTCGGCCTGCCGCCCGCCCGCGCCGAAGAGCGCGAAACGCGCCGCCGGGCGTTCGAGTTGCTGGAATTAGTTGGACTGAGCGCTCGCGCGCATGTCGAGGCGCGCACCCTGCCCTACGGCGATCAGCGGCGGCTGGAGATTGCGCGCGCGCTGGCGCTGGAGCCGCGCCTGCTGCTGCTGGACGAGCCAGCGGCTGGCATGAATCCAAACGAAAAGCAGGAATTGAGCGATTTCATTCGTGACGTTCGCGCCCGCTTCAACCTGACGGTGATCCTGATCGAGCATCACGTTCCGCTCGTCATGGGGCTGTGCGAGCGGATCGCCGTGCTGAACTTCGGCAAGCTGATCGCGCTTGGCGACCCGGCCCGGGTGCAGAATGACCGGGCCGTGATTGAAGCCTACCTGGGAGAGTGATGATGCGCGCCATGCCCGATTCAACGCCCGCCGATTCCACTCCCATGGAGACGCCGCTGCTTGAAGTTCGCAATCTATCGGTGAACTATGGCGGCATTCAGGCGCTGCAAGCAGTGAGTCTGGCGGTGTATCCCGGCGAGGTGGTCACGCTGATCGGCGCGAACGGCGCGGGCAAAAGCACAACACTGCGCGCGATCTCGCGGATCGTCAACCCGCGCGCCGGGCAGATTATCTACGATGATCATGACATCACCCGGCTGCGCCCCGACGAGGTGGTGCGGCGCGGCATCGCGCAGAGTCCTGAAGGACGGCGCATGCTGGCCCGCCAGAGCGTGTACGATAACTTGCTGCTCGGCGCGTACACCCGCGCCGACAAGGCCGAGGTACAAGCCGACATCGAGCGGCAATTCCAGCGCTTTCCGCGCCTCAAAGAGCGCCGCGCGCAACTTGCCGGGACGCTGTCCGGCGGCGAGCAGCAGATGCTCGCTATCGCCCGCGCGCTCATGAGCCGCCCGCGCCTGCTGCTGCTCGACGAGCCGAGCCTGGGCCTCGCGCCGATTATCGTGCGCGAGATTTTCAGCATTATCGACGACCTGCGCGCCACTGGCGCAACGATCCTGCTGGTCGAGCAGAACGCGAATCTGGCGCTGCAACATGCCGACCGTGGCTACGTGCTGGAAACGGGCCAGATCACCACCAGCGGGCGCGGCGCGGAGCTGCTGCAGGACGACCGCGTGCGCCGGGCGTATCTTGGCTGACAGCAGGCCAGTTTCCCTCTCATGCCGCGCTCCACATAGCTCATCATGCGATTTCATGTATCATGGGAACGTGATGTTCCTGTGCATGAGCAGTTGTTCAATACGACTACTGCTCTAGTGATAATGAAAAGAGCCATGCCGCCTGTTCCAATCTATCTCGCGCTCGGCAGCAATCTCGGCGACCGGCGCGCGCATCTGCTTGACGCAATCGACCAGCTTCGGCAAAACGTGCGTGTGGCGCGCATCTCGTCGATGTACGAAACCGAGCCGGCCTATGTCACCGACCAGCCGCGCTTTCTGAATCTTGCGCTCCACGGCAGCACGGAGCTTGCGCCCGACGATCTGCTGCGCTTCGTAAAGGGCATCGAGCAGCGCATGGGCCGCGCCTTTGGGCCGCGCTACGGTCCGCGCCCGATTGACATAGATATTCTTGCCTATGACGACCGCCGCGTCGAACAGCCGGATTTGACGATCCCGCACCCGCTGATCGCCGAGCGCGCATTCGTGCTGGAGCCGCTGGCCGAGATCGCGCCCGACCTTGTGCTGCCGGGCTACGATGAGCCTGTGGAAACGCTGGCGCAGCGGCTCGGCCATGCTGGAATCGTGCGCGTCATCCCGAGCCACGCCGAGCAAGAAAGATACATCATGCCGCGCTCAACCGAACTTGTCATCGGGCCAGCGACATTTCACTGGGGCCGCCAAACCTATCTCATGGGCATCCTGAACGTGACGCCAGATTCCTTCTCGGGCGACGGCGTGCTGGCGTCGGATGATTGGATCACGGCGGCGGTGGCGCGCGCCGTCGCGCAGGTCGAAGCCGGTGCCGACATACTGGACATCGGCGGCGAATCCACGCGTCCGGGCAGCCAGCCCGTTCCACTCAACGAAGAATTGCGCCGCGTCGTGCCGGTGATCCGCGCGCTGGCCGACGTTATGCAGGTGCCGATTTCAATCGATACCTACAAAGCCGAAGTGGCGCGTCAGGCCGTAGCGGCTGGCGCGACGATCATTAATGATGTCTGGGGCCTTAGGATGGATGCGGGCATGGCGCGCGTCGTTGCCGAAAGCGGCGTGGCGGTTGTCCTCATGCACAATCGCATTCGGCCAGGCGAGGCTATTCAGCAGGTGGCGGTCGGAAATCAATACATCGGCCTGGATTATGGCGACCTCATGGCGGACATCATGCGCGAATTGCAGGAATTGATTGATCTTGCGCTGGCGGCGGGCGTCGCGCCCGAGCGAATCATTGTGGATCCCGGCATTGGTTTCGGCAAAAACGCCGAGCTTAATTACGTGCTGGTCGATCGGCTGGATGAGTTGCAGGCGCTTGGCTACCCGATTCTGGTTGGCCCATCGCGCAAAGGTTTTACAGGACGCGCCCTGCAACTGCCCCCTGATCAGCGCGTCGAAGGAACTGCCGCCGCCATGGCGCTGCTGATCGACCGGGGAGCCGATATTGTGCGCGTGCATGACGTGGCCTCGATGAAGCGGGTGGCGCGCATCACCGACCTGATTGTGCGGCGCGGCGCGTAGCTGTCAATCCTGGGGCTGGCTGAACACCAGGCAATAGCTGTGATCATAGCCGTAATCGTAGTGGTCCCAGCCGATCACAATCTCGCCCTCGAAGCGCAGCACTGCCCCGATGGCCCGCGCTACATCCCATGCCAGCGTGGTGACGCCACTCTCGCTTTTCAGGTTTGACACTTCCAGCACGACTTTTGCATTTGATTTCATCAACGGGAGCATTTGTTTGTAAATTGTTTGTAGCTGCTGAAGATACGTTTTGTAGCCTTCGGTTGGTGTGCTGTAGTTCGCCAGCGCGTGCATCGGATCGTCGTGTTCGGTCATGTACGGCGGCGAGGTGATCGAGAAGTCGAACAGCGGCAGATCGTACCGCGCAAGCTCGCGCGAGTCACCATGAATAATGTGCTCTGGCGCATGCAATTGCGAGCGGATGTACTGGACGCGCTGCTCATCGAACTCGACGCCCCATGCCGCGCGGTTCATCGCCTCAGCGACGAGCAGCGTGGTGCCGAAGCCCGCAAAGGGGTCGAAGACGACATCGCCGGGCCGCGTGAAGCGCTGCAAAAACGTCGCCACAAGGTCATCGGCGTAGCGAATGTCACTGATGTCGCCGAACTCGGGCGGTAGCTTGCGGGGCCGCTGATTTTTAAGACGGATGAAGGTGCGCATGATGATCAAGGGTTTTTACTGAAACACGTATGCTTCCGATGGATTAATGTCCAGAAAAGGTTCCCAGTAAGGACGATATTTCTCGACCTCGTTGCAATAAATATGAATAGCCCAATTTAAATCTGTCTCTACTTCAGTGATAAAGAAGATATATTCGTAGTTGAGAGGTTGTGCAATAAAGTAGTTTGCACCTACTTCAAAACAAAGAGGGCAAAGAGCGTCCGGGTCGTCCTCAAATGGAATGTAGAAATTACGCCGAAATATGATAGATAGTGTCTTTTCCAACTCACTATAGTGATATTCAAAACTGAAGATTTGCGACTGGCATTCGAGAGGGATTCGGGAAAACTCTTGGAATGCCCTCCATAACTGTTGCAGATGTATCCCTTGAAGATATGTGGTCGATGTATCCGGAATATAATTGGTAATTCCAAGAAGTTTGAGGTAGGTTGTAATGGTTTCATCTGTGTTCATCTGCGGTTCCTACTGCTCCCGTTCGTCCGCTCATATCACCCGATCTTCAATTTCCCACACATGATCGAGTACATGCCAGGCCGCGCGACGCACGAAATAGCGTGGCTTCCAAAGCACTCGGCCGCGTGGCCCGCGCTCGGGTAGTTCGCCGTGTGTGGCTGCCGCCAGCGCATCGAGCACGGCCTGCCGCGTGCGTTCGAGTTCCTCGCTCAGGCTTGCCGGGTTGTGTTTTTGGAGCTTCCATCCCAACGCGCGCAGGTAGCTTTGTTCGGAACCGAGCACATGCTCGGTCATCTTGTCCAGATCGCGCCCGCCACCACGCGGCCCGCTGCGTAACTGCTTGCCGGTTGCCGCCTGCGCCGCCCGGTCGAACGCCTGCCAGTAGGTGCGCAGCAATTTCTCGGAACGCTCAAATTCTGCCTGGTCAAACGGCTGCATGTCGCGAGACGGCGCAGCATCCGGCGCGCCGAAATCGGTGGTGGTGGTGCCGGGCAGCCGCTCCACCACGGTCAGTTCAGCAATATCAGCCGGAGCATGGAAGGCGATGTGCGCGGCATGGAGCACGCTGGCGTAGCGCGGGCCGCTGCCGATCATGGCTTGCAATGCCGCAGCTTCATCGCGTCCGCTGCGGCACCAGCCCGGCCACTCAAGCGCGCCAGCAAAAGTGCGCTTGGTTCCCTGCTCCAGATACACCTCGATTGTGTTTGATGCTTGTGTCATAGCGTATTTTTGATAGAAAAATCAAATAAATGTTAGACGCGCATGTCATTTCGAGCGGAGCGAGAAATCTCTCTGAAGAGATTCCTCACTTCGTTCGGAATGACATGGTGATCATCGGCTCCCTAATAGAGTTACTATCGGCGTTCATCTGCGTTCATCGGCGGTTTCTTTTACTTCTGCCCTCTTCCTTCCCGGTAGCGCCGAATCAGCGCGTTGGTCGAACTGTCATGCTTCAGCTCTGGCTCGGTGTCGCCAAGCTCAGGAATGATGCGGTTCGCCAGCACCTTGCCAAGCTCGACGCCCCACTGGTCGAACGAGTCGATCTGCCAGATCACGCCCTGCGTGAACACGCTGTGCTCATACAATGCCACCAGCTTGCCCAACATCTCCGGGGTCAGCCGCTCGGCCAGGATCGTGCTTGACGGGCGGTTGCCCTCGAAGGTACGGTGCGGCACAAGCTCCGGTTTGACGCCTTCCGCCGCGACTTCGTCGGCGGTCTTGCCGAACGCCAGCGCCTCGGCCTGCGCGAACATGTTGGCCATGAGTATGTTGTGGTGGTTGCTGAGCGGGTTGAGCGTCTGCGTGAAGCCGATGAAATCGCATGGAATCAGCTTGGTGCCCTGGTGAATGAGTTGGTAGAACGAATGCTGGCCGTTAGTGCCCGGCTCGCCCCAGTAGATCGGCCCGGTCTGGTACTCGACCGGCTTGCCATCCAGCGTGGTGGATTTGCCGTTGCTCTCCATGGTCAATTGTTGAAGGTAGGCCGGGAAGCGTTTGAGGTATTGGTCGTAGGGCAGCACAGCGACGGTCTGCGCGCCGAAGAAGTTGTTGTACCAGATGCCGAGCAGCCCCATCAGCACTGGCAAATTCTGCTCGAACGGCGCGCTGCGAAAGTGCTCGTCCATGGCGTGAAAGCCGGCCAGCATCTCGCGGAAGCCATCCGGCCCGATCGCCAGCATAGTCGACAGGCCGATCGCCGAGTCCATCGAGTAGCGCCCGCCGACCCAATCCCAGAAGCCGAACATGTTGGCGGTGTCGATGCCAAACTTCTCGACCTCCTCGGCGTTGGTTGAGACGGCCACGAAGTGCCTGGCGACCGCCGCATCGTCATGGAGCGCGTCGAGCAGCCATGCGCGCGCCGTGCGAGCGTTGGTCATGGTTTCCAGCGTCGTGAAGGTCTTTGAGGCGACGATGAACAGCGTTTCTTCGGGATCGAGGTCGCGCGTCGCCTCCGCGAAGTCCGTGCCGTCCACATTGGACACGAAGCGGAAGGTCATGGCGCGGTCGCTGTAGTCCTTCAGCGCCTCGTAAGCCATTACCGGCCCCAGGTCCGAGCCGCCAATGCCGATGTTGACCACGTTGCGGATGCGCTTGCCGGTGTAGCCGGTCCAGATTCCGTCGCGCACCCGCTCGGCGAAGGCGCTCATCTTGTCCAGCACCTCGTGAACTTCCGGCACAACGTTTTCACCATCAACCGTGATCGTCTGGTCGCGCTCCGAGCGCAGCGCGACATGCAGCACGGCGCGGCCCTCGGTGGTGTTGATCTTTTCGCCGCTGAACATCGCGTCGATTCGCTCGCGCAGGCCGCTCTCCTCGGCCAGTTGCACCAGCAGCCTGATCGTCTCGTCTGTGACGCGGTGCTTGGAATAATCGAAGTACAGGCCGACCGCCTCGGCGACGAGCCGCTCGCCGCGCGTGTCGTCCTCGGCAAACAATGTGCGCAGGTGTACGTCGCGGATGTCCTGATAGTGCGCGCCGAGCGCCTGCCATGCCGGGCGCTGGAGCAGCGGTGTGGAACTTGTGCTCATGCGATGTCTCCTTGTTCAAACCTGTCAGATCTGCAAAGGGGAGAACCGTAGTACCCTGCTTCCAGACCTGACAGGTTTCAGCAACAACGTAAACAGATCATATATCACAATTCAATGTATCATCCTCAATAGCGGCACAGATAATGCCAGCGCAAGTATAGCATCAGGAGGCAACATGAGTGCAATTACAACGCTTTTTTTCGATATCGGCGGCGTGTGCCTGAGCAACGGCTGGGATCATGAGCAGCGGCACGTCATTGCGGATCAATTCGGCTTCGACTACGAGACGTTTGACAGCCGCCATAGTCAGATCGTGGACAGCCTGGAGCGCGGCTTTCTCTCGCTCGATGATTACCTCAACTGGACGCTGTTCTACGAGCCGCGCCCGTTTTCGCCTGCCGATGTCCGCACAGCAATCGAACAACTCTCGACGCCGATTGAGGAGACGCTGGCGCTGGTGCGCACGCTGCGTGAACGTGGGCGCTATCAACTCATGACGATCAATAATGAGTCGCGCGAACTGAACGAGTACCGCATTCAGCGCTTCGGCCTGCGCGACATCTTCAGCGCCTTTTTCACCTCGTGCTACCTGGGCCTGGTCAAGCCGCAGCCGGAACATTACAACCGCGCGTTGCAGATCAGCCAGCGCAGCCCCGATGAGTGCCTGTACATTGACGACCGTCCCATGAACGTTGAGGTGGCGCGCATCCTCGGCATGTGCCCGATCCACTTCACCAGCGCCGAACAGCTAGAGCGCGAACTGCGCGACGCCGGGGTGGAGTTTTAATGAAACCGCAGATGAATGCAGATGAACGCCGATAAATCAATCAAAGTAATTGGTATTATTCAACCAATATCCCTGTCATACTGAATGAAGTGAAGCATCTCATTGCTTCAAAGTGTATTCTATGAGATATTTCCCCTTCGCTTGCGCTCAGATCTGCGGCTCACTCGCTCAATATGAAGGAAGTATCTATAATCATCTGCGTTCATCGGCGTGTATCGGCGGTTATTATCCTGCTGGAGTCCGTGGCTGCGGCTGTGGGCGCTGCGGCAGATGCTCGCGCTTGTAGACCATGATCGTGCGCTGGAACTCGATCACGATCACGCCATCCTGATTGTAGCCAACTGTTTTGAATTGGACGATGCCCATGTGCGGGCGCGACCGTGAATCGCGCATGCTGATCACCTCGCTCTGGGCGTAGATTGTGTCGCCCTCGAACACCGGCACGGGCAGCCGCACAGCATCCCAGCCCAGATTCACGGCGTACTGCGATATGTCGCTTACTGACAGCCCGGTGACCAGCGCGAGCGTGAAGGTCGAGTCGACCAGCGGGCGGCCCCACTCGGTCTGGGCGGCGTAATGCTTGTCGAAGTGGATCGGATTGTTGTTGACGGTCAGCAGCGTGAACCAGACGTTATCAGTTTCGGTGACGGTGCGCCCGACCGGGTGCTGGTACACGTCGCCGACGGTGAAATCTTCGTAGCAGCGGCCTGTCATTGTATTGTTCCTGTTCTACCGCAGAGACGCAGAAAGCGCAGAGATTAAATTTAGAAATTACGCAGTTGAACCATTGTCATGGTGAGCGTAGCGAACTATCTCATGGTTAGTCAACGAGATGCTTCACTTCGTTCAGCATGACAAAGATTTCCTCAAAACCGTGGTTCTTAATCCATATGCTTCGCGTCCTTCGCGTCCTTCGCGGATCGTAACGCCTGCGCCTCGACAATCGTCTGCGCCATGCGAATATTCGCCGCGTCGATCATCTTGCCGTCAACCATGATCGCGCCGCGCCCTTCCGCCTGCGCCTGCCGGTAGGCAGCGACAACCTTTTCAGCCCATGCGATTTCTTCAGCCGACGGCGCGAAAATCTGGTTGACTGTCGCCAGTTGGCCGGGGTGAATACATTGCTTGCCATCGAAGCCCATGGCCCGCGCGATACGGCATGCCCGTTCCAACCCCTCCTGATCGCGGATGCCAGCGAACGGCCCGTCCATGCAGCGCAGGCCATGGGCGCGCGCCGCCACGACAATCGACTGCATGACATAATGCCAGCGGTGGCCGGGGTACACAGCGTCGTTGGCGTCGAACTCACCGATGCTGGCGAGCGGCATGCGCACCGACGCGGCGTAATCGCCCGGCCCGTAGATCAGTGCCTCCAGGCGCGGCGAGGCCGCCGCGATCTCGCGCACGTTCATGCAGCCCTGCGCGGTCTCGATTTGCGCCTCGATACCGATCTGGTTAGACAAGCCTTGCCGCATAGCGATCTGCGTCAGCAGCGTATCGACGAACTGCACGTCGGCGGCGCGGTTGGCCTTGGGTAGCATGACCAGATCGATGTGCGCGCCGACCGCCTCGACGACTTCGATGATGTCGCGGTAGGCCCATGGCGTGTCCAGGCCGTTCATGCGGAACATGCGCACGCGCCCGCCCCAATCCAGTTCGTTGAACGCCTGCGCGACGTTGGCGCGGCTTTGTTCTTTGTCGTTCGGCGCGACGGCGTCTTCCAGGTCGATGCACACGGCGTCCGCTTCGCTGCGGGCGGCCTTCGTGATCATGTCGGGGCGCGAGGCCGGAACGAACAGCATGCTGCGTGTCAGGCGTGTTGGTCTGCTCATGTTTCACCACCAAGGCACAAAGGACACAAAGTTGTAGTTTTTACCGCAGAGGCTCAGAGGACGCAGAGTGAGTTATAAGGTATGAATTATGAGTTATGAGTTGCATCACAGCAAATATCAAAGAGATGCTTCACTTCGTCAGCATGACAATGTCTTCTATGGCTTCACTCAACGCGCATAACGTATCATGTTCCTTCGTACCTTCGTGTCTTCGTGGTTCAAAACCCTTACCACAACACTCATAACTCATAATTCTCCTTCGTGCTCTTCGTGCCTTCGTGGTTCAAAACCTCGCGCAGCACCTCGCGCAGAGCGTCGGGGCTGTGCCGCACGGTGTCCTGCTTGTTCCAGATGGCGCGTTTCTGCCCGACGCCTTCCGTCAGGTCGCGCACCAGCGGGCGCACGCCGAGCGCGGCGATGGCATTGATTTCGTCGTCGTCAGGCTGGAGCAGAAATAATCCCTCGGCTTCGTACTGGCGCAGCGCCGCCGGGTCGGGCTGGCTGCGATTGATCACCGCCACGTCCACCACGCCCGGCCCAACCAACTCCACAATCCGGCGCACATGATCAATGGTTCGGTAGCCGTCGGTCTGGCCTGGCTGTGTCGTCGTGTTGCAAACGTACACCACCTGCCCGCGCGTCTCGCGCAGCGCGTCGGCCACGCCGCTGAGCAGCAACCCGGCCAGGATCGTCGTGAACAGGCTGCCGGGGCCGAGCACGACCAGATCCGCCGCGCGGATGGCCTCCAGCACCGGCAAATAGGCGGGCGCGTCGTCGCGCAGGAACACGCGCTGGATTGGCGACTTGTTCAGGCCGCGCACGTTGACCTCGCCCTCGACAATCGTGCCGTCGGCAAGTTCGGCGCACAGGTGCGTGTCGGCGGTGGAAACCGGCAACACCTGCGCCGCACAGCCCGCCATCTGCGCCGCCCGTTCGACTGCCTGCGCGAAGTCATGGGTTACATTTGAAAGCGCGGCCAGCAGCAGGTTGCCAAACGCCATGCCTTCAAGCTGCGGCACGCCCGCGCCGCTGAAGCGATATTGCAGCAGGTCGGCCATGAGTTGGTCGGAAGCGAAGGCCGCGATGGTGGCGCGCAGGTCGCCGGGCGCGGGAATGCCGCCGATCGAGCGCGCCAGGCCGGTCGATCGGCCCGTATCCGTCACGGCGATCACGGCGGTCAGTTGGTCGGTGAAGGCCTGGGCCGCGCGCAGCACCTGGGTTGCGCCACCGCCGCCGCCCAGCGCAACAACATGCGGCGAGCTTGACATGAAAATGCCTTTCGTCATAGGAAGTAAATGAGAAATCTATGGTCAGTATACCATCTGTGGGCCACGTCGCAGCAGTTTGCCGCCGCTACAAAGCTGTGGTACTCTGTCGACATCGTTATGCAATTCCAGCGCGCTTGCAAGGACAGGCTCCATGAACAAGACGATGCTCAGCGGGCCAGTCCTGCTCCCTGATGCGCAGATCGTCGATGCAACAGTGCAGATCGAAGGCGGCCAGGTCGCGGCGGTGACGCGCGGGGCCGACCCGGCGGCAGACTTCACGACGCGCGGCGTGATTGCGCCAGGCATGATCGATCTTCAGCTCAACGGCGGCTGGGGCCACGACTTTACCAGCGACGGGCGCACCGTTGCCGCTGTTGCCGCGCGGCTGCCTGCCACCGGCGTCACGTCGTTCGTGCCGACTGTGATTACGTCGCCATGGGCGCTGTACGAGCAGCGTTTAGCTGAAATTGCGGCGGCCAGCCGTGAAGCGCGTGGCGCGCAGGTGCTCGGCGTGCATCTGGAAGGCCCATTTCTTAACCCGAACTGCTCCGGCGCGCATGACCCGGCCTTGCTGCGCCCGATTGATCTTGCTGCATTCGCCGGTTGGATCGACCACCCGCTGGTGCGCATTGTGACGCTTGCGCCGGAACTGCCCGCCGCG
>DASTWM010000267.1:0-5141 GCA_035765855.1 Roseiflexaceae bacterium
CGCTTCGGCGAGGGCGCGTCCCGCTAACGGAGGAACGTGACCGGCAGGCCTTAGTCAAAGACGTTCGGCTGCAACTCAGGTGGGGCTTCAGCGCTGGTCTTCGGGCCGGGCTTTCACTCTCCCCGGCTCGCTGGTGGGTCCGACCGCACGCCTCTCATCACCGTCATCGTCGTTTGCTTTAGTATACATGCGAAGGGTAACATATGACAAACTGCGCTGTCAATCCATCGCGAGACGGACATGTGGAACACCGTTTGGCATCCGGTTGGACCTGCTCCACATTTCATGCTTCAAGTTCCGGCACCTGATCCCAGGCATAATGGTAGACGCCGTTTCGCCCGACCGCTTTTACGTGATACAACGCCCGATCAGCCTCCAACTGGAGCGAATCGCCGCTTGCCTGTTGGCCTATGACAGTGGTGACGCCGAAACTTGCTGTAATCGTGCGATGCGGCCATTCATGCGTAGCAATCACTTCGCGCATACGTTCGGCAACAATCACCGCTTCTGATGCATCCGTATTTGGCAGCAGAATCACGAATTCTTCGCCGCCATGGCGCGCAACAACATCCGCGGCGCGGGCTTGTTGCTGCAACAACAGGCCAACATCCTTGAGCACACTGTCGCCGTCGAGGTGTCCATATGTGTCGTTGTAGGATTTGAAATTATCGACATCAAGCAGAATCAGCGATAATGGCGTTCCATACCTGTAGGTATAGTGCAACTCATCCTGAAGGCGCGCCTCAAACGCCCGGCGATTAGCAGCGCCTGTCAGGCTGTCCGTCAGCGACAATGCCAGCAGCAGTTCGTTGCTGCGTACAACTTCCGCCCGTAGTCGCTCATTTTCGCGCATGGCGATAATCTGGCGGGTGACAATCAACACCGTCAGCACCACCGCGCCGAGCATCAGTTTGGCGAGCGGTTGGCTCCAGTTTTTGCCTATCACATCCACCACCAGCCCGTAGCCAAAAAGAATGCCCGTATATGGGAGCATGCTGAATGACCGTTGTATGAGCACTGGCGCATGTTCGTTTGAATGGTTGGCGCGCCAGATTTGATACTGCGCGCTCAACGCTTCGAGGAAGAACACGAATGTCCATGCCGTATCGAGCCAATTCGCCACTTCGTATTCATGATGGATTTGCTGATACACGTAGATGATATCGGCTATCGCAAGGATTGTCAGCCCGGTGACAAGAATCAACAGCGCGCCTCGGCTACCAGGTGGTGGCTTATGGATTAGCACCACCGTGATGCCAAACAACAGGGCCAGATCGCCTACCGGATAGCTCATGGTCAGGATAACTTCAAGCGTGCCTGGGTAGCTCGCAGCGGCCAGCGGCTGCAAAAGAATATGCCAGATGAGCATGCTCATGCCGACCATGACGACGGCAACATCCAGCCAGAGTTGCACGCGTTCAGATCGGTTGTGCCGTAGAAACGGGAATGATAGCAACCCCATCAGCATGCAGGGATAGAAACTGATAAACAGCACATCAGCCAGTGACGGGAACGGCGGGATGTCGCCCGTTTGGATTTCAATCGCAACTGAATACACCTCGCCAATCGCGGTGGCAGCAAAAGCACAAGCGATAATGAGCCATGCGCGGCGCGTGCGGCGATCCAGCGCTGGCGAACGGGCGGCGCGGGCCGCGAACACCATCGCCATGAAGGGCGGCAAGAGATACAAACAATCCGCAATAATCAGGTTCGCTGATGTGGTAGCGCTGTTGGCAAAGTACCAACTGAAATACACAACCAGATACACGGCAAGGCCGACGATGACGATACCGCCCGGTTCTTTGCACCACGATTGCCAAAATGTAAGCAGATGATGTCGTAGCACTTTCATGGTTATAGTCAAGGTGAAGAACAGGTTTGAATGGTGTGACTGGCTACCCACAGGAGGTGGTAGAAGCTCAATAACATACTATACAACGTGTCTGGCACACGTATATAACCAGCGCGCTGGCACGAGGAGGTGATGTCGGGCTACTGCGCGGTTTCCCTGAAGCAGTTCCCATATGGTGCTTCAAATTGCCGCAGGTAGCGACTAGCTCTGCTGAAAGGTCGCCAGCACCGCGCCGGCCTCGATCGATGTGCCTGCTTCGGCGCGCACTTCGGCCAGCGTGCCAGCGTGCGGTGCCGTGATTTCGTTTTCCATTTTCATCGCCTCAATCACGAACAACACCTGACCGGCCTCAACAGCGTCGCCCGCAGCGGCGCGCACCGCCACAACCGTACCCTGGATCGGGCTGATCACGCCATTGCTGGGCGCGGCCATGGTGCCTTTGCGCCCGCCAGACGACGAATGACGATTGACGGCTGACGATTGGCGGTTGTTTCTTGCTTCGCGCGCCGTGTCACCGTTTCCATGTTCGGCCACGCGCACATTGAACAGCTTGCCGTTTACCTCAACCGTGAACATGCGCGCTTCGTCTGACGGAGAACGTTCATCGTTCGTTGTTCGTCGTTCGTCGTTCGTCGCCAGCTTCGGCAGTTCATCCGCCAAATAGCGCGGAATGAAGTTGACCGTCGCCTCGCCCGCCGCGAAGGCCGGGTGCGCCAGCGCAAGCTGGTGGAACGGAATAGTTGTGGTGACGCCGCCGATCTGGTAATCGGCCAGCGCGCGCAGCATGCGGGCAATGGCTTCGGCGCGGGTGCTGCCCCATGCTACCAGTTTGGCGATCATGGAATCGTAAAATTGCGGGATTGTATAGTCCACGCGCGCGCCGCTGTCCACGCGCACGCCGAAGCCGGACGGCTCCTTGTACTCAGTGATCGTGCCGAGCGTCGGGCGGAAGTTCGCGGCGGCATCCTCGGCGTTGATGCGGCATTCAATCGCATGGCCGCGCCATGTCACATCCTTCTGAGCGAACCACAGCCGTTCGCCCTGCGCGACGCGCAGTTGCGCCTGCACCAGATCAATGCCCGTCACCATTTCGGTTACGGTGTGCTCGACCTGGATGCGCGTGTTCATCTCAAGAAAGAAGAATTTGCCGTCCTGAAACAGAAACTCCAGCGTGCCAGCGCCGACATAGCCGACCGAGCGCGTGAGCGCCACTGCCGCTTGCCCCATCTCGGCGCGCAGTTCCGGCGTGATCGCTGGCGAGGGCGACTCTTCGATCAGCTTCTGGTGCCGCCGCTGAATCGAGCAGTCGCGCTCGCCAAGGTGAACAACGTT
Source organism: Roseiflexaceae bacterium (assembly GCA_035765855.1). GTDB lineage: Bacteria > Chloroflexota > Chloroflexia > Chloroflexales > Roseiflexaceae > DASTWM01. Next base: position 3,185 of record DASTWM010000267.1, read on the forward strand.
GCCATGCGCGTCGGCAAACACCTGAATCTCGATGTGGCGCGGATTGGTGAGGTATTTCTCGACATACAGCGCGGGATTTTTGAAGGCCGATTCGGCCTCGCGCCGCGCGCTTTCGAACGCGTTATCCGCCTCCGGCGCGCTGTGGACCACGCGCAGCCCGCGCCCGCCGCCGCCACCAACCGCCTTGATTGCCACCGGGTAGCCATGTTCGTCGCCAAATGCGCGCACTTCGTTCGGCCCGGCCACCGCTTCAAGCGTGCCGGGCACCACCGGCACGCCGGCTGCCACCGCCTCGCGGCGCGCTTCGGTCTTGCCGCCCATGCGCTCCATGGCCTCGGCGGGCGGCCCGATAAACACCAGCCCGGCCTCGGTGCATGCGCGCGCAAAGTTAGGATTTTCGGCCAGAAAGCCGTAGCCGGGGTGAATGGCATCGGCCCCGGCCTGTTTAGCAACTTCTATAATTTTGTCGATGTCGAGGTAGCTTTGCGGCGCGGGCGCTGGGCCGATCAGGTAGGCCGCGTCGGCATAGGCGACGTGCGGCGCGTCCCGGTCGGCTTCGCTGTAGACGGCCACGGTACGCAGGCCGAGCTCTTTGCATGCCCGCATCACGCGGAGCGCGATTTCGCCACGGTTGGCAATCAGAACGGTGTCAAACATGTTTTTTCCGCAAAACTACAAAACAATTGAGCCACAGAGGACACAGAGCACACAGAGTAAAATATATGCTATACCATCTATGACAACTTTGTCATACTGAACGACGTGAAGCATCTCAGCGAATAACAACGAGATGTTTCGCTTTGATCAACATGACAAAGCAGTGCAGTGGCTCGATTCTATGAGAGCCTCCTGTAGCAAAACTACAATCCTACCAGGCCCTTGCTCCAGCGCGCGGCACGGCGCGACCGCTCGACACTGCCCCATGTGGAGAAAGCGCCGTTGCGCGTTGCGGGCATGCGCTGCACTTCCAGCGCGGCGGCGGCGCTCCACGCGCTGCGGGCTGGCGCTGCCTGTTCGGCCTCATGTTCCTCAAGCACGCAGGCAACCGCGACAAGCGCGGCGGCAACCTCATCTTCGCTGGCATCGGGTGGCATGTGTACAAGCTGCATGCGCACTATTATACCGTAGAGTTGCAGCCGTGGTGCCAGCGTGCTATACTCTTTCCAGCGTTGCAAGCATCATGCAAATGGTTGCGGCGTTTTTTTATGGCCGCCTGAAATTAGGAGGTGCTACGATGGAGCAATTCAAAGACGATATTTCTTTTTTCCTTGGGATCGTGGTTGGCGCGGTGATCGGCGGCGTTGCGGCGGCCTTTCTGGTGCCGCGCAGCGGGCCGGAACTGCGCGAAGAAATCAGCGAGCGCGGTCTTGAACTGACCAACCGCACCGAAGAAGCCGTGCAGCACGCCCGGCAGGTGGCGCAGGAAGCAGTCGCAAAAGCGCAGCAATCCATGAGCGCCTAGCTTCGCTCGCTGGCCGTCCCTCAACACGGTTCTTCAGACAGATCTGCAGCAGCAGCATTGTAGCGCGTTCTAATGCATTTCTTACGTAGCGCCGGCCATGAACATGCTATAATCATGCTATCGCAACAGATGTGTGTTGAGATAAATGCGTGTTTGAGGAGGGCCAGCAATGATTTTTGACCCTATGTATCTTTTGTTCATGATTCCTGGTATTGCGCTTGCACTTTACGCGCAATGGAAGGTGAAATCAACGTACGACAAATATGCCCAGGTGCGCAACGCCCAGGGCATGACCGGGCTGGATGTGGCGCGCGTGCTGATGCGCAATGAAGGTCTGGATTACCTCGGCGTCGAGCAAATTCCCGGCAATCTGACCGACCATTACGACCCGCGCGGCAAAGTCATGCGCCTGTCGGAAGGCTCGTCGCGGCTGCCGTCGGTCGCAGCCATGGCGATTGTCGCGCATGAACTTGGGCATGCCGTGCAGGACAAGCA
>DASTWM010000268.1:0-4041 GCA_035765855.1 Roseiflexaceae bacterium
AGTAGCGCCCCGTACTGGCTGAAAAGCGTCAACGGGAAATTGTTCTTCTATGCTGACGACGGCGTCCACGGGCGCGAGCTGTGGGTGAGCGACGGTCAGACAGATACACGAATGGTGCGTGACATTTTTCCAGGAGATAAGGCCAGCAATGCTGGCTCGTCGATCACGATGCACGACACCCTGTTTTTCGTTGCCGATGATGGCGTTCATGGGCGTGAACTATGGCGCAGCGACGGCACCGAGGCTGGCACAGCACTTGTCAAAGACATTATCCCTGGCGACAAGAACTCAGACCCTCGCATGCTGACGCTCGTCGGTAATACGCTGTTTTTCATTGCTACAAGCGATGTGAATGGTGAAGCGTTGTGGAAAACCAATGGCACGGCGGCGGGAACAGTGCAGTTGAAAGATGGACTTGATATACAATCCTACGGCGTTACTGATCCCGTACTGGTTATTGGCAGCACACTGTTCTTCTTCTCTGAGGCTGCCGGCCTGCAACTCTGGAAGAGCGACGGCACACCCGGAGGCACGGTCAGAGTCATGCAGATCGGGGGGACGACAGGCAGCCATGCAGATAGACCGCAACTCGGTGAACCTGTTCCTGGGCCCCGGTTCGTCTGGGCGGCGAATCTCAACGGTACACTGCTGTTTGTCGGCTCTCAGGACGGTGGCTGGTCCTATACGCTGTGGCGCAGCGATGGCACGACGGCAGGAACAAAGCCAGTGCATGATCTGCCGTTTGACCTGGTACAGGGGCATTTCGGCGGGGGAAACCCGCTTCCTGCTGCGCCGCTGGTCGTGGGTGGGCAGCTATTCTTTACCGGAAATGATAGCTCCGGAAACGGGCAACTCTGGGTCAGTGATGGCACCGCCGCAGGAACGCAAATGCTGCGATCCTTCGATCGGAGTAGCGCGCTGTACCAGATCACCGACCTTGTGGCAGCGCATGGTGCGCTCTTCTTCCTGGGTAGCAGCATGCAGACTGATCTCTGGCGCAGCGACGGCTCCGTAGCGGGGACGCAACTCGTCGCTCACCTCGGTGCGGTGGCGCAATCACCGGTTCAGCACGTCGGGCTGACGAACGTCAACGATACACTCTTTTTCCCGGCTGATGATCCGGAAACCGGGCGCGAATTGTGGCGCAGCGACGGCACGGCAGCCGGTACGAAACTGGTGAAGGATATTTTTCCGGGATCGAGCAGCGATCCGACGAATCTTATCAATGTGAACGGACGGCTGTTCTTTGTCGCCAGCGATTCGCGCAGCGCCGGTGAATTGTGGACGAGTGACGGTACGGAGCAAGGTACCCAACTGGTTCAGGACATCAATATTGCCCCTGCGTCATCAGATCCGGGCATGATCGCTACCTTGAATGGCGCTGTGTTGTTTGTGGCCGATGACGGCACGCATGGCGACAGTTTATGGCGTAGTGACGGTACGGCGGCGGGAACTGCGCTTCTGAAAGATCTCGTTCCTGGCTCGGCCAGCGGCATCCTGTATGATACTTCTCCTGCCCCATTCCACAATCAAATATTCTTCGCCGCCAACACCTGGGAGGATGGCAGTACATTGTGGCGCACTGACGGCACGACGGCTGGCACCGTCGTGGTGAAGAGCTTTCCCGGCCCGCTCAGCCAAACCGACATCCAAAGCATTACTGTTGTGGGCGAAACTATATTCTTTTTGTCCGGTAATGATTTGTGGCGGAGCGACGGCACGGAGGCAGGGACTACGCAGTTAGCTCTTGATCTGAATGTGGGTATGCTGCACAACGATACGCTCGTTGCTATGAACGGTACGCTCTTTTTCACCAAACAATGCAACGTTTGGAAGAGTGACGGTACTGAAGGTGGCACGGTACCTCTCACCCAGGTCACATCCTGTCGCCAGTCGCCCTATGCGCTTTTCGCTGCAGAGAATACACTCTATTTTATCCGCTCCGATTCTTCGGGAGGTTTAAGGCAGGAATTGTGGAAAAGCGATGGCTCAGAAGCAGGGACGGTGCGTGTTAAAACCATTGATACCGCTGCATCCAGCTCTGTGGAAAAGTTTATCAAAGCTGGCGCTCAGGTGTTCTTTGTGCTTTCTGAATATAGAAATATTGATACGCTCTGGCGCAGTGATGGTACAGAAGCCGGTACCATACCCCTGAAACAGTTCACGACCTATGTAAGTGACCTTGCGGTAGTTGGCAGTCGTGTGTTCTTTCTGCTTAATACCTTTGATGTGCCGGAACTCTGGGTCAGTGATGGCAATGCGGAGGGAACGCGTACTGTTATGACGCTGCCTCCTAATATCTGGCAGAGTTTCGACCAGTCGCTTGCTTCGATTAACGACATCCTGGTGTTTGCCGTGCCAGGCGCCACTGGCCACTACGACCTCTACCGCAGCGACGGCACGGCTGTCGGCACGCAGCTTGTCCAAACATTCAGGCCATTTGTGCCGCAACCGAATGGACAGCAGGAGCCGCATGGCTTCACGCTGGCAGGCGATCACCTGTTCTTCAGCGCGGATGGCGGAATGGGCCAGGAATTGTGGGCCATCCCGACGAGTGAGGGCGTGATGGCGTCCGTGCGCGCCCCGGCTGCACTGCATGCCGCGCCCGACGGCATGCTCACGATCCCCGTGCGCTATGACAACACTGGCTTCGCGGCCACGCACGGTCTGACGCTGACCGCCACGCTCGACCCGGCGCTAAAATACCTGAGCAGCACCAGCAGCCTCACGCCGACTGTACAGGGCGACACGTTGACCTGGCAGGCGTCCGACCTCGACTTCCTGGAGCATGGCGGAATGCAGGTGCGTGTGCAAACGCCGGATGCTGAACTCGGTACGTCCTATCCGATCTCTGTAACATTAGACGCGCCAGGTGATACGACGCCGGATGACAATACACGGGTGGTTGAGGTGCTGATCGCTCAGCAAATCTTCTTGCCGCTCCTCGATCGCTGAGGCGTACAAAACAGCGTTTCCATACCGGCCGTAGAATAAGATACTCTGCGGCCTGTATGTGTTTTTGCTCAATCGCGCCAGTGCGAGTACCATGGATCCGATCACATGACAAGCGCTGATTGCCACGATTGAGGACTTTATGACCATGCTGCTTTTCATCCACGCGGCTTTGCTTCGCACGATTCTGCTGTTTTTTGGGGTGCTGATGCTCTGGGGTGTCGTGAATTTTCTGCGCCGTGAGCCGATCACCGGCAGTTATCGCGGCGCGCTGATCATCGGCGAGGTGCTCATGATCGCGCAGTTCCTGGTCGGCGCTGCCATGCTGCTCGGCGGGCTCCAACCAGCCCGCCTGGCCCTTCACATCTTGTATGGTTTTGTGGCAATCCTGGCGCTGCCCGGCACAGCCGCCTTCGTTCGTGGCCGCGACCCGCGCTGGGCAAACCTCATGTACGCCTTGATCTGCCTGTTTTTGTGCGGCATTGCCCTGCGCGCGCTTGAGACGGGGCGTGGCAGCGCCCCGTCTACGTTCGTTTCAGCACAGCCGATTTACTGCCCGGTGGTGTCAGATGCTCCTGATTGGGCAGCAGTTGTCGATTGCAGAAACGCCACCAGCGCGCGGACCTGGTCGGGCGTGAGCGTGTGTGCGTAAGACGGCATGTTATTGCGGCCCGCCAGGATCGAAGTGGTCATGACCTCCGGGGAAATGCGCTCGGCGATGTTGGTCAGGTTTGGCCCGCGCACGCCGCCGACGCCCTGAAACGTGTGGCAGAACTGGCAGCCTTCCTGCCGGAAGAGCAGCGCGCCCTGTTGCGCCAATGCGCTTTGTGAGGTGGTGACGTTCTGTTGGACGGGCGGCAGGTCGAAGTGCGGCGACCACGGCGCGCGCTCGCCGGCCCGCCAGAGCGAGCCGATCATGAGCACGATCAGGATCACGCTGGCAACCGCCCATGGCCGCCGCCGCCAACTGCGTTCCCCTTTGCCCGCCACAAATGGCAGTAGCACGAGCACAAGGCCAACTAGCAGCGGCCCGAGTATAATCAGATAATTTTCCAGCCCGGCGGGAAAGACGGCCAGCGCCGCGAAGAA
>DASTWM010000269.1:0-10928 GCA_035765855.1 Roseiflexaceae bacterium
CGATTATCACGGTTGACGAAGCCTACCATTGGTTCGACCGCGTTAATATATTTCTTGGTGCCGTGCTGCGCGGCCACTTCGCTGCAACGAACATCATCGGCCATCCCGGCGTGACGACCATGTGGCTCGGCGCGCTCGGCACGCTGCTGCATGACGGGCTGGCAACGATGGGGATCATCGCGCCCGGCGGTGCGGCGCTTGATCGCGCGTTCGTGCGGCTGCCAATTGCGGTTGTGACGTCATTATGTATTGCGCTGGCCTTTCCGCTGCTGCGGCGGCTGTTTGGCCGACGGATGGCGCTGCTGGCGGCGCTGTTCTGGCTGGCCGATCCGTTCATGGTCGCCCACTCGCAGTTGCTGCACCTCGACGCGCTGCTGGCCTCATTTGTCATGCTCTCGCTGCTGTGCGCGCTGGCTGCTTATCAGGGCGAACACATAGGTTCGCCCCTGCGTTGGCGCATGTGGATCGCGTCGGGCGTGTGCGGCGGGCTGGCGCTGCTCACCAAATCGCCGTCGATCATTCTGCTGCCGATGATCGGGCTGGTCCTGATTGCAGATAGCAGGTCACGGATTGCAGACTGGCGGGCCGGGCGCGTTCATCTTTCTTCGCTCGTCCTTCGTCGCCTGGTGATGCTGCTGGCCTGGCTCGCCGTTGCGGTCGTGGTGTGGTTCGCGCTGTGGCCCGCCGCGTGGGTGGATCCGCTTGGCGCTGCCGGGCGCATGTTCCGGCAGGCCGAGGCCGATGGCGGCTCGCCGCACGGTTGGGGCAATTTCTTCTGGGGTCAGACGGTTGATGACCCCGGCCCGCTGTTTTACCCGGTCGCGCTGCTGCTGCGGCTGACGCCATGGGCCACGCTGGGCGCGCTCGCGTTACCTTTCGTGATATGGTTAGGACGAACGACGAACGACGAACGACGAACGACGAACGGTAATCCCCTTGTCACATGGTCATCGTGTCATCATGTCATGAAAGAAGGGCGCGCCCTGCTCATCCTCACCATCTTCATCCTGGCCTTCATCGCCATGATGACCGTGCCGCCCAAGAAGTTCGACCGCTACATGCTGCCGGTCTTTCCGGCGATTGACATCATGGCGGCGGCGGGAATTATTCGGATTTACGATACGCTTAAGCAGTGGAGAACAAAGAACACAGAACAGAGTAAAAAACACGCTCCACTTGTTCTTTATGCTTTGTTCTGTGTTCTGCCATGCATAAACCTCGCCTGGTATCACCCCTACGAACTGGCCTATTACAATCAACTGTTCGGCGGCGGGGCGACAGCAGCGCGCGTGATTCCAATCGGCTGGGGCGAGGGCTACGAGCAGGTGGCGGCCTACATCAACGCGCAGCCGAACGGGCGCGACCACCCGGTAGCGGCGTGGTTCGAGCCGGTGCTGCGGCCCAATCTCGACAACGCCGTGGTGCCGCTGGCATGGATTGACAAGCCGGGCGGCGTGGATTACGCCATGCTCTATATCGATCAAATCCAGCGCCGTGACGTGCCGGAAGCGATTGATGAACTCAGCAAGCTGACGCCGATTCATACCGTGCGCATTCATGGGATCGACTACGCCAACATTTACCAGCTTCCGCAGCCGGTTTCGGTCGCGCGTCCCGCCGATTTTGGCGATGCAATCCACCTGCGCGGCTATGACGTGAATGCTTCAAACATTCAGGACAGCGGGGTGCTGACGCTGACGCTGCACTGGCAGGCCACTGCGCCCGTCGACAAGAACTACACCATGTTTATCCATGTGCTGAACGAGCGCGGCGAAAAGATGGGGCAGGCCGATGTGCCGCCGGGCGCGCCGCGCTCCCCGACCAGCACATGGCAAACAGGCCATTACATCGATGCCGTGCAGACCGTTCCGGTGCAGGCCGACCAGCTAACAGGCCGCTATTGGATTGCGATTGGGCTGTACAATCCGCAGACGTTTGCGCGGCTGCCGCTGCATGCGCCGCCTGCTCCCGGCGCGCCCAACGACGGTGCCAACGCGCTGCTGCTTGGGCCATTTCAGCGCTGAAACGGTGAGCAGGTGAGCGAAGAATAGATGAATGTATACTCTGGGTTCTACGTTCTCTGCTATGCGCTTATCTGTTATCGCTTACTACTTCGGCCTGATCTGCCCGCCGCGGCCCTCCTCAGTAGTTTTCACAGCGCCCTTCTGCTCCTGCGCTTCCTGTCGCTCGCGGGCGTCCGCTGCCAGCTTCAGCGTCGCGCGCATGCCCCACACAGCCAGAAACGCAAACGTGATAATGAACGGCGGCAGCGTAATTGCGACCGACAGCGCGGTGATAGCGGTCATGAGCACCAGCGTTACCAGCGAGAAAATTGGCCGCCCCAAGGTCATGAGCAGCGCGTTGCGGGCGATGATGCGCAGGCTTTTATCCTCTTGCAAAATCATGAGCGGGCCGATATAGATCAGCATGCCAAACCAGATCAACAGCAGGTCAAGGAACACAATCGTTAAAACCAGTCCGACTGTCGAACCCATGCGCACGTAAAACTGCGAGTTGATCAGAATCAGCAGCAAGCCTGCCATCCAGAGGCCATACACCTTCCAACCGAGTTGATAATGCTCGCGCAACCCTTCAAAGAACAGCCGCACCTTCACCGCGCGGCCCTCCGTCACACGTTGCGCCACGGTGAACAGCCCGGCGTTGGTCGGCCCCAGCGTAAGCGCAGACAGGAACAAAAAGATCGTGGCGTAAAAGAGCGCGCCGCTGCCGAGGAACACAAGCCCCAGCCCCAGAAGCGGCAGATTGATCAGCACGTACAGAAAATTGACGGCAATTAAAACGAAAAGCTCGTCGCTTAAATCTTTTATGGCGAGCCACACGAGACGGAACATACACACTCTCCCGTACAACAGCGTATTATTTCACAATTCGGCAAACAAAGGTATCGCAATGAAGTAGCAGTCATTCCTATTGTACAACCAATTTGGTTCTTTGCGGAAAGCCGTGCCGTTCGCGCATGCACCAGCATGAACAAAGCCCGCCGAAGCGGGCCATGCCAATGATTTGTCACTATCAGCAAGATGCGCGCACCCTACGCCCGAATAATGCCCAGCACCTCGTCACGGCGCTGCGCCATTTCCTCCGGCGAGGCAATCGACTCCAGGTTGAGGCGGATCAGCGGCTCGGTGTTGGAGGCGCGCACGTTGAAATGCCATGTCGGATAGCTGACCGACACGCCATCCATGCGCTCGATCGTGCCGTCGCCGTAGCGCTCGGCCAGTTCGGCCATTTTGGCCTTTGCATCCGTGACCGTCGAGTTGATCTCGCCGGAAATGAAATACTCGGCCTCCAGTTTTTTGAGCAGTTCAGATAGTTTCACGCCGCGCGTCGAAAGCATTTCCATGATCAGCAGCGACGGAATGATGCCCGAATCGGCGTAATTGAAGTCGTGGAAATAATAATGGCCCGTCACCTCGCCGCCGAACAGCGCGTCTTCGTCGGCCATGCGGCGCTTGATGAAGGCATGCCCGACGCGCTCCATCAACGGCGTGCCACCGGCGATTTTGACCAGGTTTGGCACCGCCCATGAGGCGCGCACATCGTACACAATCTTGCTGCCCGGCACCTTTTCGAGATAATACTGCGCCAGCAGCGCTGTCAAAAAGTCGCCCGACACGAACTCGCCGCGATCGTCGATGGCGAAAAAGCGGTCGCCGTCGCCGTCGAACGCGAAGCCCGCCGCCGCGCCTTCTTCGACCACGCGGCGCTGCAACTCGGCGCGGTTCTCGGGTTGCAACGGGTCAAGGCCGTGATTCGGCAGGCTGCCGTCCGGGTCGAGGTACATGCCGATCAGCTTGACCGGCAGGCGCGCGTACACGCGCTTGAGAATCGGGCCAACCATGCCGTTGCCGGTGTCCGCCACCACGGTGAGCGGCTTGAGCGCGTCGACGTCGATCAGCTTCAGCACGGCTTCAACGAACTGTTCTGAAAGATCGAGGTCGCGCATGCTGCCTTTGCCGGTCGGCTCAGCGTAGGCATCGTTCTCGACGATCTGGCGCAAATCCTGAATGCCTTCCGCGCCGCTCAGCAACTGTGGCATCTTGCGCACCATCTTGAAGCCGCTGTACTCCTTCGGATTGTGCGAGGCCGTGACCATCATGCCCGGAATGCCGAGTTTGCCGCATGCAAAGTAAAACTGGTCGGTGCTGACCATGCCGATGTTCACGACATTCGCGCCCTGGTCCATAATGCCGCGCGTCACGGCCGCGAAAATCGACGGGCCAGACAGCCGCATGTCGCGCCCAACAATGACCTCGCGCGCCTGCAAAAATGTCACGAACGCGCGCCCGATTGCATACGCCGCGTCCTCATGCAGATCGGTTGGATAGATGCCGCGAATGTCGTATGCTTTGAAGATGCCTGGATTAATGCGCATGCGTGTCCTCCTTTGTGCATTGTGCGTACCCATGAGTCATTATACGCTGGACAACACGCGAACGAGATGACAAAACGGCACTCATTCAGTGCTCATAATAGTGTGCAAACAATGCAGTCCTGTGGTACGATAGGTGCCATACACTTTTGTTCTGCATTTTGCAAACGTCTGCACTGTGTTCTCTGCATGAACTCGAAGAGGAGTGCGGTTTATGGCACGTGGTCATGTTCAGCAACCAATTCTCAGCCAGCAATTTGAGCTTGCTGAGGCGTTCCACACAGTGTGGCGCTTGGCTGACGCAAAGCTGCGCGAAGATGTCGAGCGCACTGTGCGCGGCTATGCGCAGCGGCAGCCGTGTTTTGAGCCATTTTCGCGCATCGCAACGACGTCGTACGCGCCGCTGTTCTCATTCTCCACCAACGAAAAATTTGAGCTTGCGGCTGCCATGGGCACGCTGTGGGAGCTTGCTGATTCCACGTTGCGAACCGAAATTGATCAGATGATTCGTACCTTCGTGCAGCGTCACCCCGAATATCGCCACCGCTTGCAGGCCATTCGCGCGTAGCGCGGCTTACGGCGCGCGTGGCGCTTTCAACTGCTCGTATACCTTCAGCAGCCGCTTTTGCGAGCGGTGCCATGTGAACTGCGTCTGCGCCCGTTCCGCCGCCGCGCTCGCCAGCCGTTCAGCCAGCGGGCGGTCGGCCAGCACGCGCACAAGCTGCCGGGCCAGATCGCCCGGGTCGCCCGGCGCGAACAGCAGCGCGTCCACATCCTCGCGGGCCAGCTCGCGCACCACCGGCAGGTTCGCCGCCACCAGCGGGCGACCGGCGGCCATGTATTCCAGCACCTTGAGCGGGCAGCAACCCTGCGTCACGTTGCGGTCGTTCAGCGCCAGCGGCGCGACGCACACATCGGCGGCGGCGATCAGCGCCGGCACTTCGTGATGCGGCACGGCTTCTTCCACGCTGACATGCGCTTCCATGCCCAGCTTGCCAATCTGCTTCGCCAGCAGCTTGCGCTGGCGGCTGCGCCCGCGCCCCACGATTCGCACCCGCGCCGGCTGAGCAGACAGCACCTCCGGCAGCGCGGCCAGTAACACCTCCAGCCCTTGCCAGTCAGCTAACGTCCCAATGTATAGAATCGTGGGAACATGACCGTCGGCGGGCGGCAGCGGCGTCGGTGCGAACTCGCGGGTGTTGACGCCGTTCGGCACCACGGTGATGCGACTGCGCGGCACGCCCATGCTCGTCAGGAATGCGCGCGTCACATCCGACGGGCAAACCACCGCGTCGCTGAGTGCCAATGTCGCAAGCTCCTGCTCGCGCATTTTGTTCATGAGCGGCGTTGTTTGAAGTGCTCGATAATGATACTTTAATTCAATACTTTGTAACCCATTGACCTCGAAAAGCGTTGTATAGTGATAGCGGGATCGCGCGCGCGCCAGTTGCATGCCGCCCCAGATCGAGCGGTAATGCACGATGTCGTACGGCGGCGCGGCCTGGAGGTGCGCTTCCACCGCCTGGCCGAACGCGACTGCGCGGCTGAGAAAGTTGGCCTCGCCGGTGGGCGGCACGCGCGTGACATGCGCGCCTTCGTACATGCCCTCGGCAGGCAGCAGGCCATCGCCGGGCGTGATGAGATGAACGTCGTAACCTGCGCCGACCAGCCCGCGTATAACATAGGTGATGTGCGTGCTGGCGCCCTTGGGGCTCGGCACAAGGTCAAAAGCGGTGTACAGAACGCGCGTCATGAGCGTGATTGTAGCATAGATGGTAAAGATCGCAGTCGCCAGTCGGCAGCCCGCAGTCGGCAATCAACTGGAAACTGCTAACTGGTGACTGCCAACTTCCTAAAGACTACCAACAGCTAAAAGAGGTGCCATGCCAACATTCGATCCAGTTTACCTCTCGATCAACAACCGCCCGCGTGCCGTGCTCGCCACCATGGACGAGTTGCGCGCGCGCTACGATCAACAGAAACAGGCTACCCGCAAGCGCAGGTGGCTTCCGGCAGTCATGCTGCTGGCTGGCTTTCCGTTTTGCATGCTCGATGTGCTGCTCGGCTACGACGGTTCGCTGTTTATCATTGTCGGCATCGGCTGCGTGCTGGCCGCCATTGCGGTTGCATGGGCGATTCGTCGCAGGCGCATCAAAAATGATTTATCGCCTGACTACGACACGGCGCGCGCCATTATCAACACGCTGCGCGACGACCTCGACCCGAAGCGCAACTTCTTCGGCCACCTGGATCTGACCGGCGCGGAGCAGCCGTCGAAATTATTCCGCGAAGGTTCGAACGCGCTTGGGCTGGCGGTCGCATGGTATCGCGACGAATGGCTCAACCTGAAAACCAAGCTGTACGACGGCAATATGCTGCGCCTGTCGGCGGTCGGGCGGGTGAAGGTGCGCAAAGGCTATTATAAGCGCAGCCGAGTCAGCGGCAAAAACAAATGGAAGCAGCCGAAATACAAGCAGTTGCAAGAGCTAAAAGTGCGGCTGTCGGTTAATCCGAATATGTATGACATCAAGGCCGATCCGGGGCGCTACGTCGGCCAGCGCGTCGGCCAGTACACCATCACCATGCTTGACCTGCGCGGCGGAATCGTGCAACTTCAGGCCACGACGAGCAGCAGCCAGGTCGTGAGCGACGATATTTTAGGCGTGCTGCACCTCATCTACACATCCATGCTGCAACGAAAGGTAACGGTATGAACATGCGCGCGATTGTAACAGTCAAAATTGCCACCGCGCTGATCTTTGTTGTGATCATGCTCTCGGCGGCGATTACCTTTTTTGGCGGCTACCGGGCCGCCAGGTGGGATGAACAGCCAGCCTGGGCGCACGATCTTGGCGGCGCGGTGACGACCAAGATCATCGACTTCGACGGCGACAAGCAGAATGAACTGTTTGTGCAAAACGCCAACAGTCTTCAGGTATTCGACGCGAGCGGGAAAGAGCGCTTCACCCGCAGCTACAACGATCCAATGGCAACGACCATGGGCAATGTCGGCGGCTCCGGCGAGAAGATTGTGGCGTGGTCGCCGGCTGGCGTGGAATTGCTGGACGGCGCGGGCAAGACGCTCTGGGCGGCGCAGCCACCGGCGGGTACGCCGTCGCGGGCGGCGGTGGTGCGCTTTGGCGGCGGCGCGCAGATTATACTGGGCAACACTGCTGGGAAGCTCATGGCACTCGATGCGGACGGCAAAGAGCGCTGGCATGCGCAGGTCGGCAGCGGCGATTACATCCGCGCGCTTGACGAGGCGCTGATCGGCGGGCAGCGTTATGTCGTTGCCGCGAACCACAACGGCATGCTGGCGCTGTTCGACGAGAACGGGCAGCAGCGCTGGAGCTATAACTACGGCGGCGCGCTGCGGCGCATGCGGGCGTTCGATCTCAACGGCGATGGCGTGAGTGAAATCGTGGCGGGTGGCGACAGCGGGCAATTCGTCATGCTGAGCGCGGCGGAGGGCAACGAGCTTTGGAGCAAGTCGCTTGGCCAGGCCGTGACCGAGGCGCGTGACATCAACGTGGACGGCGACCCCAAAGCGCGCGAGGTTGTGGTCGGCGGCAAGGATGGCGGCGTGTGGGCCTTCCGCGCTGACGGCACAGAACTGTGGTCGCACTCGGTTGGCGAGAAAGTGGCTGACATTACGGGCGTGGATGTGGACGACGATGGCGCGGAGGAAGCGATTGTGGGCGACGACAACGGTGGGCTTGTGCTGTTCGAAGGGCAGAGCGGCGCGCGCCACAGCCTTCGGGACGTAGCTGGCTCAGTTGCGAGCATGGACGCCGGCCGCCTGTCCGATTCAGATCAACTCGTCGTCGCGGATGGCTCCAAAGTACAGGTTCTCGGACTTTCAAAAGAAAACGCGCCGCTGTGGTACAGCCCGCTGCTGGCGGGCGGCCTGCTATCGCTGGTGATTGCCGTGGCGGCGTGGTTCATCGCGTCCATCCCGCCCAAGCCGACGTTGCGCGTCGCCGCCGAAGATCAGAGCGTGGAAAGCTTGCAGTCGCAGCGCGTCATGCTCCACGAAAGCATGGCCGACGTGGAGCGGCTGCGCAAAGAAGGCGAAATGCCGGAGCAGGCGTATCTGCTGCGGCTGAAGGAACTGCGCGGCGAACTTGCGACCACCGAAGTGGCGCTCCAGAAGGCCGGCGCGCCAGTGCGGGTCGAGACGTTCCGCTGCCCGAGTTGCGGTGGCGCGCTGCCGCTCGGCACCGACCGCTGCGACTACTGCGGGCAGGTGGTGATTGCGTGACCAGATTGCAGATTGTAGATTGCAAATTGCAGATTAGCAGTGCAATTGCCAACACATAATCTACAATCTGCAATCTGCAATTCAAAACAAGAGCCCCGACTAGAAAGGTCGCGGCAGCCCATCACGTGCTGGCATGGAACCGCGGCCCTTCAGATCGGGACTTCATTAATACTGTAGCATGCGCGCCTGCCAAAAGGAATAGGAAGCAGGTGCGGTATTAGGGGCTACGCGGTCCCATCGTAGTGTGGGCGCATGGTCCTACATCGGGAGTTTTGAGTTATGAGTTTTAAGCTATGGAGAATTGCTTGTATTCAAAACTCACAACTCATAATTCTTAACGCCTTTGTTGGATGCTCAGCGCGAGTTGCGGCGCGAGGCCGATGTAGCGCTCCGGCGTGAGTGCCTGCAACTCAGCCTTCGCTTCGTCCGAGATGTCGAGCGTGGCGACGAACGCGCGCAGGTCTTCAAGCGTGAGCGCCCGACCGCGCGTTAGCCCCTTGAGCGCCTCATACGGCTCCGGGTAGCCCTCGCGCCGCAGGATCGTCTGCACCGCCTCGGCCAGCACCTCCGGGTGCGCCTGCACATCACGCAGCATGCGCTCATGATCAACATCAAGCTTGCCCAGCCCCTTCAGAATGCGGCGGTAGGCCAGCAGGCTGTGACCGAACGCCACGCCCAGGTTGCGCAGCACGGTGCTGTCAGTCAGATCGCGCTGGAGCCGCGCCACCGGCAGCTTGCGGCTGAAATGCTCCAGCAGCGCGTTGGCGATGCCGAGGTTGCCCTCGCCATTCTCGAAATCAATCGGATTGACCTTGTGCGGCATGGTCGAGGAGCCGACCTCGCCCGCGCGGGCGGCCTGCACGAAATAGCCCATGCTGATGTAGCTCCAGGTATCCTGGCACAGGTCGGTCAGCACGCTGTTCAGCCGCTTGACGGCATCGCACAACTCGGCCAGCGAATCATGCGGCTCGATCTGCGTCGTGAGCAGCGATGGCTCCAGATCGAGGGCGCGCAGAAACGCGCGGCTGAACGTGATCCAGTTGACCTTCGGCAGCGCGGCCTGGTGCGCGCTGAACGTGCCGGTCGCGCCGTTGAGCTTGCCATGCAGCTTCACGCCGCCCACGGAATCCATGGCGCGCCGCAGCCGCATCACGAACACGGCGATTTCTTTGCCGAGCGTGGTCGGCGTGGCGGGCTGGCCGTGGGTACGGGCCAGCATGGGCGCGTAGGCTTCCCGGAGCGCGATGTCCTGCAACGCGCCGTGCAGCGCGCCGACCGCCGGCATGAGTACCAGGTCGCGCGCCTCGCGCACCATCAGCGCGTAGGCCAGGTTGTTGACATCCTCGGACGTGAGCGCGAAGTGGACCGCCTCCTGAAAGGCATGCAAATCCATCTCAGCCAGCTTCTCGCGAATCCAGTACTCGACCGCCTTGACATCATGGTTGACCTTGCGGTCCCATGCGGCGATCGCCTCCGCGTCGGCGTCCTGAAAGGTGCGGTACAGGTCGCGCAGCTTGCCGACCGCCTGCGCGTCCAATTCGGGCAGAAAGGCTACATCGCGGGCGCGCGCCAGGAAAATAAGGTACTCGACCTCGACGCGCACGCGGTAGCGGAACAGCGCCGCCTCGCTGAAATAGGCTTCGAGCGCGCTGACATCGCGACGGTAGCGCCCGTCGAGCGGCGACAGCGCGGAAAGGGTATCAATCACGGCGAACCTCCGTGGGTATGTTCGGATGAGGCTGGCATGATAGCATGGTTTTCCTGGACGATGGATGGGACCGGAGGGGGATGGGAGGGTATGTCGCAGCGTGCCAGAATGCCGTTGAGCGCAGTGGGATGCGTCGCATCGTCGCCGTGGGCATGGCGACGGTGTGCTGCGTTGAAATGGATGTATTTTCGGATCGAGAACGCATCATAATGGGACAAATGCTCCATACGACAATGGAACATTATGCGGCACTGTGCAGGATAATGTCCTGGCTGATAAAGGTAGACAAAGGCATGTTCATCACGTATAGTGATAAATTGAACAGGTACTTTATGCGATGGTGTGCCGTCTAATGACATGTTCGGGCGCATTGATACTGCTCCGTCATCTATAACACATCTTGAATTATGTCTTATAATCTGCTATATTCGCTTACAGTGATTTGGTAGCTCTACAAAGGAGGAGTTATGTACGTCACTACTTCATACATTGGAACACGACTTGGCGACATGAAGTACCTATTTTTTCTTCTTACTGAAGATTATATTGAGTCGAACAAGCGCATT
>DASTWM010000270.1:0-2620 GCA_035765855.1 Roseiflexaceae bacterium
CAGCCAGCCGAAGACATGTCCGTGGCAACCGACGCCGCATGTGATGATGACAGTTGTGTTGTTGCGACTAAGGAGCAGACCGATCATGCGCGCGGCGCATAACAGGCCGAACGGCGAGCGAGCAATTTACCCGCGCTCGGCATGCGGCTCCGCTCTGGGTGACGACATGTCGAGTGCGGCGGAAGCATTTGGTCGCAGCAGCCAGCGAATCAGGAAGTACAGGCCGATTACCGCCAGCACGATGCCAACCAGCAGCCCGCTGAAATTACTCACAAAATCGCTGACGGTTTCCCACTGGCTGCCAAACACATAGCCCAACGTGCCATAAACGATAATCCAGGTCATCTCGCCCGCCGTGTCGTAGCCCACAAAGCGCTGGAGCGAGTACCCGCTGCTGCCAGCCACGAGATTCACCGGCATGGCGATTGGCGTGAGCAGCCAGCGCGTGAGGTAAATCGCCAGCCCGCCGCGCCGCGCCACATACGCCTCCGCTTTGAGCCAGCCCGACGATTGCCCGTAGCGCGTCTGAATGGGCCGCCGCAGCACGCGCCCAATGCCATAGCTCAGCGTGTCGCCCAGCACCGCGCCGAGCAGCACCAGTACAATCGTCGATGGCAAGCTGAGCACGCCCTGCTGCACGAACGCGCCGCCCGCCAGCACGCAGAACGTGCTCGGCACCGGCACGCCGAGCGCGCCCAGGAAGATCACCAGGCAGAGCGCCGACACGCCGTACATGGCGACGTAGCTCAAAATGGTGTCGCTCAGATTACTCACACTCATGATGAAGCCTTGTGCTGCGCTAAAACATTCTTGATCGCATCGACCAACGCGGGCGGGCCGCCGGGATAATGCTGCTCTTTGCTAAGCAGATCGAGCGGCTTGCTCTCGTTGCCGCTGGCGGGAATATTGATTTCCCTGAAAATCGTTTGCTCCGGCACGCCGGTGCTGTTGGCGATGTAGCGCACGCTCATCCATGGGCGCACGTCGCGCAGGCCGGTCGCAACCGGATTGGCACGGTAGGCAGTAATCGCATCCCTGACCTTGTCGATGATCGCGGGATATGGCCCATGCGGCGATTGGCCGAGCTTGTTGTCGTCGTTGATCGGCCCCAGTGGTTTATTGGCATTGCGGCGGTCAAACGGAATATTGAGCTTCGCGTACAAATATTCTTCCGGCACGGCGTAGGCAACGGCAACAAAGCGAATTGTCATCCATGGCCGAATCGCGTCAAGGCTGGCCGTGCCACGGTCAAGCCCTTCGGCATGAATGTAGTTGAGCTCGCGGAACGAGCGGTACGAGCGCGTGCCAAAATGCCAGATCAGCCCGAAGCCGAGCACCACCAGCACCAGCACCAGCGCCAGGCGTAGTTTCGGGACGGCTGCAATGCGTCGCCGCAGGGTTATCATGCGCTTTTCCATCGGTTGCGTTGCACGGATACACAGACCATTCGTACAGCAGGATTCACTCCACCATACAAGCCTGTGTTGGTAAGCATAGCAACAACTTATGAAGGCATTGTGAAGGCCATCCAAAGAATATATTTGGATTTTCCGATGACAGCATGCATTGCGCTGCACTACCACGCCAGCGCAACAAACATCAGGTACGTACGTTATACTAGCGCCGTAGTGGAACGCTTCATGCCTTCGATGGCAGGCTGTGTTTCTGATTCGCATTCCTGAACGTTGAAACGAGGGCATCGCATGCTTGACATTTCGATCATGATCGAAGGGCAGATGGGCATCACCTGGCCGGGCTGGAAGCAGCTCGTCGCAACAGTCGAGGAGCTTGGCTTTGCCGGCCTGTTCCGCTCCGATCACTTTACCGACCCCAACCCGCCGGATCGGGCTTCGCTGGAAACAATCATTTCGCTGGCCTACGTGGCCGACCATACTACGAACATCCACTTCGGCCCGCTGGTTGCGCCGGTTTCGTTCCGCGACCCGGTCATGCTGGCCCGGCAGGCCGCCGCCATCGACGATCTGAGCGGCGGGCGCATGATCCTGGGACTTGGCGCGGGCTGGCAGGAACGCGAACACCGGCTGTTCGGCTACGAGCTTGGCGACACCGACACGCGCTTTGCCCGCCTGACCGAAGCATTGGAGGTCACGACGCGCTTGCTGCAAAGCGACGAGCCGACGACATTCGAAGGGCAGTTTTTCCAGATTCGGGAAGCAACGCTGTTGCCGCGCCCGCAGCGACCGGGCGGCCCGCAGATTCTGATCGGCGGCAACGGCCCGAAGCGCACGCTGCCGCTCGCCGCGCGCTTCGCGACGGTGTGGAACGGCGTGGGTCTTGCGCCCGACGATTTCCGCGCGCGCTCGTCCATGCTCGACGACATGCTGCGCGAGCATGGACGACAGCCGGGCGATGTCAGGCGCACCATGATGACCGGGCAGATCGTCGCGCCCGACCGGGCCGCGCTGGAGCAGAAGCTGCGCGAGAACGCCACACCGGAGCAGCGCAATCTGCTATTTGACGAACTGCTGGCAGCGGCGCAATCAGGCGGCTGGCGGCGGCTGATTGGCACGCCCGACATGGTTGCCGAACAACTGGCTGCCTACGCCGAGGCCGGTGTCAAGGAACTGATGTTGCAATGGTTTGACTTTGACGACATGGA
>DASTWM010000271.1:0-11041 GCA_035765855.1 Roseiflexaceae bacterium
ATGCCTGGACGGCCTTCATTGCCTCGACTACCTGCGGGTTAGCACTGGTAATCTTCATGGTGGTCGGATCCTGGAACACGCCCTTCCATGCGAAGCCATAGATATGCACCGCAGTCTGATCCTCAATCGGATTGAAACCGAAGCGCGTGATTCGGTCGCCACCGCCCTTCTGGGTCAGCTTGTCGGAGATGTCCTGAAGCTCTTGCCAGTTCTGCGGCCCTTTCTCAGGATCGAGGCCAGCTTCCTTGAAGATGTTCTTGTTGTACCACAGCGCGCGCGTGTCGGTGTCGTATGGCAGCGCGTACAACTTGCCCTTGTAGTTAGCCTCTTCCCAGGCGAATGGGAAATAATCCTCCTGCTTGACGCCCGCCTTGCTGGCAAGGTCGGTCAGATCAGTCAGGAAGCCCTGCGCGGCGAACTGTGGCACAATAAAGCGATCGAATTTGTAGACATCCGGGGGAGCGCCACCAGCGATGGCAGTCAGCAACTTCTGGTTGGCCTGCGTGCCCTGGTCCTGGGCGATGTACGTGCGATTAACCTTGATATCGGGATTCTTCTCCTGGAACGCGTCGATCATCTTCTTGGTGACTTCTTCGTCCACGCCCGTCTGTGAGTCCCACAATTCAATCGTTGCCTGGGCCGTGCCACCTTGTGCCGGCGCGGAAGTTGCACCGCCAGCCGCCGCGCCGCTGTTGGTCGCCGCGTTGCTGTTCGTCGCCGCGCTGTTGCTGTTGGCAGCCGCGCCGCTGTTGGTTGCCGCGCTGTTGCTGTTCGAGGTTTCTCCGGTACCACCTGTGGAAGGTGCACTTGTCCCACCACATGCTGCCAGCACTGATGCACCTAGCATCCCGGCAGCGCCCTGAAGGAATCTGCGCCGACTAACGTCCACCTTGTCTTTGCCGTTTCCTGTACCCATGTGCCATCCTCCTTTGGAAACACTGAGCCTTAACTCACACAGTTATATATTCGGGTGATATCGAGATAAGAGGAAATCCACGCTTGCTGACATTCTGCACGCGATTGCCCAGAAGGATATTCGGCCATGACAAAGAACAAAACAGTATTGTTTTGCTCTATAAACAACTATACAGCGACGTCGCGAAGGAGTATGCAGGTTTGATACATCAGTGATTACACAATGCAGAGTAGCACACAGCTCCCATCTTGTCAAGAACCATTTTTGAACAAATATCATGATTTGTCTATACAAATAATCGTCCCTTGACACTATCCATACAGGATGGTAGCATCCTAGAAGATACTACGAATGAACAAATAGATGCAAATCGTTCAGCTTTAGGCGGCGGTATGCAACGGCTGCTGCGGTAGGTATGCTGTGTTGCCATACACCACCCGCTGTCGAATGACATTCACTGCAAACCGGCTGATTTCGTTTGTATAGACAAGTGTGGTAGCGTGCATGACACGTTATGCTCAACTACGAACCTATTTTCGCGAGCGCATTCTCGATGGCAGCCTGCCTCCGGGCGCGCAACTGCCAACTGAGTTCGAGATAGCACGCCAGCATCATGTCAGCCGAGGCACGGTGCGGCATGCGCTTGAGTCGCTTGTGCATGAAGGGCTGCTGGAGCGCACGCAAGGACGCGGCACATTTGTCCGCAAGATGATCGTTCCGCCCCCGCAGCCAGAGGCCGTCGAGCGGCGGCTCGGCCTGCTGCTCAATCGCCATGGCGGGCAGCTCGACCTTGATATCCTTGTCGGCGTCGATCATGCCGCGAAATCGCGCGGCTACCAGGTGAGCTTTGCGTACGCTGAGGACAATGTTGAGCAGCAAGACCGCGATATTGCGCGGCTCCTTGATGATCGTGTCGCCGGTTTGATCATTTTTCCGGTCAACAACACGACGTACAACGCTTCGATCTGGCGGTTGAACGATCAAGGCGTGCCATTCGTCCTGGTCGACCGCTACTTTCCCGAGCTTGAAAGCGATTATGTCGTGTGTGACAACGTCGGTGGCGCGTATCGTGCCGTTGAACACCTGCTTATTTTAGGCCACAAGCGCATTGCATTCGTGTATTCTGACTCTGACGGCTTGCAAACTACCTCGGTGCGCGACCGCTGGCAGGGCTACCGCAACGCGCTGGCCGATTACGAGTTGCCGTACGATGACTCGCTGGTGATTCAAAAACCATCGCCAACAAAAACGACCACCGACAGCCCATATATGCATTTCTTATCTCAGCGCGACCGTCCAAGCGCCGTGTTTGCCGTCAACGATCATGAAGCGCTCGCCCTGCTACGCACGGCACAGCAATGCGACCTGCGCGTGCCAGAAGATCTCGCGCTGGTTGGCTTCGACGACTTACATTTCGCGCAGCACCTCCATCCGCCGCTCACCACCGTAGCGCAGCCGCGCCTGGAAATCGGGCTACGCGCGGGCAACCTGTTGATCAACCGCGTGGAAGGGCAAAACGGTCCGGCCCGCCACATCGAGCTACCCACCAGCCTGGTCGTGCGCGAGTCATGCGGCGCGCGCCTGCGGGTACGGGCTGTCGTTCAGCAGGCGTCACCATAAACACTGCCGTGCGGCGGCATGCCGCCATATTTCTCTGCTCGCTTCATCTAAGCATTATCTTTATCGTGTACACTATCCAGGCAAATACAGCGGCTCACGACCTGAGCCGCTCAATGGTATGTGGAAGATACACAAAGAGAGCAGGAGAAGCGGATGAAAGACCAATCAGCAGCGCCAGGCCCACCAACAATGCCAAAGACGCCCGAAGCGCGCCAGCGCTTCAGCCGCTTGCGTCGGCTCATCCATGACGACCACTACCGGCAGCGCATTTTGTTCGGGGTAAGTTTGCTGGCCTTCGCCATTGTAGCTGTGCTGGCGGCGTTCGTCCGGCTGTATCAGGTGCTGCCGTTTGATGTTGCGACTACCCGCGAGTTTCAGGAACTCCAGGGAACATGGTTCCTCGACCTCATGGTGTATGTGTCGCTTTTGGGGTATATCCCGTGGTCCATTATCACCGTCGCAGCAGGCACCGTGCTGGTCGGCGTTGTGCTTGGCTTGAAGGATGGCGCGTTTTTGCTCGGCGCAACGATCGTGCAAGGTCTCATTAATCTGGGCGTTAAAACGGCGATTGGGCGCGCGCGGCCATCCAGCTCGCTGGTAGACGTGGTGCGGCAGGCCAGCGGCAATTCATTTCCCAGCGGCCATGTAATGTTTTACACCGTTTTTTTTGGCGTGCTCTTCTTTTTAGCATGGACACGCTTGCCGAACTCGCCGGTGCGTTGGCTCGCCATGGTGTTCACCAGCGCGCTCGTGATTTTGGTCGGCCCGTCGCGCATCTTTCTGGGCGCGCACTGGCTCAGTGATGTGATCGCCGCCTATTTGCTCGGCTTCATTGTGCTTGGTTTTTCGATCGAATTCTATCTGCGCTACCGCGCGCCAACCACGCCCGACCAGCAGGAAGGCGCAATTCACGCCTACGACAAACAACACGAACGGCGTTCATCAGGCCAGTAGCAGGATGATTCAAATTGAAGCGGCATGCGATCTTACAGGCTTAATGTTTGATGAGGATCTGTAAGATACGCAGCAAAATCGGCTTTGTTGCTCACAATTCAGGTTATAATAAAAGCAGCTTACTAATTTTTAGCATGAACGCAAACAAGGTGTAGCATGTCAAACACACGACGCTCCGAGCGAGCAGGTAACAACCCCGTCCGCAAAGGGCGCGGAGCCTCGCAGCAAAAACGATCAGGTAACCAATGGATTTGGGCTGTTGCCGGTGTGGTCGTGGTACTGGTTGTGATTCTGCTGGCAACGCGGCTGTTTGGCGGTAGCTCCAATGGCGATATTACTGGCGTGCAGACCTTTAGTGGGCTCAGCCGCGATCACACCAACGACAAAGTAACATACCCGCAGACGCCGCCCGTCGGAGGCGCGCACAACCCGGTCTGGCAGAACTGTGGCGTTTACAGCCAGCCGGTCCAGAACGAGCATGCCGTTCACTCGCTTGAGCACGGCGCGGTCTGGATCACCTACCAGCCCGACCTGCCCGCTGGCGAGGTGCAGAAGCTGCGCGCTCTGGTGCAGAATCGCAGCTACACGCTGTTGTCGCCGTACCCTGGGCTGCCGAAGCCGGTGGTCGCATCAGCATGGGGGCTGCAACTTCAGCTTGACAGCGCGGATGACGCACGTCTGGCGCAGTTCATTGCCAGGTACGCGCAAGGCCCGCAGACGCCGGAGCCGGGCGCGGCATGCAGCGGAGGCATCGCCACAGCAGCGGGACAATAACCATGACGCAGGCACTTGCCAATGAACACCCGGCGGCACGGTCCGCGCGCCTGCCGCAATGGATGATCGCCGTCGCAGCCATTCTGGCGCTGCTGCTGGTAGCGGCAGGCGCGGGCTACTGGTTCGCGCGCCCGCCCGCCGAGAACAGCGCCGAGGTTTCTTTTGCCCGCGACATGGCCGCCCACCATGCCCAGGCGGTCGACATGGCGCTGATCATCCGCGACCGCAGCACCAATCCCGAATTGCGGCAGCTTGCGCTCGACATTGTGCTGACGCAGCAGGCCCAGATCGGCCAGATGCAAGGCTGGCTCAACCTGTGGGGCCGCTCAATCGAAGGCACCGCACCGCCAATGGGCGGCCATGGTGAAATGATGGGCATGGCAACGCAGGATCAGGTCGCGGCGCTGCGCGCGCTGCCGATCGACAAGGCAGAAGTGGCGTTTCTGCAACTCATGATTCGGCACCACCAGGGCGGCGTGATCATGGCGCAGCAAATGCTGCCAAAAACCAGCAACGCTGCCGTCCTCCAGCTTGCCAATGCGGTCATTGCGGCGCAGCAGAGCGAAATCAAGTACATGACTGACATGCTGCATCACCGTGGCGCTGAACCGCTCGCGCCGGTGCAGCCCATGCAGATGGATGGCATGTAAACGCAGCATTCTGCTGATAGCGAGCGCGGTCAGATTATTCTGGCCGCGCTTTGTTGATAGCACCTCGACGCCGCCTTCCGCGTAGATCGCGCGCTGCGCGTCATCCTGCTTCTCCAATTCCCAGCGTCGCAAAATAATCGTCGAGCGTCTCGGCGCGGCGGATTTGTTGCACAGCGCCGTTCGCACGCAGCAGCAACTCAGCCGGGCGCAGCTTGCCATTGTAGTTAAAGCCCATCGCGCGACCATGCGCGCCAGCGTCGTGAATCACGAGCACATCCCCGGTGGCCAGTTCTGGCAGCACCCGCTCGACGGCGAATTTGTCGTTGTTCTCGCACAGCGAACCGACCACGTCATACGATGTCGCGTGCGGCTCATGCTCTTTGCCAGGCACGCTGATGTGATGGTATGCGCCGTACATGCCGGGCCGCATCAGATCGGCCATGCTGGCATCCACGCCTGCGTAGCGCCGGTATGTTTGTTTGATATGGCGCACGCGCGTCACGAGCACGCCATGCGGGCCAGTCAGGAGGCGCCCGCATTCCATGCACAAACGGAGCGGATGTATTCCATTGGCAACAATAATCTCCTCATAGGCGGCGCGGATGCCTGCCGAGACAATCGCGAGATCGACCGGCTGCTGCTCAGGGCGGTATGGAATGCCAATGCCGCCGCCCAGGTTCACGAACTCGAAACAAATGCCGAGCGCCGCGTGCAGTTCGACCACAAGCCCGAACAGCATGCGCGCTGTAGCAATAAAGTACGCTGGATCGAGTTCGTTCGAGGCCAGCATGGTATGCAGCCCAAAGCGCCGCACGCCCCGTGCACGGGCCGCCGCGTAGCCTTCAAACAGTTGCTCGCGCGTGCAGCCGAACTTGGCTTCTTCCGGGCGACCGATGATCGTGTTGCCCTCGCGCAGCGGGCCGGGATTGTACCGAAAGCTGATCAAATCGGGCAATCCCGCATGCTGGTCCAGATAATCAAGGTGTCCAACACCATCAAGGTTGATCACTGCGCCGAGCCGCCGCGCCGCCTGAAACTCAGCCGCTGGCGTGTTGTTGGATGTGAACATGATCCGCTCGCCAGTGACACCAATGTGCTCAGATAGGACGAGCTCGGCCAGCGAGCTACAATCCATGCCGCAGCCTTCGTCGGCCAGCACCGCCATGATGCGCGGGTTGGGGGTCGCCTTTACGGCGAAGTAGTTCGTGAAGCCGGGCGACCAGGCGAATGCGTCGAGCAGGGCGCGGGCACGGGCGCGGATGCCGCGCTCATCGTACAGGTAGAATGGCGTGGGATAGATTTGCACAATGCGCTCAAGCTGTTCGGTGGTAAAGGGCAATGATTTTGTCGTGTTCATAATCATAACGGATCCAGATTCTCGACGAGCCAGGAAAGCACACCCGGCTGCCTGCGATTACCAATAATCACATGCCGCAGCGTCTCGGCGATATGCTGCGCCGCCTTATCGCTGTGCGCCAGCGTGTTGCGGTATCTTTTCACTTGCTCATGTTCAATTCGCGCAAGAGTCTGTTCAAAGGCCGCCGGATCAGCACCACTTTTCTGCACGAGGTTGAGCATGATGTTCCAGTTGCGCAATGCGTTTGTTTCCTGCCCTGATTCATCTTTGTGCATGCAAGCATATAGTGGCATTCCAAGTGTCCAGCCTGCTTTTGGAAGTTTATAGTGTGTCATTCCTGCTTTGTACATCCGCCGCTTCAATTCATGCTCCAGCGCGCGGCAGAACTGAATCGCCGTGGCGGCCCAATCATCGAGCGGCGTCTGCTGGTATTCCTGCCAGACGTACTCGCCGCTGATGAGCATGGTGCGCGCCGCTTGCGAAAGGCTGCGCGAATGTGCGCGCCAGTAATCGCCGAACACCCAGCGCTCGAACATATCTTCAATCGTCGCCGTGTTGCCGCGCAGCTTGACGTACTGCTCGACCGCGCGCCCGACGCCTGCCAAAATATGGCCGCGCAACTGCTCGTCATGATCTTCGTCATGCGCTTCGGCATGGCGCAGCGCATCGGCGCTCCGCGCGCGCACATTGTTCGCCTGCTGTGCCAATTCGTCGCGGGTGGTGGCCCGCACGACGAACGGCGGAATGATCGCCTGCCCGATGACGTGGCACACGCGCGGATCGCGCAGGCAGTGCAACTCTGGACTGACCATGTCGAACGCATCCGCGCCGATGTGTGGTTTGGGACAGAGGATGCGCCGCATCGGCAGCGAGCTGTGGCTGGCGTTGATACTGTCGGCATCGAGCCAGACGCCATGGCAGGCGACCGGCGGGCGCTCCGGCAGCATGGCCGCTGCATGATCGAGCACAGCGGCAAGCCGCGCCTGTATCTGCGCGGTCGGCATATCCGGCGCGAGATGATACAGCCGCATCTCAGCGGCTTGCATGCCGCCATGGTGACGCTGCGCCACCCGTCGAATGATTCGCGTGGCAGCCTGGTCTTGCGGCGGCTCAGGCAGCAGCGGGAAGAACAGCCCGCCGTGCTGCGCGCCGAGTAGCAGCATATCGCCAAAGACCTTCTTGATCGGCGTGTGAGTGCGCGCCGGGTCGTTGCCGCGCAGATAATATTTCGCGTCGAGCACCACTGGCGGCTCGCGCCAGATCAGTTGCCCGCCATGCGCGACCTTCAGCGTCTGCTCGCGCTCAATTGTGTAGTCGGGGCGCGAGGCGGGCGCGTGTTCCCAGCCGATGTCGCCGTCTGCTGATGTTTCATGCTGCCGATTGTAGCGCATGCGGAAGCGGCGTTCGTTCCACACGAAGCAGCATTGCAGTACATCCGGCTCGACATGCGTATCGTTCGGCATGATTGCGCCGCGCTGGTGCAGCAGGTGAATGATTTCCAGCGCGATCCAGAGTTCGTACAGCCATGCGTCGGTCTTCTCATCATCGCGGCGGCTGGCAACCGAAAGCTGCTGCCGGTCAGCTACGCGCCCGAAGCGCAGATCGCGGAAGCGCCGCCACCAGACGACAAGGTCGCGGTAGGGATTCGGGCCTGGGCGCAGCCGCGTGGCGACCTGCGTCGCCAGCATGTCAATATCAGCGCCATGCGCTTCGGCCAACAGGGCGCGTGCGTAGGCGGCGGCAAGTTCGCGCTCGGCGCGCTCGTCGGCGCTCACCAGCGTTTGACGCTCCTGCTCGCCAAGCTGCTCGTCAGCCAAATTGTCGCGGATGGCGTGCGCGAGTTCGCGCCGGAAGCGGAGCAGCACGGCGACGGCCAGCAGGTTTTCGGGCGTGGCGGTGCTGCGCTGGCGCAGGCGCGTATCGAACTGCAACGGCGGCAGGCCGGGCGTTTCATGCCAGCTTCGCTCGAAGGTGCGCCGCCAGTCGATGTCACCGCGCGTCGGCGCTTCTTCACGCAGGCGCGTCTGGTCGGTCTGGAGACTTAGCTGGCGGCGGATGCGCGGCATGATGTCGTCCAGCAGTTCGTCGCTGAGCAGCAGCAGGCGCAAATAGCGGTCGTACTGCTCGAACAGCGCGACCGGCGGCAGCGTGCTTTCGGTGAAAAACTGACGGAACTGGCCGCGAAACAGCCGCTGATCGTGCTGGAGCAGCAGGCGCATGATTCTGACCTGGAGGCGCAGCGACCATGCAGCGGGCAGATCGAGCGCGGCTGGCGCAGTCGGTGCAGCGGTCATCATAGGCCGCGCTCCATGGTGAAGGCGCGCAGGCGGCGGGCGAACTGCGGCAGCGCGAAGTTTGGCGGATCGAGGCGGAAGATCGCCCGCAGCGTGGCCGCTGGCAGCGCTGGATCACCGTCGCGCCGCTGCTGCACGTCGGCCTCGCTCATCAACTGATTGCCATGATTATCAGTAACGGCGGCCAACGCTTCAAGCTGCGCGAGCATGCGACGCGGGTTGCTGGTCTGCAAATCAGCGAGTTTCTGGTTGAATCGCCTGATAAATTCGTCAGCGTCGAGCGTGCTGTACCAGATTAGCGTTTCAAGCTCGTCGGGCAGCAGCACCTGAAGCTGGTCGGCAATCGTGTCGCACAGCGCCTGGTCGAGCGCAGCGTACCAGTCTTGTTCGTTTCGATACTCTTGAACAATGCATGCAATCAGCATATGCTTGAACAGCGCAATCGCCTGCGCCGTGCCAAGCTGGCGATAGACACGAATGACCTCGAACGCGCGCCA
Source organism: Roseiflexaceae bacterium (assembly GCA_035765855.1). GTDB lineage: Bacteria > Chloroflexota > Chloroflexia > Chloroflexales > Roseiflexaceae > DASTWM01. Next base: position 9,063 of record DASTWM010000271.1, read on the forward strand.
TGCGGCTTCGATGACTTCGCGGGCCGGCGCGGGATTGATGTCGCTGTACCAATCGAGAACATATCCACGCTGCTGATCCGGCCTGATATTCACAACGTCACTCCAGCGGACGCTTTTATCGGGCGCAAGATCAATGCCGGCATGAACGAGATGCCTGATTGAAGCGAGCGTTTTTTGCAGCACAATCGCCAGTTCTGCGTCGCGATCTTGGCGCGGCGGCGGCAGAATCTCGATGAATGCAAAGCGGCGCTTGAGCGCCTCGCTGATTTGGTTGAGGTAGTTGCGATCGAAGCTGTTGAGCGTGCCGATGATCCGAAAATCCTGTGGCAGCGGCAGTTCGGCGCTGCCGCCGTCCACCGGCACGCGCAACACGCCCGCGCCGCCCAGCGCGGTCAGCGCCTCGCCCAGCGCCAGGTCGATTGGCGCGCGGTTGAATTCGTCGATCACCAGCCAGCGTCCACGAAACTCCTGCTCGCCATCCCTGTTGAGCACGCTCGCGCCGCGCACGGTGTTGCGCTGCGGGTTGCGCCAGCCGTTCGGCTGATCCTTGTTCACCGCCCAGTTGTCGAGCAGCGTTTCGGTCAGGAAGCCGGGGCGCGTGCGGTACGTCACGCCGCCGCTGGCGTCAGTCGTCGGCGTGATGCCGCCGATCAGCGTGCGGACGCTCCACTCGTCGGTGGCGGTGACGAGCCGGGTGGTGTAGGCGGTACGCTGCGTCAGACGTTGCGCGATGGGATTACCATACGGGTCAACGCTGCTGCCTGCCGCTTCTTCGGTCTGCCACAACAGTTCGGGGGTGAGCCGGGCAAGCTCGGTCTTGCCGGTGCCGGGCGGGCCGGTCAGAATGACATGCCCGGCCAGCAGCGCATGGTAGATGCGCCGCACGACCGCTTCGTCGACAAGGATTTCCGCGCGCACAGCGGCGATCAGGCGCGGCAGCAGCGCAGCAGGGATGGCGGGAAGAGGAGGATCACCTTCTTCGCGTTCTTCAATGGTGGGAAGATCATCAGCCTCTTGATTTTTGGGCAGTGACATTCCAATACGTTCTAAACCTTGAGGTGTAATCGTCCATTTCCCACGCACAGAACCGTCAATATCGCCTTTGTCACGTAATGTGCTACGTACCCACATGATCAAGTTTTTCCAACGGTTCGCACCAGAAGGTAGATTAGACTCTTGTTCAGCGAGGGTTAGATTAAAATGTTTGGCCAATGGCAACACTACATCATCTGGTTGTACGGTACCACCCTGCTTTGCAATCTCACGGAGCAGCGGTTCTTGAATGTCTGTGCGGCTTGGGTATGGCATGGATTCCTCTGTCTACAATGATAGCTACATAGCTCCGGCAATGTTTTATTCGAATATTCTCTGTCACCCTGAGCGCAGCGACAGATTTGTTATTGGGTTACGCCGGTAGCCTGAAGACTCCGGCTACACCAACGAAGCCCGCCCGTTCACGCACCGGGTGATACCCTGGGTCGCCGGGCGCACCAGCATCAGTCGATCAACATCCAGCAGACGAGTTCCAGATCATCGCGGGTGAGCGGCTCCGGCTCGGGCATGAGGCCAGCGGGCGCGGCGGCAAGCTGGTATTGGTCGAACAGCTTCTGCACCGACGCCAGCAGCAAACCATAATCGCCGCCGCGCTTGTGCTGCTCAAGCATGCCGCGCATCTCCCTGACGAACGTGGCAGGCAGCGGCGTCCGCAGCGCCGTGAACAGCGCCTGAGCCTGCTTGCGGTCCACCTCCGGCTTGCCCCAACCAGCCCGGATGGCCTGCGCCAGGTCGCGCTGCGCTTTGTCGAGCGCCTGACCGAGCGCCGCCGCGCCGCGCTGCTCGTGCAGCGTCGCCAGAATATCGTCGGCCAGCAACTCTAAAATGCGCTCCTGCTCGGCGACTGGCAGCCAGTCGTCGGCGCGCGTTTCGGCGGGCGTGGCGCGAATCAACTCATGAATCTCGAAGCGATTGTCGTTGGCGTA
>DASTWM010000272.1:0-2373 GCA_035765855.1 Roseiflexaceae bacterium
GCAAACGACACGCGGCTGGAACGAGGCCAAAGGGCGCACCGAGGAGCAGCGCTCCAAGGAGTTCGCCGAGGATTACCGCTACTTCCCGGAGCCAGATATTCCGCCGCTGCACTTAACAACTGAATGGATTGAGGAGCGGCGCGCGGAACTGCCGGAATTGCCGGATGCCCGCCGCCAGCGTTTTATCAAGCAGTACAGCCTGTCAGAGTACGACGCCGAGACGCTCACCATGGATCGCGCCGTGGCCGATTATTATGAAGAGGCGGTGGCCGCCGCTCAGACGGCCGGCGTCCCGCCCAAAGAGATCGCGAACTGGTCCACCGGCGAGTTGTTCCGGCTGCTGAACGAGACCGGCGAATCGCTGGACGATGCGTCGGCGCGCTTCCGGCCAGAGTACATCGGCGAAGTGATCGACCTGTTGAACAAGGGAACGATTACCCGTACCAGCGCCAAGGAGGTCTTCGACGCCAGCTTCCGTACCGGCCAGCCGCCCGCCGACATCGTGGCGGAGCGCGGGCTGGCGCAGATCGGCGCGGGCGATGCGCTGACCGCCATGGCGCGCGAGGTGATTGCGGCGAACCCCAAGGTCGTCGGCGATTACAAAGGTGGCAAGGCATCAGCGATTGGCTTCCTGGTCGGGCAGGTCATGAAGGAGACCAGGGGCCAGGCCAACCCGCAGGCCGTGCGGGCCGCGTTGGAACAGGAGTTAAACGCCTAGCGCACCACGCCAAACATGCCTCAATCCATTCATTGATCCGGCGAACTGTAGTGTGAGCGAAGGAGCGCAGCTATGGGCAGGGCAATGAGGATTGTCGCGGTGTTTGGCGTGGTGGTGTTTCTGTTAGCGCTTGCGTACGCGCCGTCTTCCGCCGCAACGACGCATGACGTGTCGATTAAAGATTTTGCGTTTCAGCCCGGCAACCTGTCGATTTCCGTCGGCGATACGGTGACATGGACAAACAATGATAGCTTCACATCGCACACGACAACCAGCGACACCAAAGTCTGGGATTCGGGCGCGCTGGACAACGGGCAAAGCTTTTCGCATACGTTTAACGAAGCTGGAACATACACATATATGTGTACTATTCATACGTCCATGCGCGGCACAATCACGGTAAGCGAGGGAACACTACCGACGAGCACGGCACAAGCGCCGACGAACACGCCGCTTCCAACAGCCAACCCGACACAGGTGCCGACGAACACACCTGTGCAACAGCCTTACACTATCGATCTTCCGCTCATGATAAACTAGGGTTTCTCGCCACCGCCAGCTTTCTGTTCGAGCGCGGCGATGTGATGGGCGTGTCATGAGCGTGGCTCCACAAACAGCACCATCGGCAGCACATCAAAAGGGTCGATGCGCTCCTGCAACGCGCCCGCATGGAGACTCATGGCCGTCGAGCGGCCACCATCCAGATTGAGCGCGCGGTCGATCTGCAAGTCGCTGGACGCAAGCCACGCGGCCAGTTCGTGCAGCGAGAAGCTGAAGGTTGAGCAGACGACGAACAGCAGCCGCCCGTCTTTGTCCTGCGCGACCAGCGTGCGCCGCGTGCGGTCGCCATCCTCATCGATAGAAGCAGGCACACCGCCCGGTTGCACCAGCATGGGAAACGATTGAATCGCCTGCTGGAATGATTCATCTGTGGTGTAGGGCTGCGCGCGCAACGAACGCAACGACACGCTGCCGTCCGGCGCAACCGCCAGCATGCCGCCGAAGCCGTCGTAGCTCGTGCCATACGCCTCACCGTCGCTCACGACCAGCGCGGTGGCGCGGTATTCAGGCGTGAAGAAGCCACCGTTCACCACTAGCAGCGAAGACCTCTCGCGCACCCATGCATCGAGCGGGCGCGGCTGGCCCGGCGCGTAGCCAACCCGCAAGCGCACGGCTGCCGGGTCCATACGCACGATGGTCAGGCTGGCGGCAGCGTGATCCGCGCTGGCTGATAATTGGAGACGACGCAGTTCAATGCCCGATGAATCATGGAGCCAGCCTGTGTCTGGCGGCGAGCTGCTCTCGGCCGTCGCGGCAGCAGGCGACAGAATTGTTGGAAACAGCGTTGGAACAAGCTGAGGAGTCGGCGCGGGCGTTGGCGTCGGCGCGCTCAACGTCAATGGATCGCTGGCGCAACCGATGAGCAGCGCCGCCAGCACCATGAGGCAGACGCGCCGCGCAGGGCTGAAATGATGCTGCCCGATTTTGAGAATGAATCGAGAACGCATGCCGGGCATTATAGACGAAAAAGAATAAAGAACAAAGGGCAGAGAACAGATTGTTCCCGCATTTGTTGTTTGGCGCGCACGAACGCACCAGTTCCCAAACACCCATCAGGGCGCAAACCGTTTCCAGTACCCCTCGGAGACGACTTC
>DASTWM010000273.1:0-5948 GCA_035765855.1 Roseiflexaceae bacterium
GTCGTGATGCAGCCCTGCGTCCGGCACATGTTGACGCCGCCTTCACCGGGGTGTCCGGGTAGATCGTTGTCGTTATCTATCTCTACACCAAGTTACGTTGTCCCAGTGTGCGATATGCCTGCACAGCCGCCTCCAACCCCAGTTGCGGGCTGCTCAGGATTGGCACCGGCAGGTCGGCGCACAGCGCGGCAGCCCCGGCCATGGACGCCTGCGCCAGTACGATGACATCGCCCTGGTCCGCTGCGTTGCGCAGGCATGCCACGATTTCTGCAATGTAGCCAGCGTGGTCGCCCTGCTCAAAGCGCGGCCATGCTGCGTCGCACACCACGTCCACCATGCTGATGGCCTTGCCTGCGCGCTGTGCCGCGTCGTTGAGCAGCGCCCGCGTTGGTTCCAGCGTGCTGCGCAACGCCGCCACCAGCACAATCCGCGAACCGAGCGCCACCGCCCGCTCGGCCATGGCGCGGTCCACCCGCAGCACCGGCATGTCGGGCTGCCCGGCGGCCTCGGCCCGCCCGCCGATTGTCGAGCATGTGCAGAGCACCACCGCTGCGCCCTGATCAAAGGCGTTGCGCATGGTCGCCTCAATTCGCTGCGTGATGTCTGGCGTGAGACCCTGCGCGCGCGCATCGTTCAGAAGGCTTTCGTCCACAATGTGACGCGCAGGAATGTCGGGCGCTGCTTCGGCCAGCAATTGGTCGAACGTGGCGATGTGCATGGGCATGGTGTGAACAAATGTGAGTGTCTTTTGCATGAATTTCGTGCCTCATGGTCATACGGTAGACGAAGAATGCTACTATTAGTATACCATTACCCTGGCAACGAACCCGCGCATGCGTTGCGTTTACGGCGCACGTTCCGATGATTGTGGCGCTGCTGGCACAGACGTTGGTGTCATTGGTGGCTGCGCGGTTGGCACAATCGTTGGTGTGGCTTCCAGGACGAATGCAGGCGCGGGCGTCGGCGCGGCTTCCATCGGGAAGGCCGGAGAGCTTTCGACAAACTGCTCGGCGGGCGCGGGCGTCGGCGTAGCTTCCTGAATGAACGCGGGATCTGCTGCGTACACTGACGGGTCCGGCGCGCCCATGCTGAACCGCATAAAGCCAATTGCGCCGAAGATTGCAAAGACAACCACGCTCGCGAGCAGCAGAGCGCTGGCATTTTTGAACAGCGCCAGCACGCGCGTGTGCGCGAACTCCTGACGGGACTGCCACAGACTTGCCGCGCCGGCCAGCACCAGCAACCCGCCAAGCAGCAGGTATGGCGAGAGCATGAATCCGCGAATGCCAGCGCTGACGGCTGCCATATACATTAGGAATTTCCATCCCAGGCCGATTGCGCCAATGCCAATCGCCGTGGTAGCGAGCGCCAGCTTCCATTCCGGCGCGATACGTTCACGGAGCACGAGCGCCGCGCCGACCGCGCCCAGCACACCCATTCCGGTCAGCAGCCACAGCGACGACAGGCTGATGCCTCCGAACAACGGCCCGAACCAGAACGGCATATGCGCCATTGCGCGCAAGAACACGGGGATGAGCAGCGCCACAAGCGCGGCGAGGCAGATCGCGCCGCATACCTGCACCACCCGATTCAGCATGGTCGTGTCCTGATCGGGCGCTGGGGTCAGCCGCTCGCGTTCGGCGGCGGTGGCGCGCTGCTGCTGCTGGCGCTGGAATTGCACCCGGACGCTTTGCGCGCCCGCCAGAAAACCGGCGCACCGTTCACAGCGCGCCAGGTGTTCGACGATCAGATCGCGGCTGCCGGTGCTGACTTCGCCTTCGATGTACAGCGGCAGCAAATCCTGCACCAGCGCGCACACCTGCGGATCGTTCGCTGAAAGGCGCTGGGTGCTTGAATCGTAGCTTTCCATAATAATGTCCTTGTTATTCAGCAGAAACAGTAACACAATCCGCAATGACGCTATGCGTTTTCGGCATGCGGCGAATCATGATCGAATGCTGCATACGCCGCGCGGAAAGCGGCCCGCGCTCGAAACAGGTTGACTTTCACCGCCGCCAGGCTGATGCCGAGTACATCCGCAATTTCGGCGTAGGCCAGCCCTTCGGCGTCGCGCAGCAGCAGAATGCTGCGCTGTTTTTCCGGCAGTTGCCCCAGCGCCAGTTGAATCAGGCTGCGCTGCTCGCTGCTGGCGTGCTGCTGCACCGGATCGAAGTCATGCGATTTGTCAGGAATAGCCAGAAACTCGTCGGTGTCGATCTGCGCCGAGGCGGGCGCGCGCAAGCTGTTCACGTAGGTGTTGCGCGCGATGCGGAACAGCCATGTCGCCACCGAGCAATCGCCGCGAAAGGCCATCCAGCCGACCAGCGCCCGCAGAAACGTTTCCTGCGCCAGTTCTTCGGCGACATCGGTTGATCCACAGAGTTGATACAAGTAGCGCGCGATCGGTTCGCGGTAACAGCGATACACGCGATCTATTGTCCAGGTGTGCGTGCCATAGGTGACAACGTGCGTGTGTAAACTGCGTGACTCGCTCATGAATTGACCTCGTGTAGCTCGATGTGCGTCCTGCATATATAGACACGGCAGGCGGCAAAAAGTTACATGGCTCATGCAAGCGGCTGCGCCTGCGGAGCGCATGACGAGGGTATTCGTTGCGCTTAGGGGATCGATTCCACATGAAGAAGCTTTTGCAGCATCGCTGCGAAGTCATCCAGCGCCTGGGGCTGAAGCTGCGGGGCGGCATGCGTGCCACGATAGGCCGCGAGCGCTGCCGTGATAACGCCATGAAGCGCCGCTGGCGCATGCTGGAGCGCCCACACGCCGCCTTCATCCTTGGACAAAACCTGCCCTTCGCGCAGAAATGCCAGCGTCCGGCATGCGTTGAGGACGGCGTACACCGGATTATTGTTGATCATGCTCAGCCCTTCGTCGACGTCTTTCATGATCGAGTCGATGTAATCGCCGCGCGGCACAGGGGGAAACACACTGCTGATCGGCGCGCCATAGAGGCACACGCCGCGCTGCTGCGTCACGGTGATGTGGGCGGCGAGATCAGGGTCGCCATGCTGCGGGGCGCGCCACGCCGGCCATGCGCCAGTCTGAAGATCGCGGGCAACATGCGCGCGCCACATCTCGCTGTAATGCAGATCGAACGGCGTGGGATAGCGCCACGGCAGCATATCGCTCTGTCGAAGAAAGCTGATCTCAATCGGCGCAGGGCTGCCCGACAGATGGAGCAGCAGCGCGCCAACACAGCGCCTGGTGTCCTCGTCCATGCTGTCGCGCGTGACAATCAGCACGTCGATGTCGCTCTGACCGGGCGCGAAGCTCCCCATTGCCAGCGAGCCGTGCAAATACACGCCCAGCAGGTTCGCGCCGAGCAACTCACCCAAGCCGCCAGTGAGTTGTTCAACTTGATTCCTGATGTTCGCCGGGCAATTGCGCCAACCAACCTGCATGGTGATTTCCTCGCGGCGTTCATACGGCGCGTTTGTGCTTCTGCTACGCACGATTGTACCACGACGCTACAAATTGTGACTCATGACAGGCTGCTATGCATCCGCATCGTTTCTGAACATACTTCGTCCATTATGAAGAACCGCGCTCACGTTACTGTATAAAGGTATACGTTCTTTTGCCAAAGGATCTCGCATGCACTCATCCACGCCTCGATCACCCCGCAAGCGATGGTTTAGCACGGTTCTGCTTGTCATCATGGCGATAAGCGGTTTGCAAATACCATCAACACTGGCTGCAAGCGCCGCCAATGCCACTGGTGTTGCGCCTGCCACCCCGGCCCAGAGTACGCCCGATGGATTTTTAACTGGCCCCACCACTGGCGATCCGCTCGACATTGCGCTGGCTTACCTGCGCGCGCATGCCGCCGATTTTGGCTTGCTGCCTGCCGACTTGAACGACGTTGTGGTCAAGGATCGGTATGTGAGCAAACATAACGGTGTGACTCACATCTACCTGCGCCAGCGGCTCGGCGGGCTCGAAGTGTTCAATGGCGACATCAACGTCAACATAACGCGGGATGGCCGAATTATCAATATCGGCACCAACTTCGTGCATAACCTTCAGCAGGCCGCGAACACGACCACGCCGACACTTACGGCGGCGGATGCGGTTCGGCGCGCGGCGCAGGCGCTGGGCATGCCAGCGCCGCAGTCATTGACGCCGCTTGGCAATGACAGGAATGGCAACGCGCAATTCAGCGGCGGCGGTGTTTCGCGCGCGAATATTCCGGTCAGACTCATGTTCCAGCCGCTTGCGACGGGCAAAGCGCGGCTCGCATGGGAAATGCAACTCCAGCCCACGAATAGCGAGGATTGGCTGAGCGTGCGAACCGACGCAGTCACCGGCGACGTTCTGGCGAAGAACAACTTCACGGTTTCGGAGCATGCCCAGGCCACCCAGTCGACCGGCGGGAGCTATCGGGTTCCGACCCAGCCCGCTAGCGCGCCAGCAACGGCGGCTGATCCGAACTCGTATCTGGTGTACACCCTGCCGAAGCGCAATCCCTTCGACGGCGACCGCACGCTGGTCACTGACCCGGCTGACAGCGCGGCCTCGCCCTACGGCTGGCATGACACCAACGGGCAGGCTGGCGCGGAGTACACCACCACGCGCGGCAACAACACATTCACCTACGCTGACCTGGCTGCGCCGGACGGCTTCGACGCTGGGGATACAACCTATGACGCTGGCAGCGGGCTGGTGTTCAACCCGCCGATTGATCTCACGCAGGAGCCCCGGGCATACACCGATGCGACGCTGACGCAACTGTTTTACACGACCAATACGCTTCATGATATTCTGTACCATTATGGTTTCGATGAAGCGAGTGGCAACTTTCAGCAGAATAATTATGGGCATGGCGGCGCGGGCGGCGACTACGTCAAGGCCGAGGCGCAGGATTACAGCGGCACGAACAACGCCAATTTCAGGACGCTGCCCGATGGACAACCGGCGCGCATGCAGATGTACCTTGGAAATACGTCGCATATCCTGACAATCAACGCGCCCGCTGACATTGCTGGTAATTACACGTCTGGAACGTCTACGACGTTCGGCCCGCAACGCTTCAACCTGGTCGGCAATGTTGTGCTCGTCAACGATGGAACCGTCACTACCACCGACGGCTGTGAACCGCTGACGAACGGCGCGGCAATCGCGGGCAACATCGCGCTGATTGACCGAGGTGCATGTGATTTTGTCGTTAAAGCGAAGAATGCACAGAATGCCAAAGCTGCTGGGGTTATCATCATCAACAATGTTGCTGCTGGTGGTGCTATGGGCATGGGCGGCACCGACTCGACAATTACGATTCCGGTGCTTTCTCTGTCGTTGAACGACGGCACTGCCGTCAAGGCGGAACTCGCCAAGAGCACGACGGTCAACGTCACCATGGAACGTGGCGCGACCCGCGACGGCTCGCTCGATACCGAAGTGGTCATTCACGAATACGGCCATGGCCTCTCGAACCGGCTCACTGGCGGCCCGGCGAACGCGGGTTGCCTGGCATCCTATGAGCAGGCGGGCGAAGGCTGGAGCGATTTTCTTTCCATGGTGCTTACGGCGCAGCAAAGTGACACGCGCGCAACGCCGCGCATGGTCGGAAATTGGCTGGTTGGCGACGCTCAGAAGGGACCGGGTATCCGACGTTATCCGTACTCGACCGACATGGCGGTTAATCCCGAAACGTACGATACGCTTAAATCCCCCAATGCATCAGGCATGATTGGCGAGCCGCATGATGTTGGCGAAGTGTGGGCCTCGATGCTGTGGGAAGTGTACTGGAATCTGGTTGACAAACAGGGCTTTAACGACGACATGATCAGCGGACAGGGTGGCAACAATCGCGCGCTCCAGCTTGTCATCGATGGCATGACGTTTCAGCCGTGCAATCCGACGTTTGTTCAGGCCCGCGACGCTATTCTGGCCGCCAATCAGGTCAACTCCAACGGCGCGGATCAGTGCGCGAT
>DASTWM010000274.1:0-4897 GCA_035765855.1 Roseiflexaceae bacterium
GAGCAGAGCATTGAAGCCATGGCCGCATTGCTTGAGCATGATCACGCGATCAGCGATCTGGTGTGGGGGCGGCTGACCTCGTGGCGCGAGTTGACGGCGCAATTTTTCGACATGCCATCCAGGCTCCCGTTGCTGCATCAGATTGCTCGTGTGTCTATTGAATACACGGCGAAACCTGACGCGCCGCTGAATCGCTCGTCGGCGCTGCTGCTGATTGGCTGGCTGGCTTCACGGCTGGGATGGACGCCGGTTGGTTCCGCCCGCGATGCGCATGACACCACAATGTTGACGTTGCAGCGCAGTGATGGACAGCCCGTCGAAGCGACCCTGCGCTCGGTCGCAACGCCGGATGCTGAAGCGGGCCTGCTCACGTCCATGGTGCTGGAAGCTCCGCATGCGCGCTTCAGCATCACGCGAAAAAATACATCCGATTGGGCCAGCGCCCAATCACAGGTGGATGGACGCAGCCCGCTGCAACACGGTGTGCGCCTGGAGCAGCCGAGCGATGCTGAATTACTTGGCGAAGAACTCCGGCTGCTGAAGCATGATCAAAATTATAAGGCAGCGTTCCGTGCTGCCGTTCAGATGCTTCAATAACGATCTTACCACAAAGGCACAAAGCGCACAGAGTATGCAGTAGGGCTCTGTGCCTTTGTGCCTTTGGTGAAAAAGATGTGTCAACCGGGTTTCATGGCGCGGACAAAGGTGCTGGCGAACCGCTCGACGACGGCCTGTGCAGTCGCGCGGTCTAGTCCCTGCGCCCAGCCGACTAACTGCTCGGGTACGTCCTCGAAGCGATAGCGGCGCGTTATCTCCAGTTCAATGGTGGTGAAGCCCGCTTCCTCTAAGCCCGATCGATATTCCGCATCGGTCAGCGCGCCGGCGATGCAGCCCGCCCATGACGAAAAATCGCGCCGCATGGCAGTGGTGTCCGCGACGCCCTCTGGCAGCCCGCCATGGATGACGATGTCCGACACGGCAAAGCGCCCGCCCGGTTTCAATACACGAAAGGCTTCGCGCAAGACCGGCGCTTTCTCGGCGGCGAGATTGATAACGCAATTTGAGATAATAACATCGACGCTGTTATCCGGCAGCGGAATGGCCGCGATGTCGCCCTTGAGAAAGGCGACGTTCGACACGCCTGCTTCTGCTGCGTTGCGGCGCGCTAACTCCAGCATGGAGTCAGTCATGTCGACGCCGTAGGCAAAGCCGGTCGGGCCGACGCGGCGGGCAGAAAGCAGCACATCAATGCCGCCGCCGCTCCCAAGGTCAAGCACGGTCTCGCCAGCATGCAGCTCGGCCAGCGCCGTGGGGTTGCCGCAGCCGAGCGACGCCAGCGCAGCCTTGAGCGGGAGGCCGTCAATCTCGTCGGTGGCGTACAGGTTGGATGTAATAGCGTCGCTCGCGCTGTTGCCGCCGCAGCAGCTTGTGCCGCAGCAGCCAGCATCTTTTTCCAGCACCTCAACGGCAATAGCTCCGTAGCGATCCCGCACGGCCTCGGTGATTGACAGCGCTGGCGTGCTTGTTTCAGCGCCGCAGCAGCTTGTGTCACAACATGCCGCAGTGTCCGCGTTATTTGTCTGTGTCGTCATACCAGTTCCTTTCAATATAAGTATCGCTTATACCTAAGCGGCGCAACATGTACAGCAATCTTGGGTTACAAGCGAACGATTCGTACCCCGCGCAACGATCCATCCCATGAGCAATGTTCGGTAATTGCTTGCCGCAGGGATTAACCGACCAGCATGGTGTTGCTGCACGGCATGCGCTGCTCGCTCTCGCGCGGCTTCGCGGAGCAAATCGTGTCGGTGTCGTTGTGCAAGCTCGAAAAGAAGATCAGGATTGTTCATCGCTTCCTCCATTGTTATCTCAGACATTTCCACTCATAAAGACGGAGGAGGCGAAAAAAGGACGCAGCCTGTGGCTCAATTCGAGCATCCAGATTCACAATCCTGCTGCGTGCAGCAGTCGCAGCGCGGCTGATAATCAATGATCGCGCCGCGCCGGTCGAATTCAAAATGGCAGCAATCGAGCAGCATTTGCTTCAGCATCTGGCGCGCGCGCTGCACCCGCGACTTCGCGCCCGACAAGGAGATGCCCAGTCGCTCGGCTAATTCCTTCTGGGTCAAGCCTTCGTATTCGGTCAGCACCAGCGCTTCTCGATAGATAGCGGGCAGATCATTCAGCATGAGTCTCACGCTGAGCGCCAGCACGCGCTCGACCTCGCGCTCGTCTTCCGCTTCTTCGGCGGGCAGCGTCTCTGGCACCCCAAGCTCCGGTCTGCGCTGCCGATAATAATCGGTGATCGCGTTGCGGGTAATCTGGTATAGCCAACTCGGCAGTTTGTCTTCGTCCTGGAGCGTGGCGATGCGGGCATGCACCTTCAAGAACACATCCTGTCGGATGTCCTCGGCGGCAGCAGGATCAGCAACGCGCCGCTCGATAAAGTGCAGCAGCGGCGCGTGAAACGTTTCCCAGACATGTTCTACGGTCGTTGTCACATGACTCTCCTGGTTTTCGGTGCGTCATGAGTAAAGACGGAGAAGGTTGGAAAAGGACGCAGCCTTGTGATGAGCGGGTGTTACGACAGCATGCTTTCTTACTTCAACTTCAACGCCAAGACAAGCGCGCTCACCAGACATGCTTCGGTAAACTCAACTGATTGTTGGACACTTAAAGGCACAGCGTCCGGCAGGCCGTTCTGCGCCAGCAGCGCGAGGACATCGGCAAAATCATTACTAAGCATTTGACGAATAGCTATAGCTGCCATAGATTCAACCTTTTTGAGTTAAATAGAACTGGATGTGTTTTCCGACATGACCATGCCCCTCACCCTCAATCCCTCTCCCCACCATACCGAGGCCAGTATGGTGGTGGGGAAGGGAAGCTGCGCCAGCAGCAAAGGTTGCGAAGCAGCTATATGATTCTACTTGGTGTGTTGACCAGCGCGCTGCAATCGCTTGCAAGCGCCGACGGCCCGTTGTTATTCCACCAGTGTGGCGCGCAGCCGCTCCAGCGCTTCGTCCGGCAGCCCGGCAGCTTGAAGATACTCCGCCGCGCTTCCATGCTGTTCATGCAGGTGCGCCAGCGTTTCCAGCATGGTTTCGCGGTGCGAGTATACGTATGGATCGAAGCGGTCAAGTCTATCCCCATTGGCGATGATGTCAGCCCGAATCTCCTCATAGCGCGCGAGCAGCAGGTCGTAGCTGAGCGCGTAATCGTCGGCAATGATTTCGTCCGGCACGCCCACCGCGCTGAGCGCTAGAGCCGTCACCAGCCCGGTGCGGTCCTTGCCGATGAAGCAATGCACGAGCACCGGCGCAGCTTCGGGGGCCGCAATGGCCTCAAAGATAGCGCGCAGTTCATCATGGTGATGATCGAGGTAATCGCGGTACAGGTCGAACAGCGTCGGCGGCGTGGTGCCTTCGTACATGCCGGGGCTGCTGGTCAGCGGCAGGTTGTAGTAGCGCACGTCCTCGCTGGCGGCAAACACGTTCGGCCAGCGCGTGATCTCTTCCTCACTGCGCAGATCGATCACCGTTTGCAGCCCAGCTGTCACCAGCGCCTGCTGGCTTTCGGTTAGCAGCGCCTGCAAGCTGTCCGAACGCAGCAGCGCGCCCCAGCGCGTCTGGCGTCCCTCGACTGTCGGGTAGCCGCCGACATCGCGCAGGTTGTGCGTGCCTGCCAGGCGAATGTGGCGTTGTCCAGCTTTGAAAAGTGTCATGCCTCTACCTTGCTCCTGCTTCTTCAAACGTTACGCGGTGCTTCAACATCTCGCGCGCGACGCGCTGGCCGAGTTCGACGGCAAAGTTGGTGCCGCGATCCCATGGATACACCTGGCTCATGCTGGCCCAGAACAGGCCCGGCAGCGGCGTCGCCAGCGGCGGCACATTGCGGCTGTGATTGACCGGCACGATTGGCTGCGCATACGGCTCGCGGTGCAGCCATGCGTCGCGCACCCAGGCCGCCTCGAAGCTCGGGTTGACGCGCTTGAGCGCGGGCAGAAAGCGTTCGAGCAGTTCTTCCTTACTCATGCGGAAATAGTCGTGCGACGGCTCAAGGTAGTCGCCGCAATACACCAGATGATCGCCGCCGTAGTGCTTCCGGTCGATGAAGTTGGTGTGTTCGACCAGCGACAAAAACGGAAACTCGCTTTTGAGCATGTTGATCCAGTACATGCCGCCGGTGAGCGGCTGCGTCAGCGCCAGCGTCATCACCACCGCGCCCATGGAGCGCAAATTCTTGAGCTGTGCCAGGTAGCTCGGCGGAAGCTGCGGCGCGAGCTTTTCGAGCAGTCGCGGCGCGCCGGTCACAAGCACCGCGTCGAACGATTCCGGCACGCGCCCGCTGGCAGTGATGCGCCAGCCGCCTTCCGGAAGTTGCTCCAGCGCCTGCACCGGCGTGCCAAGCGTCACCGTCACACCCTGCTGCTGCACATGCGCCGCCAGCGCGTCGGAAAGCGCCTGGAAGCCGCCCTCGAAATAGCCCAGCTTGAAGGAGCGGGTTTTGAGCCGCGCCCATAGCCAGGCCATGTTCACCTGATCGACATACGGGCCGAACTTGCCTTCCAGCATGGGCCGCCAGATCGTGTTGTACACGGTTGGCCCGGCCCAGCGCCTGGTCCACTCGGTGGCGGTGCTTTGCTCCAATTTCTGCCAGTTGTTGGTGGCATACTTGAGGTATGCGCCCGCCATGCCAAAGCGCAGCCGATCCATGAACGGCATGCCGGGGAAGCGCAAGATCGGCAGCACGCCGTCGAGCGCGTAGGCATGGCCATTCCACCACTGGCCCGACACCGGCCCGCGAAAGAACATGCGGTCGGCAAACCCGATCTCGTTGACGAGGTTGATGATGTCATGATCGGTCGTGAAGATGTGGTGATAAAAGCGCTCCAGCG
>DASTWM010000275.1:0-15044 GCA_035765855.1 Roseiflexaceae bacterium
TGGTTCCGCAGCACAACCTTGAGCAAAAAATCGAACTCACCAGTAACAAAAACGCACTCCAGCACTTCGGGCATGTCGAGCAATGCCTCGCGCAGCTTTTCAAGCTCGCGCCGCTGGTGCAACTGCTGACTGACATGCACGTAGCACATCATGCCATAGCCCAGCTTTTCACGATTAAGCTGCGCCGCATACCCGCAGATATAGCCATCCTGTTCCAGCCGCCGCACGCGCGCAAACGTCGCCGGCTGCGACAGGCCGACACGCCGGGCAAGATCGGCGTTGCTGATCCGGCCTTCGCGCTGCAACAGGTTGAGAATCGCGCGGTCTTTGTCATCCAGTTCGTCCATGACTTTATGGTAACACGATTTGTGCCAGAAAACAATGATTGTTGAATGATTGCAGGAGCGTGACGAAAGAAACAAAGGTAAAAAATGTGTAGCACAGAATAAATACTGTTGTTCACCTGTCAGCGCTCATGTCGCAATTTAATCAGAATTTCACATGACAATAACAATAGTCGTTTGTCAGCGGCTTGACGATCTGTGCAGAAGGGTGGAAAATAGGGCGTTCACACATTCCCATTCAGCAGCCGTGTGCCTGCCAAAGACGCCATCACACCTTGACCAACGTGCGTGTGGAATACACACCTGCAATAAACAAACAAACAAAGCGCGAAGAGAGGAAGTATGGCTTCTCGAACAGCTCAAACGGAGCACGCACCTGTGCGCAAGCGCAGCATCGCGCTCAAGGGACGGCGCGCGCGCGAGGTGACGCTCGGCTACGCGCTGCTCGCCCCGGCGTTTATTTTGCTCGCAGTGTTTGAATTTTTCCCGCTGTTCTATGGCGCGCTGATCAGCACATGCGACTGGCGGCTGCGGTGCGTGAAGTCGATCGGCCTGGGCAACTACACGCGGGCGCTCCACGACCCGGACATGTGGCACGCGCTGCTGATCACCGCTATCTATTCGCTCATTTCCGTGCCAGTCCAACTCGTCCTGGGCCTGTTCATTGCGTATCTGCTGTTCCAGAAAATTCGCTACCGGCGCACGCTGCGGGTGATGTTTTTTCTGCCCTACATCACGTCAACAGTCGCGTCGGCGGCGGTCTGGAGCTTTCTGTACAGCCCCGACCGCGGGCCGATCAACGCGCTGCTGACGCGCATGGGCTTGCCGGCGCTGCGCTGGCTGAACGAGCCGCAGGGCGTGTTCACGCTGATCGGCAGCGCGCTTCACATCGACGTTCCGGCATGGGCGGGCGGGCCGAGCCTGGCGCTGGTCTCGCTGCTGATCTACACCACATGGGTGTTCGTCGGCTACGACATCACGATTTTTCTGGCCGGACTTGGCAACATTCCTAACGATCTGTACGATGCCGCGCGGGTCGACGGCGCGGGCGGCTGGGCCACGTTTCGCCATGTGACGCTGCCGCTGCTTTCGCCCACAACCTTTTTCCTGCTGACGTTTACCATTATCGGGACGTTCAAAGCGTTCAATCACATCTATGTCATGACGCAGGGCGGGCCGGGTGACACAACCACCACGGCCAGTATTTTTATCTTCAACCAACTGTTCCAGTTCAACCGCTACGGCTACAGCGCCGCGCTGTCGTTTATTCTGTTCTTCGTCATTCTGGTGGTGACGATCATCCAGAATCGGGTGGTCGGTCGCCGCGTGGTGTACGATTAAGGAGCGTGCCATGGCAGCGACATCGGTGAATCAGGAAAGCCATGCGGCGGGGCATAGCAAACTGACATACACGCTTATCTATATCGTGTTGTTCGCCGGCGCGATCGCCTCGATCCTGCCGTTTGTGTACATGGTCTCGACCTCGCTAAAGACCTACGGCAGCGTGATCAACAATAATTTCTGGCCCTGGCCGCCGTTCGGCGTTGAGGGACTGCAATGGAGCAACTACCCTGAGGCCATCCGTACCGTCGGGTGGGACGACCAGTGGCAGACATGGCTGGTCGTGCGCTACTTTGCAAACACACTGATCATCACGGCGGTGGTTGTCGCGGGCGTGCTGCTCACGTCGGTGCTGGCGGCCTATGCCTTCGCGCAGATGAACCTGCCGGGCAAGAACGTTTTGTTCATGCTGGTGCTGGCAACGATCATGATTCCGAACGACCTGGTGCTGGTGCCAAAAGTTGTCATGATGTACAACTTCAAGTGGTACAACACCTACCTCGCGCTCACCGTGCCGTTCATGGCGAACGTGCTTGGCATTTTCCTGCTGCGCCAGTTCTTTCTGCAAATCCCGAAAGATCTCTTTGAAGCGGCGCGAATCGATGGCGCGAGCCACCTGCGCTATCTGTTCCAGGTTGTCATTCCGCTGAGCAAAGCGGCGATTGTCACCATTGCGCTGCTGAACTTTATCGCGTCATGGGATGAGTTCAAGTGGCCGCTGCTCGTCACGCGCGACGCGAGCATGCGCGTGCTGGCGGTCGGGTTGCAGCAATTCACCCAGAGCGAGGGCGGCACCAGCACGCAACTGCTGATGGCGTTTGCGACGCTCGTTATTTTGCCCGTGATTATTTTTTACCTGTTCACGCAGGAATATTTTACGCAGGGCATCACCACCACCGGCATCAAGGGATGAGATCGCTGCCACCTGCTCCGACATGGTGCACGTGGCGGCGATGATCGTCCGTTATGCATAGAATTCGTCCGATCGATGGTCATCAGCACACGCAAAAGGAGAGTCATTGTGCGGAAATCAAAGATGTTCACGCTGCTGCCAGCCCTGGTCGCGCTGCTTGTCGCGCTCAGTGCCTGTGGCGGCAACACCGCCAGCCCGGCAACCAACAGCGCCAGCACCAACAGCGCCAGTACAAACAGTGCAGAATCGGCAACAAGTGCTCCAGCAGGCGCGGCGGCGACCAGCGCGCCCGCAGCGAGCGAGGCAACCCCCGCCGCAGGCGAGGCGACCAGCGCGCCCGCCGAAGCAACCAGCGCGCCCGCTGCTGGCGGCAATGTCGAAGTCAGCAACCCGCCGACCGCGCCGGAAATGGTAGATTCGATTGACCTGAAGGGCAAGAACGTCCAGGTCACGTACTGGCACAACCGCCCAGATGCCGATCAGAAGCTGCTCCAGTCCATGCTGGATGAGTTCAACAAGAGCAATCCGTACGGCATCACCGCCAAGGCCGAGATCGCCGGCGCGTCGTACAACGACGTGTACAACAAGGTGAACGCGGCCATCCAGGCCGGGCAGCCACCGGCCATGTCGGTCGCGTACCAGAATCAGGCCGCCTTCTACCGCGCTTCCGATGCGGTGATCGACCTGAATCCGTTTATTAACAGCAGCAAGTACGGCCTGAGCCAGGAAGACAAGGCAGATTTCTACAAGACCTTCCTCGACAGCGACGCCAACCCGCAGTACAAGGGCGAGCGGCTCGGCTTTCCGACCCAGCGCTCGATGGCGGTGCTGTACTACAACGCCGACGCGCTGAAGGCGCTCGGCTACAACGACCCGCCGCAGGACTGGAAGACCTTCGAGGAAGCGGCATGCAAGTTCAGCGATCCCGCCAAGCAGAAGTACGGCCTGGCCTTCCAGCATGATGTATCGAACCTGGCGGGCATGATCTTCGCCAATGGCGGGCGCGTGTTGGCGGAGGACGGCCAGTCATACGTGTTCAACAGCCAGGCTGGTGTCGATGCGGTGACGCTGCTTAAAGACATGTTCTCCAAGAAGTGCGCTGTCGAGGTGCCAGCCAGCGAGCGCAACGGCGAGCAGAGCCGCTTCGGCAGCGGCAACGCGCTGTTCACGTTCGGCTCGTCGTCGGGCCTGCCGTACTACGCCGACGCGGTGAGCAAGGGCGGTAAGTTCAACTGGAACATCGCGCTGTTCCCGCACTCCGGCCAGCCCGCCGTGGACCTGTACGGCGCGAGCATTTCGGTGTACAAGACCACGCCGGAGCAAGAGCTGGCGTCCTGGCTGGTGATCAAGTTCCTGAGCGAAAAGGCGCAGACCACCAAGTGGGCCGCGCAGACTGGCTACTTCCCGGTGCGCAAGAGCGCCGAGCAGGACGTGATCAGTGCATTCAAGAACGATCCGAAATACAGTTCGGTCGCGGACACTTACGCCAAAATGTTCGACTGGATCCAGTATGCCATGGTCGAGTCGCCAGTCGCTGGTTACGATCCGGTGCGCACGCTGCTCGACAAGGAAGTGCTGACGGCGGTCATGACCAATCCCGACAGCGTCGATCCCAAGGCGGCACTGGACAAAGCGGCTGATGAGGCCAACCAGATTCTGAAAGAGAACGCGCCAGCGCAGTAACGCTTTCTGCTTGCACGCAAGGCCGGAGTTCAATGAACTTCGGCCTTTTTTCTTTGCTTGGCTGTCGAACCGGTCATGCTTGTACGCTCTTCGTGACATCTGTGGCACGCTTTACGCCAATCCGTCGTTCACCTGGAGAGCAACAGAAGAGAAGGAGACATCATCATGGACACATCAGCCCCTAAACCGTTCGCGGTCGTGACTGGCGCATCCAGCGGCATCGGCTATGAACTTGCCAGACAGTTCGCGCAAAACGGCTTCGATCTGCTGGTCACGTCTACCGGCCCGAATATCAACGCGGCGGCGCGCGATTTCGAGGCGCTCGGCGCGCAGGTCACGACGGTGCAGGCCGATCTCGCCACCTACGATGGCGTCGAAACGCTGTATCAAAAGATCAGGGCCAGTGGCCGGGAAGTAGACGCGATCGCGATCAACGCGGGCGTGGGCGTCGGCGGCCCGTTTGTCGAGACAGATTTGCAGGATGAAATTAACCTGATCAACCTGAATGTTGTTTCGTCGGTGCATCTTGCCAAGCGCGTGCTGAAGGCCATGGTCGCGCGTGGCAGCGGGCGCGTGCTCTTCACGTCGTCGATAGCCGCGATCATGCCGGGGCCGTTTGAAGCGGTGTATGCCGCTTCGAAAGCGTTTTTACAATCCTTCGCGGAAGGCTTGCGCAACGAACTGAAAGACACCGGCGTGACCGTCACCGCGCTCCAGCCCGGCCCGACGGACACAAATTTCTTCCACCGCGCGGGCATGGACGACACCAGGGCAGGCACGAGCAAGAAGGACGACCCGGCGGAAGTCGCAAAGCAGGGCTTCGAGGCGCTCATGGACGACAAAGACAAGATCATTGCCGGTTCGCTCAAGACCAAAGCGCAGGGTGCCGCAACCAAAGTCATGCCCGATTCAGTTGCCGCCGAGCAGCACCGCAAACTGAGCGAGCCGGGGTCAGGCAAAGAATAATCACGCATGGCACACTGCGCGCAGACCGGCATGATCGTAGGATCATGCCGGTCTTTTTGTAGAGAACGACACAGGTGCATACGCGGTCAAGCTATTGAAACGCATTCCTTTCGCAATAATTTTGTATTTTTCGGACAGACAGAAGCGCCTATACTGATAATAGCTACAGGTACACGCCCGCCGCGGCTTTCGCAGGCAAGCGTCGTCCATCACGATCACGGCAGCACTCAACTCAGAGAGGAATCAACAATGTCACTTTCTTCGGTCACGAACAATGGTGCTGAGCATGTCGCAGCACTTCAACAGCGCATCGCCGAACTCGAACACCTCGTCGCCAACCACGAACACACAATCGCCACGCTGCATGAAAGTGCCGCACGCTTTCAGCGCATCACCAGCAATATTCCCGGCATGGTTTACCAGTTGTGCCTGCGCCCCAACGGCTCATTGAGTTTTCCATACATGAGTGACACCTGCCAGGAAATGTTTGGCATCTCGCCTCAGGAGCTCCAGGCTGACGGGCAGAAAATCATCGCCATGATTCATGCGGATGACCTTGACAATTTTCAGCGGAGCATTGCTGAATCAGCCGCCAAACTCACGCCGTGGCAATGGGAAGGGCGCTTTGTCACAGCGGAAGGAACCGTGCGCTGGGTGCAGGGCTCGTCGCGCCCGCAACGCACCGCGTCAGAAGACATTGTTTGGGATGGTTTGCTGCGCGACATCACCGCAGACAAGCAAAAAGAGCAGCAGCAGCAGCGCACCTACCGGCTGCTGTACTCGATTGTGGAAAACATTCCGCACATGATCATCGTGAAAGATGCAGTGGATTTGCACTTTGTGCTGCTGAACAAAGTATGGGAAGATATGATGGGATCTTCTCGCAGCCTGCTGCTCGGCAAGACCGATTATGACATCTCTCCGCGAGAAGAAGCTGACTTCTTCACGAAGAAAGATCGGGAGGTGCTGGCGAGCAACGAGCCGCTCGACATTCCCGAAGAGTCGCTCCAGACCAGCGCGCATGAAACACGTATGCTGCATACCAAAAAGATTCCTATCCTTGGCGATAATGGCAAACCTGAATATCTGCTGGTCATCGCTGAGGACATCACGGAGCGCAAAGCGGCTGAAGAGGCGTTTCGATTGAGCATTGCGCAGGAAGAAACGATTCGCGCGCAGGAAAACGCCTTGCGCGAGCTTTCAACGCCAATCATCCCGCTGACCGATACAGTCATGGTGATGCCGCTGGTCGGCGCGCTGGACTCGCGCCGCGCGCAGCAGGTGCTGGAAACGCTGCTTGAAGGCGTTGCGGCACAGCGGGCACGCATGGTCATTCTGGACATCACTGGCGTTCCGGTTGTCGATACGCAGGTCGCGAACGCTTTGCTGCGCGCGGCGCAGGCGGTGAAGCTGCTGGGCGCGCAAATCATCCTGACCGGCATCCGCCCCGAGGTGGCACAGACGCTGGTTGGATTGGGCATCGATATGACCGGCATCACCACGCTGAGCACGCTGCAGAACGGCATCACGCTCGCGATAGGCAGAAACAAATAAAGCGGTTCTATGAACTGGCGCTGGTGTAGTTGCGGATGGCGAAGAACCAGAACCAGCGCGACAGGAGCAACAGCACCGCCGCGACCACCAGCGCGACCAGCACATTCGTCGGCACCAGCCGCCCGACAATCGCCTCAGCCGGCACGGTGGTGATGAACGCTACCGGAATGACAAAGGTGAAAAAGAAACGCACCCAGCCCGGCAGCGCCGTCACCGGGAACTGACCGGCGCGGAACAGGCCCAGGAATAGCTCGGTCGCGTTCTCGACCTTGACGAACCAGAACGCGGTGGTCGCCAGCATGAACCAGACCGCGTACACCATTGTCAGCGCGGCCATGACGAGCAACGCGCCGACCACCAGACCGAACAGTGTCACGCCCGGCAGGCCGCTCACCGCCCATGTGATGACGATCAGGCCGACGCACACATCGACCAGACGAAACACATTGACGTTGCGGGTCGAGACGTAGAACTGGGCATCAATCGGCTTGAGCAGGGTAAAATCCATGGTGCCAAGCCGCACGGTTTCTGCGATTTTGTTCAAATTCGGTTGTAAGAAGCAACCGATGAAGCCCTGCACCAGGGTGAACAGGCCCACCACAACGGTCGCCTCGCGGTAGCTCCAGCCGCCGATCGGCTGCCCGTCACTCGTCAGGATCAGCAGGCCGAACAGCGCGCCGCCCGCCGTGAGGAGCGAGCCGACGATGTTGATC
The DNA here is from genome assembly GCA_035765855.1 of Roseiflexaceae bacterium. Taxonomy (GTDB): domain Bacteria; phylum Chloroflexota; class Chloroflexia; order Chloroflexales; family Roseiflexaceae; genus DASTWM01. The sequence continues at coordinate 7,515 of DASTWM010000275.1, forward strand.
AGGAAATTGATGCGGTATTCCATTTGCGCGCTGACGCTCGCGCCCGCGAAGACCGCCGCCAGTTGAAGGAAACGTCGAAAATGCATAATTTGACCAAGAACACGGTGACAAGATGACAAGATGACACGGAACTCGTAGGAACTATGGAATTACGGAACTCGTGAGAACCTGGTTCTCTGCTCTGCGCTCTGCGCTCCTGACAATCACGCTCCCACCGCACCGTAGCGCCGCAGCCCGAAGCGCCACAGCACCTGCTTCAGCAGGGCCAGAACCACGACCCAACCAGTTAGCACCAGCAGCACCCGTACAATTTCCGCGCCGCCAAGCGTGCCGGTCAGTACCTGCACCGGGTAGTAAATCAGATACGGGAATGGCGTCCATTCGATCGCCGCGCGCACAGCTGGCGGGTATAAATCCAGCGGCGCAAAGCTGCCGGTCAGAAACGCGGCGACGATGTAGTAAAACTCGTCGAGTGCCGTCGCCTGGTCGAACCAGAAGGTCAGCAGGCCGACGCAATACGCGATCAGAAAACGCACCAGGAATGCAAGGCTGACGCACAGCAGGTACGCGCCAACGTGGAACACGCTCGGCGTGATGTGCGTGCCGGGCACCAGCAGCGCACCAAGCGCAACAATGACGGCCATGAACGGCAACCGCACCATGCGCTCGGTCACATGCGCCGCCAGATGCTCCCAGAATACATCGATCGGGCGCAGCAGCTTCGGCGATAATTCTCCCAGCCGAATCTGCCGGTCGAGCTCCCAGGAAACCCATGCGACCATGAACTGTTGCGTGATCCAGGCCGCCAGAAAGTAGGCCGCAAAGCCCGACGGCGTGTAGCCATTGACCGAGCCGCCATTGACGCTTGCTTTGCCGATCCAGACCGCCAGCATGATCAGCGGCAGCGAGCCGGTCAGCATCCAGATGATGATCTCGGCGCGGTAGGCGCTCATGTGCGCGAACCAGACCGCCAGCAGCGCCCGGCCTTTACGCATGGAGGCCGTCACAGCGCCACCTCGGCTGGCTCCTGCGCGTCAGCGAGCGTGGCACCGCGCTCGCCCGCAAAGATGCGACCGATTACTTCTTCAATTGGCGGATCTTCAATCGTTACATCATCCACAGGCAGCTCGGCCAGCAGCCGCGCGGCGGTGCTGCTCGTTTCCGAACGCGGCACGCGCAACTCAGCCCGCAAACCGTCGCGCGACACGACTCGTGCATAGCGTTCAAGCTCGTCGTCTGGCACATTGCGCGCCAGTTGCAGCCGAATCAGTTTGTCGGGCGTGCTGCGCTCGATCAAGCCCTGAAGATCGCCGTCGAACACGATCCGGCCCTTGTCGATCACGATGATGCGCTTGCACAACGCCGTCACGTCGTCCATGTAGTGGCTGGTCAGAATGACTGTCGCGTTGAAGCGCCGGTTGTACTCGGCAATAAACTCGCGAATGCGGACCTGCATGTTCACATCCAGGCCAATCGTCGGCTCGTCGAGGAACAGCACTCGCGGGCGATGCAGGAGCGCCGCCGCAAGCTCGCACTTCATGCGCTCGCCAAGGCTGAGTTTGCGCACCTGCTTGCGCAGCACGCTGCTGAGATCCAGAATATCATCGAACTGCCGCATGGTTTCGTCATATTCGCGCTCAGGAATTTCGTAGATCGCGCGGTTGACATGAAAACTGTCGAGCGCCGGCAAATCCCACAGCAATTGCTGCTTCTGGCCCATAACCAGCGTAATAGTCTTGAGAAACGGCGCGCGGCGCTCGCGTGGCGTGAAGCCCGCCACCTCCAATTGGCCGCTGGTTGGGTGCAGCAGGCCGGACAGCATTTTCAGCGTGGTGGTCTTGCCCGCGCCATTCGGCCCCAGGAAGCCGACCATCTCGCCCTCGCCGATCTCGAACGACACGCCATCGACCGCGCGGATAGTCCTCGTTTGCCGCCGCACGAACGAGCGCAGCGAACCGACAAAGCCCGGCTCCTTTTCGGCCACGGTGTAGTGTTTGTGAAGCGTATTGACTGTTATCATAGAAGATGTGTGTGGCATGCGGCGCGCAAGAGCAGGCGCGCCGGGCCGCTGTATTGAGCCAATGTTCATAATACCTGAAGAACGTCAATATTGGATACTCCAAAAGGCTGAGCTTCAACTGTACTTTGGAATAACCGTGAAGTCAAGCCGCCAACCAGAAGTACTATGGTGAAACAAGAACAATTGGTGATTGTTGATACACATACCGCTGATACACTTTGAAGAATACCTACCGTACACAAACCTTCATGGCAACACTTCACACCTTGTTACCTTGATAGAGGAAATATTCACATGCCTGCTACCAATGCACTTGATACCGTGGAAAGCCTCCGCGCGGAAGTTGAAAGCCTTCAACAGCAGTTACAGGCAACCCTGCATGGATTTAATGCAGTCTTCAACCATGCGCCGTACTGCATGACCATTATGGACGCGCTGAATGATGGCAGCTTTCAGCACGTTTTCTCCAATACAGCAACCCTTCGCATGCTTGGCAGGAGCGGGACTGGTGCTCCTACGGACCCACAGTTTTCCCATGAGACTGAAACCAGGTTGTATGGAAATTTTGCGGAATGCCGTGACTCAGGGCAGCCATTAGAAATAGTCGAGTCCCTGGAGATAGGCGAGCGCGAAATATGGACGCGTGCGATCTATTCACCCAGCCCGCTGCCAGATGGCTCAGGCACGCGAATCCTTATTCTCACATTCGACATCTCTGCGCAGAAACAGCAGGAGCAGAAAGCACTCGAAGCGCGCGAGGCAATCATTGAGCAGCAGTCGATGACGCTTGCCGAACTGTCGACGCCGTTGCTCACCATCAGCGACGGCGTGGTTGTGCTGCCGCTGATTGGCACCATCGACTCGCGACGGGCGCAGCAGATCATGGAAACGCTCTTGTCGGGCATTGCCGAGACGCGCGCACGCATCGCTATTCTTGACATCACTGGCGTGGTGGTGGTCGACACGCAGGTCGCAAACGTGCTCATCCATGCGGCCCAGGCGGTCAACCTTTTGGGCGCGAACGTTGTCCTGACCGGAATCCGGCCTGAAGTGGCGCAGACGCTGGTTGGCCTTGGGATTCAGCTCGGCAATATTGTGACGCGGAGCACGCTGCAAGCGGGCATTGCCTATTCGTTAGAGTAAGCGCGGCTTTATTATAACCGCAGATACACGCCGATGAGCGCAGATAGACAATTTGAGCGCTCTCTATCAGCGTGTATCTGCGTTCATCTGCGGTTCAATTACTCATGGAAGCACAAGCGCGTTCACTACTTTATCCCATGTTATGTCACGCACGCAGGCTGGACCCGCCGCGCCCAGCCGCTCGGCCAGCGCCACGTCGGCATGGAACGCGTCGAGACGCTCGGCGATCGCGCGTGGCTCCGGCGCGACGATGTAGCCGTTCACGCCGTCGCAGACGAATTCCAGCACGCCACCAGAGTCGTTAGTCGTGACAACTGGCCGCGCCGCCGCCAGCGCCTGCACGGTGGTGAAGCCATAATCCTCGTCTACTGGCGCGTAGTACACAGCGCGAGCATGGGCATATAGTTCAATAAGTTCAGCATCAGGCACGAAGCCACGAAACTGCACCCGCGCGCCAAGTCGCAGATCAGCCGCCATGCGCTCCAGCCGCTCGCGCTCCGGGCCAGTGCTGATGAAGATACAACGCACTGGCTGCGTCGTTTCCGCCAGCGCGCGCAGCAGCAGGTCGAGCCGCTTGGCCGCGTCGAGCCGCGCGTCGGAAAGGATGTAGTCGCCGTATGGGCCGCTGCGCAACAGCCCGGCGTAACGACTCGGCGGGTAGAGCGGCGTGGCATCGAGGCCGTTGAAGCGCTTGATCCGCGTGGCGACATTCTGCGAGATCGCGTAGCGGCGCTGCGCCTCGCCAAGCGTCGCGCGGTCCATGCGCAGCAACAATTCGCGCACCGAACGATCTTCGGCAGTGTTGGCAAAATCAGACAAAGGCGTGCCGTACCAATCGTAGGCCTGGCGATGTTGATGCACCAGCCAGGCGACCTTGCGCGGATGCCGCACGGCGTACGATGGAAATTTGGTGCAGATCACCTGATCGACCGGCACGGCGTTGACGTTCGTGAGATCGAGCAGCCGCCAGGCCAGCGCCGCCGGCCCGATGCGGTCATGCGGCTGCCATGCGAACGGCAGGCTGACCACGTCGACCGCATGGCCGCGTTCGCGCAGCGCGTCGCGCAGCCCGTCAACGAGCAGTTCCGCGCCGCCGCGCACGAACGGCACCTGCGTGGAGCAGATTAGGATGCGTTTTGACATAGCTTCGCTGACGAATGACGATGGACGAACGACGAAGGAAACCATGCTACACATTCGTCATTCGTCATTCGTCTCTTTTTGTAGAATATTCAACAGTTTGGTACGCGACTCAATCAGCGCCACGTCGGTGTCGCGCCCGTAGCCGCCGGAGCGCGGCAGGCCGCCGATCTCCAGAATGCCCGGCCCATCAAAGCCAACGCGCAGTAGTTCATGGAAACAATACCCGAAATCAATGTTGCCCATGCCGATTGGCAAATGATGATTGACTACCGGCAGCGGCGTGTCGGCCAGATGCAGCATGCTCATGCGCGGCGCGAACGCCAAGTAAGCGTCGAGTTGGTCGGGCCGCGTGTGGTTCACGTCCCACACGAAGCCGACATCCGGCACGGCTTCCAACGCCGCCGCACAGTACTCCGGCTCGCCGAACAGGCCGGTGGCTGGCTCATTGTGCTCGAAGCCGAAACGGAAGCCATGCGCTCGACTCAACGCAACGCCCGCCGTCAACTGCTCGTACAATCGCGCTTCCAGCGCACGCAAGCCGCTCGCGTCCAGCCGTTCTGATTGGACCGGATGCCAGTGAACGTGCGTGCAGCCGAGCGACTCAATCGCCGGAAGGTTTGCTTCGAGCACGCCAATCGGCAGCTTGCCTTCGGGCGTGCGGCATGCCGCGTCTAATCGCACAATGATTTCCATGACCGCGCCAACATGCGCGTCACGTAGCGCCGCGCCAGTCGCTTCAAGCGATGCGCCGAGCTCATTCGCGCCGAGGCCGTTCGGGCGTCCATGAAATTGAATAGGCGTAAAGCCATGCGCTTGCGCGAATGAAATATCCTGGGTAATCGGCCGCCAGTTTGAAGGGAACAGCCGATCGTTCATGCCGATGTATATCATAAAAAAAACAAAGAACAAGACGATAGACGATAGACGATGGACGATGGACGACCGAAGAACCGGAAAACCAGAGAACCGGAAAACAAAATGAAAAGCGTAAAACGTAACGCGAAAATCATCTTGTCATCTTATCACGATAGAACCGCATCAATTGTGCGGCGCGCCACATCTTCCCAGCGGCAAGTTTCGAGTACATACGCTCGCCCGCGCTCGCCCAATTCCTGCCGCAGTGCCGCGTTGCCTAGCAGCAGATCGAGCGCTGCCGCAAACTCACCGAAATTGCGAAAGGCCGCGCCGCCACCGCTCCGCTCGACAGCTTCGCGGGTCACCGCGCAATCGCCATGCACCAGCGCAGGCGCGCCCTGCAACCACGCCTCCATGAGCGTGATCGAGAAGCTTTCATGCAGGCCGGGATGAATGAACACATCCGCTGCGGCGTAGGCGTCATGCTTGTCGGCGCTACTCAGAAAGCTCAGATCGCACACGGCCTCGCGCATGGCAGCGGGGAGATCGAGCGCCTCGCGCCCGGCCAGCGCCAGCGTGAATGTCGCGCCGCGCCGCGCCCAGTATTCGCGCGTGTAGCTGAGCAGCAGCGGAATATTTTTATAGGCATTGCGCGGGCCAACGTACAGCAGCAGCGGCCCGTCAATGTCAAGCTTCTGTCGAAAGCGCGCGCCATCACCGCGCGGGCTGAGATCAATGCCCTCGCCCGCCACGACCACCTGCTCAGGCGACAGGTCGTACAAGCGCAGCGCCAACTCGCGCTCGGCAGGCGTATTCGCCAGCACGCGCCGCGCCCGCCGGAACATCCAGCGGTACGTGCTGTACCGGGCATACGGCTCGTCGTGCAGGCACGGCAGCAGGTTCGCTCGCTCGCCGGCCAGCGCCACGCCCCAGAAGCTGGTCGGAAACGGGTACGGCATGAAAATGAAGCGACGTCCGTTGCCTTCGCTCGCGACCGCTTCGAGCAGCGCATCGCTGGACACAAGCGAGGCTAATAAACGGCCTTCATGCTCGTTGAACGACGGCACGGCTGCGCGCACCGCTGGACGGCGCGCCACCGCAGCGGGCATGTACGGGTCACAGCGCGGTGGCGTCAGCGCGAAGCGCCGCACGGGAATGCCATCGACATCATCGCTCCCCTCAGGATAGTACGGCTCCGGCGCATGGAATGAATCGCGCGCCGTGGTCGTCCAGACCTCGACCGGCGCGCCCTGTTGCCGCATGGCCTGCGCGAGTTGCCGCGCCTGATTTTCCGCGCCGCCGATTGTGTCATGGCCGAAGTAGGGGATGACGATGGTGATGATGTTCATGTGTTTTGACAAGGTGACAAGCTGATAAACTCATCATGCAACGACAATCACCCGCTCACCTTGTCACCCTTTCATCGTGTCACGCGCCCGGCGCGCCGCAGCATGCGCCCGCTGCTCGGCGTCCAGCCGCACCAACTGGATGAGCGCGACCGTGAACGCGGCGTTGGCGGCGTTCTGCTGCTCTACAATCGGGTTGACAAGCCAGCGCAGGTAGCGCCGCACCACTTTGTTGATCATGGCAATGATTTTCTGCGGCAGCGTCGCGGCGGGCAAGGGCCAGTGCGCGCTCACCTGTTCGCGCAAGCCTAGTTGCACCGTGGCGGCCTGTAGCTCCAGATCGGGAAAACGGGCGGGCGGCTCTTGCGCAGCAAGCTGAGCTATTGCAGATTGCAGATTGGAAGAACCGAGAACCGAGAACCGAGAACCCGCTGATGGGATGGGTCGGTTCCTGGTTCCTGGTTCCTGGTTCTGTAATTCTTCTGCCTGCATGGCAAGATCGGCGTAGGCGTCGGCCAGCAGCCGCAGCGTGCGCGCAACCGCGTCGTTGTAGGCGTTCTGCTGCTCCACAATCGGGTTGATGTACCAGCGCAGGTAGCGCCGCACCACTTTGTTGATCAACGCGATGACGCGCTGCGGGACCGTGCGCCCCTGGAGCGGCCAGTGCGCGCTGACGACGCGATTCAGTTCAATCTCGTCGAGGCTGCGCTGCAATTCACGCTCAATCTGGCTTTCGGCAGCCTCGCCGCGCGCCATGCGCTGCGCCCGCACCTCAGCGCGCAATGCCTCAAGGATCGCGCCGACATCAAGCGGCGGCTGGACTTCATGAGTATTCATTCGTGGCATGCTCTCCATTCAACGCGGCAATTATAGCACAGCGGCACAGGCGGGCCAGTGAATACGTGATACTTAATGCATAATGCGTGACAACCGAACTCAAGCATCAAGCATCAAGTATTAATCTCACCTTGTCACCTTGTCACCTTGTCATCTATAATAGCCGCGCGGAGCAACACAAGGAGA
>DASTWM010000276.1:0-8729 GCA_035765855.1 Roseiflexaceae bacterium
GTAGGGGATGAGCCACAGAGCGCACAGAGACCACAGAGTTTTGTAGCTGGTGTGAAACTTCATTAAAAAAGGGCCGGATGCTTCATCAGCACCCGGCCCTTTGCCATCCCTGAATAACGATGGATTACTCCTCGTCCGCCGCGGCCAGATCCTCATCGGTCGGCTCGTAGTCCTCCACATCCTCCACGGTCATGCCCTCGCCGTCGGCCTCCTCCAGCAGCGCGCGCAACGCCTGCCGGATGCGCTCCTCTTCCTCCGACGCCTGGCCGTTGCCTGCGCGCGGGGCTTCCTGGAGTGCAGGCGCGCCATCGCTAGCTGCGCCATCGACCTCCTTGTGAGCCTCGGCGAACTGATTCATGAGGCTTTCGGCAAGGATGCGGCGCGGCTCGACGCCCGTGCCAGCCGGAATGAGCTTGCCGATAACGACATTCTCCTTCAAGCCGCGCAGATAGTCGATCTTGCCGGTGATCGCCGCCTCGGTCAGCACGCGTGTGGTGTCCTGGAACGACGCCGCCGACAGGAAGCTCTCGGTGGTGAGCGACGCCTTGGTGATGCCGAGCAGCACCGTCACTGCCGTGGCAGGCTCGCCGCCCTGGCTGACGATCGATGCATTCAGCGGGCCGAACTCCGACATCTCGATTAGCTCGCCCGGCAGCAGACCGCTGTCGCCCGGCTCCTCGATCCGCACACGCCGTAGCATCTGCTTCACGATCACCTCGACATGCTTGTCGTTGATGTCCACGCCTTGTGAGCGGTATACCTTCTGCGCCTCGTTGACCATGTAGCGCTGCACAGCTTCGCGGCCTTGCAGTTCCAGCAACTCCTGCGGATCTGCTGAGCCGTCCGTAATTTGCTGGCCGGCCACCACGCGGTCGCCGTTATCCACGCGCAACCGGGCAGTATGCGCGACCGCAACCTCGCGCTCTTCACGGTCTTCCTGCACCACGACGATTTTGCCATTGCCGACATCGACATGCACGCGCCCGCTCAAGCGCGCCTGAATCGGCTCACCTTCCATATCGGCGCGGTTATTTTCAGCAATGACCTGGCCTTCAGTGACCTCTGCGCCATCTGCGACCAACAGCGCGTAATGGCTCGGCATATCCTGCTCATCGCTGTAGGTTTCTGCCGACACGATCCGCACGCGCCGGGTATCATCATCGCGCACGATCTCAACCACGCCGTCGATCTCAGCAAGAATCGCCTTGCCCTTTGGCGAACGCGATTCGAAGATCTCCTGAATACGCGGCAAACCCTGAGTAATGTCGTCGGCTGACGCCACACCACCGGTGTGGAACGTCCGCAGCGTCAACTGCGTGCCCGGCTCACCGATCGACTGCGCGGCAATGATACCGACCGCCTCGCCGATCTCCACCAGCTTGCCGGTCGCAAGATTGCGACCATAGCACATCCGACAGACCCCATGCGGTGCCTGACAGGTCAGCGTCGAGCGCACATAGATCGACTGAAGACCAGCCTTCTTGAATACCTCGGCCAATTCCTCATCAACCTCGGTGTTGTAGTCGGCCAGAATCTCGCCAGTTTCGGGATGAACCACCGCTGCCGCCAGCACGCGCCCGACTGTTCGCTCGTAGATTTCCTGCTCCACGCCGCGATCCTCGTCGTTGTGCATCCACACGCCCTCTTCGGTGCCACAGTCGTCGATCGTGATGATCGCGTCCTGCGCCACGTCCACCAGACGGCGGGTCAGGTAGCCGGCGTCGGCAGTACGAAGCGCCGTGTCAGCCAGACCTTTCCGACCACCGTGGGTCGAGACGAAGTATTCAAGCACCGACAAGCCTTCGCGGAAGTTCGACTTAATCGGCAACTCGATAATCCGTCCGGTCGGGTCAGACATCAGGCCGCGCATACCAGCCATCTGCGACAACTGGTTGACATTACCACGAGCCGCCGAATTCACCATCATGGCCACTGGACCATACGGATTCATGTTGGCCTTGACAGCTTCCGTCGTCAGCTTGGTTGCGTCCTGCCAGATCTTGACGACTTGCTGATAACGCTCTTCCTCGGTGATCAGACCACGGCGATACTGCTTGTCAATATCACGCACATGCCGGTCTGAATCTTCGAGAATGCCGATCTTGGCCGGTGGAATTTCAACGTCGACCACGCCAACGGTCATGCCGCCGCGCGTAGCGTACTTGAAGCCCAGCGCCTTGATCTTATCAGCCTGCATTGCCGTCTGCTCCGAGCCGAACAAGCGCATCAACTCCTGCTCGCTGCGGTCGCCGTACATGGCCCGAATACTATCGAAGTCCTCTTCGGTCAGGTTCTTCGGGTTCGTGTAATACTTGTAGCAGTCAGCGATGATTTCCTTCAAGCCCTTCTTGGCCACAAGGCGGTTGCGGAACTTGAGCGGCGGCAGCAACTCATTGTTAAAAATGAGCCGCCCGATCGACGTTTCGAGCATGATTTGCTCTTCGCCATGCTCGTTCGGCGGCAACTCGCGCATGGTGCGGTCGTTCTCGCCCTGCACCTTCTCCGTCATGCGAACCCAGATCGGTGCCTGAATGTCGAGCACGCCCTTGTCGAAGGCCAGCATCGCTTCTTCAGCATTTGCGAACTTCTTGCCGCTGCCCTTCGCGCCATCCCGCACCATGCTCAGGTAATAGCAGCCGAGCACGATGTCCTGCGACGGCGTGATGATCGGCTCACCATGGGCAGGCGACAGCAGGTTGTACTTCGACAGCATGCGCATGCGCGCTTCTTCCTGCGCCTTGCGCGACAGCGGCACATGAACAGCCATCTGGTCGCCGTCGAAGTCGGCGTTGAACGCGGCACAAACCAGCGGGTGCAACTGAATAGCTGAACCCTCAATCAGCTTGGCCTCGAACGCCTGAATCGAAAGCCGGTGCAGCGACGGCGCGCGGTTGAGCAGCACGAGGTAGTCTTTAATCACCTCTTCGAGCACGTCCCACACTTCGGGGCGCACGCGCTCCACAATCCGCTTGGCCGACTTGATGTTGTGGGCATAACCCTTCTCCACCAGCCGCCGCATGACAAATGGCTTGAATAACTCCAGCGCCATCTTCTTCGGCAGGCCACACTGGTGCAGTTGCAGGTTCGGTCCGACCACGATCACCGAGCGCCCGGAGTAGTCCACGCGCTTGCCGAGCAAGTTCTGGCGGAAGCGGCCCTGCTTGCCCTTGAGCATGTCGCTCAGGCTCTTCAGGCGGTGCTTGCCCTTGCCGCTGACAGCGCGCCCGCGCCGCCCGTTGTCGATCAGCGCGTCGACAGCTTCCTGCAGCATGCGCTTCTCGTTACGAACGATGATCTCCGGCGCGTTCAGTTCCATCAGCCGCTTTAGACGATTGTTGCGGTTGATCACGCGGCGATACAGGTCGTTCAGGTCAGACGTTGCGAACCGGCCACCGTCAAGCTGCACCATCGGGCGCAGGTCGGGCGGAATGACCGGCAGCATGGTCATGATCATCCACTCCGGGTTGTTGCCACTCTTGCGGAACGACTCGATCACCCGCAGGCGCTTGGTGGCCTTCTTGCGGCGCTGGCCCTGGCTTTTCTGCACTTCTTCCTGCAGTTCCTCGGCCATCTGATCGAGATCCACGGTCCGCGTAATCAGATCGCGCACCGCGCCCGCGCCCATGTCAGCCTTGAAAGCACCCAGCGCGGTTTCACGCAGCGAGCGGTATTCCGCCTCGCTGAGAATCCGCCGCATCTTGAGGCTATCAAGCTGATCGAGCTTCTCTTTTTCCTCGCGCACCAGCTGATCGAGCTGGCGCTGCAAGCCTTCCTGCATCTGCTCGCGCTGCTGCGTTACTTCATACTCTTTGCGCTCGCGCTCTGCGCCGGTCAGCAGTTCGGCGTCGGCCATGTCGCGCTGGCGGCGCTGCTCCAGCCCGTCAAGTTCCTGCTCAAGCAGTTCATCAAGTTGGTCAAGCACCTTCTCAGTGATGACTTCACCTTCTTCCAAAAGCGTAATGCTGCGGAAGGTGATATCTTCCTCGACCGCCTCGCCGGTGCGCTCCTCAAGATCATTGCGAAGTGTCTCGGCCTCGCTGGTAATCGCGTTGCGCTGCTCCTGATAATCTTCGTCAATCCGGCGCTGCGTCGAAACCTGCGCCGTCTCCATGCCGCCGAGATCCTGCGTCAGTTGCGATGAAAGCTCGATCTGCCGACCTTCAGCCTCGCGCTGAATGCGCTCGCGCTTTTCGGCATAATCGTTCTGAATTTGCTCGCGCAGCATGGCGCGCATGTCCTCGTCCACTTCGGTGATGATGTAGGACGCGAAATACAGCACGCGCTCAAGGTTGCGCGGCGAAATATCGAGCAATAAACCAAGGCGGCTCGGCGTACCCTTCACGAACCAGATGTGCGAAACGGGCGACGCAAGCTGAATGTGGCCCATGCGCTCGCGGCGCACCTTGGAGCGCGTGACCTCGACGCCACACTTGTCGCACACAACACCTTTATACCGGACGCGCTTGTACTTGCCGCAGTAGCACTCCCAGTCTTTTTGTGGACCAAAAATCTTTTCGCAAAACAAACCATCGCGCTCAGGCTTGAGCGTGCGGTAATTAATTGTCTCTGGCTTGGTTACTTCACCATGCGACCAGTTGAGAATATTTTCCGGCGACGCAAGACTTATACGGATAGCGTTAAAATCATTAATTTCAAGCATGCTTCTCTCCGTGATGCCTGATACGTGATGCCTGATGCCTGACAACATTCCTCATGTGTCAAGCATCAAGCACCAAGCATCTTTAGAATTCTCCCCGCTCCATGCCCGACAAGTTGATACCGTCCAACGCCGCCAGGTCGCTGTCGACGTCCTCGGTCAACTCCACCGGCGTCTCATCAGCCGACAGCACCTCGACCGACAGGCCGAGCGACTGAAGCTCCTTGATGAGCACCTTGAACGACTCCGGCACGCCCGCTTCCTGAATCGGCTCGCCCTTTACGATCGCCTCGTAGGTCTTGACGCGGCCAACCACGTCGTCAGACTTGACGGTCAGCATTTCCTGGAGCGTGTACGCGGCACCGTAGGCTTCCAGCGCCCACACTTCCATCTCGCCGAAGCGCTGGCCGCCGAACTGCGCCTTACCACCCAGCGGCTGCTGCGTGACAAGGCTGTATGGACCAGTCGAACGGGCGTGGATCTTGTCTTCCACCAGGTGGGCCAGTTTCAACATGTAAATATAGCCCACGGTTACTGGATAGTGGAACGAATCGCCAGTGCGCCCATCGAACAATGTGATCTTGCCGTCTTCTGGCAACTCGGACTGCTCCAGCATTTGCTTGATTTGCTCTTCGCTTGCGCCGTCGAAGACCGGCGTCGCCACGCGCAGGCCGAGCTTTGCCGCCGCCCAGCCAAGGTGCGTTTCCAGAATCTGGCCGATGTTCATACGCGACGGCACACCAATCGGGTTCAGGATGATGTCGACCGGCGTGCCATCAGGCAGGAACGGCATGTCCTCGATCGGCAGCACGCGGCTGACCACACCCTTGTTACCATGGCGGCCTGCCATCTTGTCGCCCGCGCTGATCTTACGCTTCTGGCACAGCAGCACGCGCACCTGCTGGTTCACGCCAACCGGCAACTCGGCACCCTCGTCACGCGTGAAGATCTTGACGTCGATCACTTTGCCGCGCACGCCGTTCGGCACCCGCAGCGACGAGTCTTTGACCTCGCGGGCCTTCTCGCCGAAGATCGCCCGCAGCAGCCGCTCCTCAGCCGTCAGATCGGTCTCGCCCTTGGGCGTGATCTTGCCGACAAGAATATCGTTCGGCTGCACCTCCGCGCCGACGTAGATAATGCCGCGCTCATCGAGATTGCGCAGGCTATCCTGTCCGACGTTCGGAATGTCGCGCGTAATTTCTTCCGGCCCAAGCTTCGTGTCGCGCGCCTCAACCTCATACTTCTCAATATGAATCGAGGTAAAGATATCCTCGCGCACCAGCCGCTCCGAAACCAGAATAGCGTCCTCGAAGTTCCCGCCTTCCCATGGCATAAACGCAACCAGCACGTTCTGCCCAAGCGCGAGTTCGCCGTTATCGGTCGAAGAACTATCGGCGATAATTTCGCCCTTGCGTACCCGCTGACCGCGCATAGCGCTTGGCCGCTGGTTAATGCAGGTATCCTGATTCGAACGCATGAACTTACGCAGCCGGTATTCGCGCTCGTTGCCATCGTCCTCCAGCACCATAATCTTGTCGCCGGTGGCCGACAACACCACACCATCATTGCGCGCCACAGCGACCTGGCCGCTGTCGCGGGCCGCGCGGTACTCCATGCCGGTGCCAACAATCGGCGCGTCGGGCCGCAGCAGCGGCACCGCCTGGCGCTGCATGTTGGAACCCATCAGCGCGCGGTTGGCGTCGTCATGCTCAAGGAATGGAATCAGCGCAGTCGAAACGCTGACCACCTGCTTCGGCGACACGTCCATGTAGTCCACACGGTCGATCGGCATGTCCACGAAATCTTCCTTGAAGCGGCACGAAACAACGCCTTCCTGGAAGCGGTTAAACGCATCGAGCGGCGCATTCGCCTGCACGACCACAAATTGCTCTTCTTCGTCCGCCGCCAGGTAATCAACCTCTTGCGAAACGACCGGACGAATCTTGATCGTCCGCAAAGGTGTGTTGACGATCCTTTCGGCCAGCGCGCGGTTGATCTCCTGCCCGGCCTCGCCAATTACCTCATCCGTTTTCGGATCGACAATATCTTCGCGCAGAAACTGACCGCGCAGCAGCGACACCGTAATGCGCTTGGCCGTTTCTGCATCGACCCGGCTGCCGCGCGCCGCGATAAGTTCGCCGGTACGAATGTCACGCGCATCGCGGATGAGCATGCCTTGCCGCACCCACTCGCTGGCATTCGGAATTTCGCGGTACACCTTGCGGTACGGCGTCTCCAAGAAGCCCATCTCGTTCACGCGCGCGTAGGTCGACATGGTGCCAATCAGACCGATGTTCGGCCCTTCCGGCGTTTCCACCGGGCAAATGCGGCCATAATGCGAATGGTGAACGTCACGGACCTCGAAGCCTGCGCGGTCGCGGCTGAGACCGCCCGGCCCCAACGCCGACAAACGGCGTTTGTTCGTTAGCTCCGCCAATGGATTCGTCTGATCCATGAATTGCGACAACTGCGAACCGCCAAAGAACTCGCGCATGGCCGCAACCACCGGGCGAATGTTCACCAACGCATTTGGCGTAGCCGTGTCCGACTCCTGCAACGACATGCGCTCCTTGACAACGCGCTCCATGCGCAGCAAGCCCACGCGGAACTGCTGCTGAATCAGTTCGCCAACAGTGCGCACGCGCCGATTGCCAAGGTGGTCGATGTCGTCAGCATACAGGCCCGACACGCGGTTATTCAACTGAATCACGCGCTCCACAATCTTGAAGATGTCATTCGGATGGAGCACGCGCACGCTCATGTCAGGCGTTTGCGCGCGCACTTCAGGGCGCGGGTCTTTCTCCCACAGATTTTTATTTAGTTTGTAGCGCCCAACCTTCGCCAGATCGTAGCGGCGCGGGTTGAACAGCAACGACTCAAGCAAGCTGCGGGCGTTGTCGAGCGTCGGCGGATCACCGGGGCGCAGGCGCTTGTACAGCTCCATCAGCGCCTCTTTGGCATGCTTGGTCGAATCTTTGTCAAGCGTTGCCTTGATGTACTGGTGGTCAGCGCCCTCTTCCACATGCTGGAACAGCGCCATTATCGCGTCGTCATGACCATACTGGTCAAGCTCGCTGTCAGGTGCCCACTGGCCCTCGCCATTCGGCTGCGCCTGCCAGGCCATCACCGCCCGCAGCAGAATTGTCACCGGAATCTTGCGCTTGCGATCGACTTTCACCGAGATTACATCACGCTTGCTCGACTCAAATTCCAGCCATGCGCCACGGTTCGGAATGAGTTTGGCTGAATGCAGGCTGCGACCGCTGGCGGGATCTTTGTCTTCTCGAAAATATACGCCAGGCGAACGAATAAGCTGCGAAACGACCACCCGCTCAGCGCCATTGATGACGAACGTGCCGTTATCGGTCATCAACGGAAAATCGCCCAGGAAGATTTCACTCTCCTTGAGCTCGCCGGTAGAAAGAATGCGCAACTGCACGTTGGCGCGCAGTGGCGCGGCGTACGTCATGTCGCGCTCGCGACATTCGTATTCATCGAAACGCGGCTCTCCAAAGGTAAAATCGAGAAACCGCAACTCCATGTTTTTGCCAGTAAAATCGGTAATAGGTGAAATTTCATCGAATAGTTCCCGCAACCCCTCTTTGCAGAACCACTCGAAGCTGCGTGTTTGCGTTTCAATAAGCGTTGGCACCTCAATTGCATCGCGGATTTGTGCGAACGACGTCCGCCCGACGATGTTGCGGTGCAAACGGTCATCTCCCGAATCGTTCGGCATAATGAGCGGCTGCAAAACAACGGTTTCTTTGAAAGGGGGCATGGGCACCTCACTTTTTCATTGCTACAGTTCAGGCACACAAACCGTGCGTTTGAAGATTATGGTATAATCACGTGTGCTTACCTGGACAGCAGCGGCTCTCTCTACATGCCAAAAGCACGAAGCATCTTCCCGCAGGAGCAGTCCCACAGTGGACAGACCCGTGGCTGATGTTCGTGGCTACGGCAACGACTAACAATTCTTCTCTTCTATGTAATAACTGCAGCACAATGCGCGAGGAAGTAAATACCTCCGTGGTATTTCAGCAAGTTTAAACTGCGAACGAGAATGATATCA
>DASTWM010000277.1:0-4295 GCA_035765855.1 Roseiflexaceae bacterium
GACCGGTGGCGGCGCGGGGTCGCGGCTGATGATGTGCAGCAACTGCGGCTGGCCAATTTCGCCCTGCTCGATCGCGTGCCGAACGCGGCGATAATTGGCGTCGAAGCGGCGATTGAAGCCGATTTGCAGCTTCACGCCAGCCTGTTCAACCGCATGCAGCGCGCGGTCGATTGTCGCCAGCGAGAGCGCAATCGGCTTCTCGCAGAAAATCTGCTTGCCGGCCTGCGCGGCCTCTTCGATGATTTGCGCGTGGGTGTTGGTGGCTGAGCAGATCAGCACTGCGTCGATATCAGGAGTGTCGAGCAGCGCGCGGTAATCGCTCACCGCATGCGGAATGCGGTAGCGTTGCGCGACCTGCTGGGCGGCCTGCACGGATACGTCAGCGACCATGAGCAGGTTGGCTGATGGAACGCGCGTGGCAAGATTTTCGGCATGGACGCGGCCAATCCGGCCCGCGCCAATCAGACCGATGTTCAAAACGTCAGATAGCATGTGTAGACCTTCTGTCATTATCACCACAAAGACACAGAGGACATAAAGTTACAACATTGAATACCTTTGTCATGCTGAACGAAGTGAAGCACCTCACTGTTGAGCAAAGAGATGTTTCGCTCCGCTCAACATGACAACGAATATCATTGTTTACGGTGAATGATCTTCGATTTTACAAATCGAGAGATGCCAGGTACTCGCGATTACGTTGCGCGCTTTCGAGGGGCGCGCCCATGCCGGGCAGCACGTCCTGCTCGACGGTGATCCAGCCGCTGTAGTTCCGTTCGCGGAGCCACGCGGTGACGGCGCGGAAATCGACGCAGCCCTTGCCAAGCTCGCAGAACACGCCATGTCGCACGGCTTCGAAGTAATCCCATCCGTTGGCGCGCGCCGCCTCAGCTACCTGCGGCTGGCAGTCCTTGAAATGCATGTACCAGATGCGGTCGCCGAAGCGCTGCAAGCCTTCCAGCACCACCGCGCCGTTATTTTGCCCGCTGCCGTAGACGTAGTGGCCGGTGTCGAACACCAGTCCGAGCACGTCCGGATCGGTGAGTTCCAGCAGCCGCGCAATCTCATCGGGTATCTCGACATACCCGGCACAGTGGTGATGAAAGACGGTGCGCAGCCCGGTCGCGTCACGCACCGCGCGGGCGATCCGCTCGGCTCCTTGCGCGAAGATGCGCCACTCTTCATCGTTCAGCCCGCTGCCCGGCATGATCCGCCCGGCGTTCATGGTGCGCTCTGGATCGGAGCCGTTATCGTCGGCCAGCACCAGAAACGGCTGCGTCCCTTCAGTGGCAGCGGCGACCAGCAACTGCGCGGTCCGCACGGCTTGTTCCTCGCCCGCAGCATGCGCGTTGAGGTCGCGCAGCCGCACCGGCACAAACGCGCCGGTCAGCGCCAGGTCGCGCTGTTGAAGTTCGGCGCGCAATGCAGCCGGATCGGTCGGCATGTAACCCCAATCGCCCAGTTCCGTGCCGGTGTAGCCAGCCGCGCGCAGCTCGTCGAGCATCTGCGCGTAGCCGATTGCCTGGCCCTCCAGCCCCTCGAATTCGAGCATGCCCCATGAACAGGGCGCGTTGCCAATGTGTATGTTATTCATTTCAATATATCTTTACAAGAACAAAGTATCGAGAACAAAGCACAAATCTTTTGTGCTTTTAATATTTGTTCTTTATCCTTTGTGCTTTGTTCTTGTACTTAAAACGTCCGGGTCCATTCGCGCGGCCAGCGCTCGATCACCACTTTGGTTTCGGTGTAAAATTCGACGCCATGGTGGCTCTGCGCGTGCAGGTCGCCGAAGAAGCTTTCGCCCCAGCCGCTGAACGGGAAGTACGCCATGGGCGCGGCCACGCCGATATTGATGCCCACGTTGCCGGCCTTCACTTCGTAGCGGAACTGCCGGGCAACTGCGCCGCTGCTGGTGAAAATACAGGCCATGTTGCCGAAGCTGCGCGCGTTCACCATGTCGATGGCTTCCTCAATCGTGTTGGCGTGCATGAGGCTCAGCACCGGCCCGAAGATCTCGGTGCGCGCGATGTCACTGTCTGGCGCAACCTGATCCAGAATCGTCGGAAACACGAACGAGCCATCCTCATAGCCGCTGACCTGCTTGTTGCGGCCATCGACCAGCACATTTGCGCCTTCCTGCGCGCCTTTGGCAATCAGGCTCTCGATGCGCTTCTTGCTTTCACTGGAAATCACCGGCCCCATCTGAATGCCTTCATCGAGGCCGTAGCCCACTTTGCGGCTCGACGCAACATCGGCCATCTGCTCGGTGAAGACATTGCGCGCCTCGCCGACCGTGATTGCCACGGAAGCGGCCAGGCAGCGCTGCCCCGCGCAGCCAAACGCCGAGTCGGCCATGATGCGCGTGGCGGTGTTCATGTCAGCGTCCTGCATGATGACGACCGGGTTCTTCGCGCCGCCCTGGCACTGCGCGCGCTTGCCGTTCGCCGTCGCGCGGCTGTAGACATATTTCGCGACCGGCGTCGAGCCGACGAAGCTAATCGCCCGAATGGTGGGATGGTCGAGCAGCGCGTCCACGGTTTCTCGCCCGCCGTTCATCAGTTGGAGCACGCCCTTTGGCAGGCCGAGTTGATCAATCAACGCGAACATCTTCTGGCTGGTGATCGGCACCTTTTCGCTCGGCTTGAGGATGAAACAGTTGCCGGTCGCCACCGCGTAGGGCAGAAACCACAGCGGGATCATGGCCGGAAAGTTGAACGGCGTAATTGCAGCGACGACGCCCAGCGGCTGCCGAATCACATGCTCATCGATGCCGCGCGCGATGTCTTCATTGTTCCAGCCCTGCATCAGGATCGGCGTGCCGCATGCGACTTCAATGTTCTCGATGCCGCGCCGAATCTCGCCGACGCTCTCGGCGTAGGTTTTGCCGCACTCGTTGGTAATCGTCCGAGCCAGCTCGTCAAGATTATCCTCAAGGAGTTGCTTGAACTTGAACATGAATTGAATCCGGTCGCCCACCGGCGTGCGCCGCCACTCAGGAAAGGCGGCGGCGGCAGCTTCGACAGCCTGCGCGACCTCGGCGGCGGGCGAGAGCGGCACGCTGCCCATGACCTCGGCAGTGGCCGGGTTGGTGACATTCGTGTAGTCGCTTGCGCTGGAGCGCTGCCAGCTACCATTGACATAATTTTGTAGTTGTCGGTCTTGAGTCATTGAATTGCTCCTTTGCTGCCACAGAGAAAAGGTTTATGGACTTGACCCTCACCCCCGGCCTCTCTCCCGTTGGGAGAGGGGTGGCGCGTCAGCGACGGGGTGAGGGACAGTACCAATATAGTAAAGATACCAGTTCTTCTTCGTTCTCTGCGTCCTCTGTGTACTCTGTGGCTATAAGAATGTGCGCTCTTTGGCGCGCATCTCTTCCCATTCCTCGCGGGCGGCGTCCACCGTGTGCATCTCGCTCACCTCGGCCACCGGCACATCCCACCATGATTCGTAGCCAGGCACGCCGAGCATGCGGTCGTTGCGAATGTAAATCACCGTGGTGCGATCGGTGGTTCGGGCGGTCTTGAGCGCGGCGGCAAAGTCATCGGTTGTTTTGCATTCGATCACATGCGCGCCCAGGCTGCGGGCGTTGCTCACGAAGTCAATCGGCAGCGTCTGCGCGCTCCCGTCCGCCGAGTCGCCGACGAGCTGATCGTTCTGCGGGAAGATGTAGCGCGTGCCCCAGCCGTCCTGCCCCAGCGAGCGACTGAGCGACCCGATGCTCTTGAAGCCGCTGTTGTCGAACAGCGTGATGATCAGCTTAACGCCTTCTTGAATTGACGTAACAATCTCGGTGTGCATCATGAGATACGAGCCGTCCCCGACCATGACGATCACATCGCGGTCCGGGGCGGCCATCTTGATGCCCAGGCCGCCCGCGATTTCGTAGCCCATGCAGCTGTAGCCATATTCCATGTGGTAGTTCTTCGGATGGCGAGCGCGCCACAACTTGTGCAAATCGCCCGGCAGGCTGCCCGCCGCGCAGACCATGATCGCGTCGGGATCGCTCTGGTCGTTCACCACACCAATCAATTCACCCTGACTCGGCAGCGGCGTGTGGCGCACGGCATAAATCCGGTCGACCTCGGCTTCCCACTCGTCATGCAGCCGCTCGGCCTCCGCGCGGTAGTCGGGCGCGACCTTCATGTCACCAAGCAGTTCGGTAAGTTCTTCGAGTGTAGCGCGCGCGTCGCCAGTCAGCGACAGCGCGAGGTGCTTGGCGGCGTCGAACTCGGCGACGTTGATATTGACGAAGCGCCCGTCCGGGTTCTGGAAGGCGGTCTTCGACGCGGTGG
>DASTWM010000278.1:0-10595 GCA_035765855.1 Roseiflexaceae bacterium
TGCATGGCGGTATTCTACCATGCGATTGCGCGCAGTAAACAGTCGCCGCGAACGTGCTACAATGCGCGCCAGATGACCAGATGACCAGATGACAAGGTGACAGGACAACAAGGTAAATACCGCTTTACGTTTTATGCTTTACGCTTTACGCTTATCTATCGTCCATCAAGATGAACTACCAACAAGCGCTCGATTATATCTATTCGTTTCCCGACAGCTTGCGCCGCGTGCCGCGCATGCCGCCGGAACTCAATCTGCCGCAAACCGCCGAGTTGTTGCGCCTCGTCGGCGACCCGCAACGCCGGTTTAAGAGCATTATTGTCGCGGGAACTAAGGGCAAAGGCTCGACCTCGGCGCTGCTCGAAGCCATGCTGCGGGCGGCGGGCTACCGCACCGGGCTGTGGACCTCGCCACACCTGCACAGCTTCCGCGAACGTATCCAGGTCAACCGGCAATTGATCAGTCAGATAGAACTGGCCGAGCAGGTCAGCGCACTCCAGCCGGTGTTCGACGGCTTCGACCCTGCGCCATACGGCCAGCTAACGGTGTTTCAGCTGGGCTTTGCGGTGGCGCTGCGCTATTTTGCCGAGCAGCATGTCGATGTGGCAGTTTTAGAAGTTGGCCTCGGCGGGCGCTACGACAGCGCCAACGTCGTTTTGCCGCTCGTTTCCGTGATTACGTCAATCAGCTACGACCACATGGCGATTCTCGGCGACACGCTGGCAAAGATCGCCTGGGAAAAGGCCGGCATTATCAAGCCGAGCATCCCCGTTATCACCGTGCCGCAGCACCCCGAAGCCATGGAAGTAATCGTTGAAGTGGCGCATGACGTGGGCGCGCCGCTCACCGTCGCCGCTGAAGATGGCCTTATCACGCAAGGACTGGCGCGCGCCGATTATCCAACGGCGGATGGACATGCGCCCACCGCCGGACAGCTTCACGGTATATTTCAGCGCGAGAACGCCCGGCTGGCGGCTGGCGCGGCGCTGCTGCTGCGGGAGCGCGGAATCGACATGCCCACCGCCGCTATTCAGCGTGGCTTAGCGACAGCGCAATGGCCGGGCCGCCTCGAAGTCATTGCAGGTCAGCCGCCGATTGTCATGGACGGCGCGCACAACGGCGACTCGGCCCACAAGCTGGTTGAGTCGTTGCGCGAGGAGTTTCCGGGCCGGACGATTGTATTCGTGCTGGGCATGTCGCACGGCCACAACGCAGAGCACATCCTGTCCGAACTTGTGCCTGCCGCCCGCGCGATTGTACTGACCCACTCGCGCCATCCACGCTCCATGAAGAATCTTGATGAGTTAGCCGAGCTCGCCCGAACGCGCCTGCCTGCCGATTCTGCCGTACCAATCGCCTTCGCCCCCGACATTCCCGAGGCGCTCGACGAGGCGCGCGGGCTGGTTGTACCCGGCGACCTGATCTGCGTCACCGGCTCGCTGTTCGTCGTCGCCGCCGCACGCGAGGTGTTTGGGCTGGGCGAGGCGGATTAAGATCGAACCACACAGGACACAGCGATCACAGAGTGAAATGCTTCCTATCTGTGATCGCTACATTTATATGGCCCAATAGATGAAGCGTATTTTACACCATCATCTCGTCAACGTAGCACCAGCGCCAGTGCTCGCCCGGCTCGAACGACTGCATAAGCGGGTGGCCGGTCGCATGGAAATGTTTGGTCGCATGCTTGTTTTTGGATGAATCGCAGCAGCCGACATGCCCGCAGATCAGGCATTCGCGCAGGTGAACCCACGTATCGCCCATTTGCAGGCACTCCTCGCAGCCATTCGCGCTTGGTGTGACCTCTCGAATCTGGTCCAGATGTGTACATTTGGCAGCCATGCCAACCCTCCTCCGCTCATGTGGTTTCACAACTCGGCGCATTTATTGTATATCACAATGACTAATTTCGTGCATTCGGCTGTGCTTTGTGGCCTCTGTGGCGAATGTCTTTTTACCAGTACCACCATACCGTTGATTGACGTTCTTCGTACCCATGCTATGATTACTCGCATGCAAACACTAGCAATTGACCATGCGCGCCTCCTGCGCGATATCGAAACGCTGGCGACCTTCACTGAGCCGGACACCGATGGCTGGACTCGCCGGGCGTTCTCGCCGGCCTTTGTCGCCGGGCGGGAATGGGTGGCCGACCGCATGCGCCGGGCCGGGCTTGAACCGCGCATCGACGCAGCCGGGAATCTGATCGGGCGGCGCGGCGCGACTGGCACGCCCGCGCTGGTGATCGGCTCGCACACTGACACCGTGCCGGGAGCGGGTCGCTTCGATGGTATGCTCGGCGTGCTGGCGGGCATTGCCATCGCGCAAGCCTTGCAGGACGCCGGGCAAGAGCTCGCGCATCCGCTGGAAGTGATTGACTTTCTGGCCGAGGAGCCGACGCCGTATGGCAGTTGCATCGGCAGCCACGTCATGACCAACAATCTTGAAACGCCATTGGATTTCCGCGATGCGACCGGGCGAACGCTGGCCGACATGCTTTATGCCGTTGGCGGCCAGCCAGACGCGCTGGCTTCAGCGGTGCGGCAGCCGGGCGAGATTGCGGCGTATCTGGAATTGCACATCGAGCAGGGCCGCGTGCTCGAAGCCGCCAACGCGCCGATTGGCATCGTGAGCGGCATTGTCGGCATTCGCCGCGCCATGCTTCACTTCACTGGCCGCCCCGACCACGCTGGAGCCACGCCGATGACATTGCGCCATGACGCGCTGGCAGCAGCGGCGGCAACCGTGCTGGCCGCCGAACAGGCCGCGCAATCTTGTGAAGGCGCGGTCGCAACCGTCGGCGCGCTCTCGCTTTCGCCCAATCAGTCGAACGTTGTGCCGGGCGAGGTTGAGATGCAGGTCGAGATGCGCTGCCTGCAATGGGAGACAGTTGAGCAGATCTGGAACACGGTCACAACCAGCGCCGAGCAGGCAGGCCTGACACGCGGCGTCACGTTCCATGTCAGCAATATTCACGACATGGGGCCGATGCAAACGCCCGGCTGGCTACGCGACGTAGTTACCGAAGCATGCATGAGCGTTGCGCCGAACGCGCTGGTGCTGCCGAGCGGCGCGGGCCATGACGCAAGCTGGATGAGCCGCATCGCGCCGGCTGGCATGATCTTCGTCCGCAGCCGCGATGGACGCAGCCACTGCCCGGAAGAATATTCCTCGCCGGAAGATATTGCAGCCGGAGTAGAGGCGCTGGCCCGCGCGCTGCTGTTGTTGGACGACAAGATGACAAGATGACAAGATGATGTGTCATAGATTATGCTGGCGCTGTTGTTCGTCACTCGTCATTCGTCATTCGTCTGTACTATAATTGAGGAAGCCATGACAAACCACCGCCGCCCGTCCATTTCCACGCATGTGCTCGACACCGAGCGCGGCGAGCCAGCCGAAGGCGTGCCAGTCACATTGAACCGCTGGGAAGGCAATAAATTAATCAGGCTTGCCGAGGCCGAGACCGACGCCGACGGGCGCATCCGCGACCTGCTGGACGAGCGGCTGGAAATGGGCGCGTACCAGCTTATCTTCGACGTCGCGGCCTACTTCCGCGAGCAGACCGGCGATGTGTCGTTCTTCAGCCGCGTTGTGCTCGACTTTGAGGTGCTCGACGCCGACCGCCATTACCATGTGCCGCTGCTGCTCTCGCGCTTCTCCTGCGCGTCCTACCGCGGAAGTTAGCGCATTTTCAACCACCAGCGTGCTATAATTCAAACAGCTACCTGGATCACGTATCCTGCAAACGAAAGCTGTTGTGAGTGTGTCATTGTTCATGCCACGGCCTTCAATGAAGAGGAGCCACCATGCAACCTGAAGCGAAAGCATACGTTTTGATCGAGGCTGAAGCGGGCCAGGTCGGCTCGATTATCGCCACGCTGCGCGGGGTGGAAGGCGTGCGCGCCGCCGATCCCGTTACTGGCCCGTACGACATTGTGGTCATTCTTGAAACCGAGGACCAGCGCGATATTGGTCGGATCGTCATGAACGAGATTCATGGCATTGTTGGCATCAAGCGCACCGTGACGTGTCTTGCGATTTAATCGAGAGCACAAAGAACAAAGATTACAGAACAGCATGAGACGATGCTTTTGTTCTTTGTTCTTTGTGCTCTTAAACTGAAGGGGCTTTGGTATGAGCAAGGGGCTTGAGGGCGTTGTCGCGGCGTCAACCGCGATCAGCTACATTGATGGTATCAACGGACGGCTGTTCTACCGTGGCATCGAGATAAACGAGTTAGCCGAGAAATCGACGTTTGAAGAAACGACGGCGCTGCTGTGGTATGGCAAGCTGCCGACCAAAGCGCAGTTGGAAAGCTTCGATAGCAAGTTCAAGAGCAACCGCCAGATTCCGAACGAGGTGCTGGCGCTCATGATGTCGATGCCGCGCCAGACCACGGCCATGGAAGTGCTGCGCACCGCCGTTTCGGCTCTCTCAGCGTACGACCCGCAGGATGAAGACAACTCGCTCGAAGCCAACGTCGCCAAATCCATCCGCCTGACCGCCTCGCTGCCGACGATTGTGGCGGCGTGGCACCGCATCCGCAGCGGGCTATGGCCCATTCCGCCGAACACCACACTCAGCCACGCGGCAAACTTTTTGTACATGCTAGCGGGCGAAGAGCCAAGTGCGACGGCAGCGCACATTTTGGATACCTGTCTAATCCTGCATGCCGACCACAGCCTGAACGCCTCGACCTTTGCCGCGCGGATCACTGCCTCGACGCTGTCTGATCTGCATTCGGCGATCGTCTCAGCAATCGGCACGTTGAAAGGGCCACTGCACGGCGGCGCGAACGAGCAGGTCATGCGCATGCTGCTGGAAGTGGGCGATCCCGACCGCGCCGAGCAGTGGACGCGCGGCGCGCTGGCGGCCAAAAAGAAGATCATGGGCTTCGGCCACCGCGTTTACAAGGCCGACGACCCGCGCGCCAAGTGGCTTCAGCGCCTTTCCCACGATCTGGCGGAGTCGTCGGGCAATCACACATGGTACGATATTTCCGAGCGCGTGCGGGCCGTCGTGCAGGACGCCAAGCCGCTGCCGGTCAACGTCGATTTCTACTCCGCGTCGGTGTATTACACGCTCGGCATTCCGATTGACCTGTTCACGCCGATCTTTGCAATCAGCCGCGTGGCGGGCTGGACGGCGCATGTGTACGAGCAGTATAGCGACAATCGCCTGATTCGACCGGAAGCCGAGTACGTTGGCCCCATGGACGTTCAATATGTTCCGCTGGCGGAGCGTGGTTGATGACTGACGGACGAGGGGCGCAAAACGGCGCTGTGCATCAACCGAGCCAGACACCGGCAGCAGTGTACGAGGCGCGTGTCGCCCAATTCGCCACCGAGCGCGATGTGGAAACTCGCCGCAGCGACCGGCAGGCTAATATCAGCCTCGTGCTCGCCGTGGCCGCGCTGGTGCTGTTCGGCGTGGCGCTCTGGCAGCAATCGTGGGCGCTGCTCGCATTGGTGACGATTCCAGCGATTGGATTTGTGGCTTCGTACATCCGCCATGGTCGTATCAATCGGCGGCGCGACCATGCGGCGGCGCTGTGGCAGATCAACCAGGAAGGACGGCGGCGGCTCCACCGCGATTGGGCCAATTTGCCGCTGCCGGAAGCCGCGCCCGTTTCTGGCCCGGCGCGCGACCTTGCCGTTGATCTTGACCTGCTGGGGCGCGCCTCGCTTCAACATCTGCTCGGCGCTTTCAACACACCGATTGGCCGGACCACATTGCAACATTGGCTGCTGCAACCCGCCATGCCGCCCGTCATCGCCCGCCGCCAGGCTGCCGTGCGCGAGCTTGCGCCACGTATTGAGTTGCGTGACGCCATGGCCGAGCAGGGCCGCGCTATGGCGGGCTCCCAGCGGCGCTACGAGCAACTCCTCGACTGGGCTGAGCGCGAGCCGTGGCTCCAACAGCGTCCATGGCTCGTGATTATTTCATGGATCGTGCCGTTGCTAACCCTCGCCCTGCTCATTGCCGAGTACATTGGCCTCGTTGCTGCGCCGCTGTGGCTCATCGGGCCAGCGATTGGCCTGGCGGTCACGGCCATGTTTGGCAAGGTTGCCAGCGAAATCATCGAGCAGGTCGCCGAGCGACAGAGCGTGTTTCGCGGCTACGCCGACATGTTCCAGCTATTTGCCGACGAACAGTTCACCGCGCCAGAACTTCAGCGGCTCCAGTCGGCCCTTTCGGCGGGCGGCCTTGACGCCGCCATGCAGATGCGCCGCCTCGCCCGGCTGATGCCGCTCGCCGACATTCGCGGCTGGATGTTCTTTTTTTTCATCCAGATTACGACGTTGTGGGATATTCATCTGTTGTGGCTGCTGGAGCGCTGGCAGCGCGTGGCAGGACAGCATGCGCGCGAATGGCTCACCGCGCTGGGCGAGCTTGAGGCGCTCAGCGCCCTGGCGACGCTGGCGCATGACCATCCCGAGTGGACATTTCCTGAAATTATTGCCATGAAGGCTCCCATGCTCCAGGCGCGCGCAATCGGACATCCGCTGCTGCCGCCTGAGCGCTGCGTCCGCAACGATGTGGCGGTCGGGCCGTCGGACACGTTTCTGCTGGTCACTGGCTCGAACATGTCGGGCAAATCGACCTTGCTGCGCGCGCTGGGCGTGAACATTGTGCTGGCCCAGGCCGGCGGGCCAGTCTGTGCCGCGTCGCTGCGCATGCCGCCGATTACTCTTGCGACCAGCATGCGCGTGCAGGATTCGCTGGAAGCGGGCGTGTCGTACTTCATGGCCGAATTGCAGCGCCTCAAGTCGGTTGTGGATGCCGCCGAGCAGGCGCGTTCGACCGAGCGCGTGCTGTTTTTCCTGCTCGACGAGATTCTGCACGGCACCAACACGGTCGAACGACAGATCGCCGCCCGCCGGATCATCAGCTATCTGCTGGAACTCGGCGCAATTGGCGCGGTCTCAACTCATGATCTGACGCTGGCCGATTCGCCTGAGCTTGCCGACCACAGCGCCACGGTGCATTTTACTGAAACGCTGACCCGCACAAACGGCCTGCCGCAGCTACACTTTGATTATCGCCTGCGCCCCGGGCTGGCGACATCGACCAACGCGCTGGCGCTGGTTGAGATCGTGGGACTGCCGGGCGTATCTGACAAGATAACAGGATGACAAGATGATATGATCATAGGAATCATGGGAACTCTGAGGATTGAGGAATTCATAGAAACTTGTAGGAACTCAATTTTCCTTGTCTCTTTGTCTCCTTGTCTCCAGTTCCTGGTTCTTCGATTCTCGGTTCGTTTGCCCTTGTTCTTTGCTCTGTATGCTTTGTTCTTCACTTATGCCCAACACCATTTCCCTGGTCTGCACGGTGCGCGACGAGGCCGACAACATCGCCGCGCTGCTCGATTCCATGCTGGCGCAACGCCGCATGCCCGATGAAATCGTGGTTAACGATTGCAACAGCCGCGACACCACGCCCGCGATTGTCGAGCGCTACATCGCCGCAGGCCATCCGCTCCGGCTGGTACGCGGCGGCCACAACATTCCATCGGGGCGCAACAACGCCATTCGCCATGCGTGTGGGCCGCTGATCGCCTGCACCGACGCCGGGCTGACGCTCGACCCTGACTGGCTGGAGCGGATTGTCGCGCCACTGGAGCGCGGCGAAGCTGACGTGGTGGGCGGTTTTTTTCAGCCCGCGCCGCGCAGCCTGTTCGAGTTAGTGCTTGGCGCGACGAATTACCGCGAGGTGGAAGAAATTGTGCCGGAGCGTTTTCTGCCGTTCGGCCAATCAGTTGCGCTTCGCAAGGAGGCGTGGGCGCAGGTCGGCGGCTACCCGGAATGGGCCAGTCACTGCGAGGACATTCTGTTTGACATGGCGCTGAAAGAAGCGGGCTGTCGTTTTGCTTTCGTACCGGATGCGCTGGTCCACTTTCGTCCACGCTCGTCGTTGCCGGCCTTTGCGCGCCAGTATTTTCTGTACGCGCGTGGCGATGGCATGGCGAACTTGTGGCCGCGCCGCCATCTCCTTCGGTACGCGACCTACGCGACGGCGCTGCTGATGCTCAGGAAACCATGGCTATTGGGCGCGCTGGCGCTCGGCATAGCGGCGTACTGTCGCGCGCCGGTTCGGCGGCTCCGGCACCGTGCGCCCGCGTTGAGCGGCGGCGAGTGGTTAAAGGCAATTGCGCTTATTCCGGTCATTCGCGTGGTGGGCGACATGGCAAAGATGGCGGGCTACCCGGTTGGCGTGGCAAAGCGCATAAAAAACCCACGAAGCCACGAAGGAAAGCCGTAACACTTTGTGTCTTCGTGTCTTCGTGGTTACTATTCAAAGGCCAACAACTACTCGTCTTCCAGGCGACCAATCCGCGACACGCCGGCGCGCAAATGCTCACCAACGGCGGGCAGTTCATCAAGTTCGTCGTACGGCAGGAACAAGTCAACTCGCGCGCCAAAGCGAATCGTGCTCAGTCGCTGGCCCGCCGCGAGGCGATCGCCCACTTGAACACGGCTGCCCAACCGCCTCGCCAGCGGCCCGGCCACCAACGCCAGCAGCAGCGGCCCCCAGGCTGTCTTAATACCGATATACTGCCGCTCGTTGGTGTCGCCCGCGGCCATATCACCGATGGCGTGATACTCCCCTTCGACATGCTCCGTGTACGCGACGAGGCCCGACGCCGGGCTGCGCTGCACCGGCACATCGAACGGCGAGGCCGCAACCGCAATCCGCACGGCGTCGGTATGCAGGAAGCGATGCTCATACATTTCATCGACGCCAATCACCGCGCCATCAGCAGGCGCAAAGATCATGTGCGGATCGTTCGGCGTTTCACGCTTCGGATCGCGGTACAGCAATGCCGCAACAGCCGTCAGCGCCAGCGGCCAGCCCGCCAGACGCGGGCGCAAGCCTAACACAAGCCCAGTCAGGCCGAGGCCGACGCCGATGACCGGAGTTGCTTCCGCATCCAATCCGGGCAGCCGCGCTTTACGAGTTGAGGAGGATGTTTGCTCAGTCATTGAGATGCTCTCATTGGTTGGTTTTTGTTGAGGATGGTGAGCGTCACGCGCATGCAACACGTTAGCTATTCTTGATTCTAGCATGCGCTGGTATAAAACGCAATACGCAAAACGGAGGGGCAGGTCTCAGACCTGCCCCTACCAGCGATAATAATCGTTCTCGCCGGGCTTAGAGCAAGCCTTCGAGCGGGCGGATCACCACTCGATGATTGGCAATATCAAGCTCCTGAACGACATCATGAATCATGGGAATGAGTACATCGGGCTGCCCATCGCGCTGCACGACCAGCACATCATTCGCGCCGGTTTCCATGACCTCGCGCACCTTGCCGAGCGTTTCGCCAGCTTCATTCACGACGGTCAAACCGTACAACTGATGGATGAAGTATTCACCTTCGTCGAGTGGTGCCGCTTCCTGCTCGCGAATTGCGACCTCAGTGCCGCGCAGGTCGTCAGCCTGTTCGCGCGTCGTGACGCCGCCAAGCGTGAGCACCAGCAGGCCGGGCTTGTGCTCAAGCACATGCTTCAACGGCACCTGTTGCCATTCCGGGCCAAGGTACACCGCGCGAATCCGCCGCTGCAGGTGCTCGACATGATCGGTATACGAGCGCACCTTGACCTGGCCATGGGTGCCAAACGGCGCAACGATTTCGCCAATCAAAAGAAAATCATCTGGAATAGGAGTTGTCATTATTCAATATCAACATGAACGCGCTTGTTCTGGCGCGCGGCGGCCACACTCATTAAATCCCGCAGGGCTTTAGCGACCCGCCCACTCCGCCCGATGACCTTGCCGGTCTCATCAGGCGCAACCTTGAGCTCATAGGTCACCGTGTAGCGACCAACGCGCTCCTTGATCTGCACTTCCTCGGGGCTATCTACCAGGTTTTTGGCCATGTACTCGAGCAAATCACGCATAGCTGTTCTCATTGCGGTCGCGGAGAACACAGAAGACACAGAGAGCAAGATGTGTCGTACGCATCTCGACCCGCTCTGTGTCCTCCACAACACATATAACGGCGCTGTTAGCTTGCAGACGCAGTTGGCGCAGGCACTTCCGCAGCCGGGGTAACATTCCCGTTCGCGTCAACTACATTTACCTGCTTGAGCAAATACATCACTGTCTCGGATGGCTGCGCGCCAACGCCAAGCCAGTAGCGGGCGCGCTCATTGTTGACGACCAGCTCTTTCGGCTGCAACACCGGGTGGTAATGCCCAATAATTTCGATAAACTTGCCATCGCGGGGCGAGCGCGAGTCCGCAACTACGAGGCGGTAGCTCGGCTGCTTCTTTTTGCCTGTGCGCCGTAGACGAATACGAACCATGTTTGCTTGTGTCCTCCTGATAATAGTAAAAATATAATCCATGCTGCCTGTCCTTCAGGCCATCATGGGAGATTACCGAAGAAACTTATTGAAGTCGCGCGGGTTCAGTTGCCCGCCCTTGCCACTCAACTGCTTCATCATGCGCTGCATCTTCTTGAACTGGCTCACCAGCGCGGTGACTTCCTGCAACTGCACGCCGCTGCCCTTGGCAATACGCTCTTTGCGGCGGCCCTTGATCAAATCAGGATTGCGGCGCTCCCTGGGCGTCATCGAAAAG
>DASTWM010000279.1:0-2932 GCA_035765855.1 Roseiflexaceae bacterium
GAACTCCTCCGACGTGCTGAACTCCGCCGCCAGGAAGGCGCGCAGAATCTCCTCGACCGCGCGGATGCCGACGATCCACGCGCCGACGCACAGCACATTCACGTCGTCATGCTCGACGCACTGGTGCGCCGAAAAGGTGTCATGGCAGAGCGCCGCGCGGATGCCATGCATCTTGTTCGCGGCGATAGCAGCGCCCACGCCGGTGCCGCACACCATGATGCCGCGCTCAGCGTCACCGCTGCGCACCGCGCCGCACACCAGCCGCGCAATGTCCGGGAAGTCCACCGGCTCGGTGCTGTGCGTGCCGAAATCCTGCACCTCATGCCCTTCCGCGCGCAAGAAGTCGATCACTGGCCCCTTGAGCGGGAAGCCAGCATGGTCGCCGCCGATTGCTAGTCGCATGCTATTCCATCCTTTGTAGTGCTATAAAGAACTCTATATTTGTTCGGAAGAGTTGCTGGCCCTCACCTCCTGACGCGGAACAAGCCGGTTTGACAAAACAAGGTGCGTCTGGTGTCCGTCACGATTCTCAATCTGATCGATCAGCATCGCCACCGCGCGTTCGCCCATGGCATGCGTCGGCTGCTCGATCAGCGTCAAGGGTGGACGGTACAATTTGGCAGATTGGAACGCGCCAAAACCAGCAATATCAATATCATCGGGCCAGCGCAAACCGGCATCCTGCGTCGCCATGACCGCGCCCTGGGTCATCAGATTGTTGAAGACGAACACCGCGTCCGGTCGCTCGTCGTGCTGGAGCAGCTCGGTCATGGCGCGGTAGCCGCCCTCCAGCGTCGCGCCGCCCGAGACCTCCAGCACCGGCACGCCCGCCGCTTGAACGGCCGCGTGGTAGCCAGCCAGCCGATCTTCGGTGGTAGAAACGCCTTCAAGGCCGGTGATCGCTGCGATGCGCCGCCGCCCTTCGCTGATGAGCTGCTGCACACACTGCTGGCTCGCCGCCGCGTCATCACATGTAACTGACGAAAGCGGCAAATGGGAAAAACGCCGGTTCACCAGCACAATCGGCAGGCCGCTTGCGATGTACGGTTGCAGGTGCTCGGCGTGACCGGGCGCGGGCGCGAGAATAATACCAGCGATCAACTGCCGATCCAGCACTGAGAGATAGCTGTCTTCTTGCGCCGGATTCTCGTCGGTGTTGCACACAATCAGATTGTAGCCGTGCCGATGAGCGGACTGTTCAGCAGCGCGCGCAACTTCGGTGAAAAAGACGTTCTCGATCGTCGAAACGACGAGACCGAGCAGATTCGTGCGGCGGCGACGGAGCGACTGCGCCACGGGATCGGGCTGGTAGCCAAGCGCAGCAGCAGCCTCCAGCACAAGCTCACGCGCGCGGGCGCTGACATTCGGATGGCCGGTGATCGCGCGGCTGGCAGTCGCTACGGAAACGCCCGCCCGTTGCGCAACATCCTTGATGGTTGGATTAGCTGCTGACATAGAGGCGTTTTTATGTCCAGGTAAAATAAAATTGGAATCGTTTACAAAAACGATTGTAAACGATTCCAATTTTGTTGTCAAGAGGTTTTCTTTAGCTCTTTTTTACCAATTCACATGAGCGAAAATCGAGCATAATATGCGCGTCGCCGCGCGTGATTGTGTAGCAGCGCGCGCCCATGTCCGCCTGACAGTACGGGTTGTCAAAGCGTGGGTAATCGTGCAGTTGCACTTCCTGCCCGCCGACGCGCAGCGGCCCGGTCCAGCCGAACTCGATCTCGCCCAGCGACGGCGATGCGTAACGCACATGCAGCCGATCGCACTGCACCGGCGCGGCGCTGATCGCCTCGACGAACTGCGCGAAGCTGGCGTAACGCTGCTCGTCGCCCATCTCGCAGATCCAGATGTTGTCATGGGCATCTGCCCGTAGTTCGTCATCATCTTGTGCTGACCAGCGGGGTGGATGCTGCGAGTACAGCGCGATGTAGCCGCCCTTGCGCCCGAACGTCCAGTTGCCGCGCTGCACCACCTCGTCGAAGGCGGCGCGCGGGAAGTAGGCATGCGAGAATGGACGCGGGTCGTCCGCCGGCGCATGGTGAAGGCAGATCAGCACGTTGCGATGCTGGGCGGCGCGCGGCAGCCAGCGGTTGCCGGCCCAGAAATTGGGTCGCGCGGTGTGCTCGCTCCGTTCGTCGTCGGTGCCGGGATGGTTGGTGAAGACCACCGCGTCAACGTCGAGCGCCGCATGCCAGGGGTGCTGCTGGTAGCCGGGTTTGCCGGGGCGGAAATCCTGCGCGCAACTGAGTTGATAGTGCGGCGTGCGGAACGTCACCAGATCGACGGCGCTCAAAGCGGTGTTGACCGCGTCGCCGTCGAATCTGCCGCCCGCCTCCTCGATCAGCGCGCGGCATGTGTCGAGCGGCGCGTCCACGCTGGCGACAAAATCCATCAGCCAGGGATCGTCGGCCATTCGCGCGACCTCCATCGCCGTCGCGCGAATGGCCGGGTGTCGCGATGTCTGGCATGCCCAGAAGAACATGTTGTCGGCCAGGCTGTCATGGTGCAGCCCGTAGCGCGGCGCTTCGGCCACATCGAGGCCGTGGCGCTCGCGACAGAGCATCTCGGGCGGCTGGTCGTGCGCGATCGCCTGAATCAGTTCCGGGCAGCGGTAATCGCTGGTCGCAAACGATACCATGCCCATGTTCGCGCCGGTGTAATCGCCTTCCGGCCCCAGGTTCAACTGCCCCTGGCCGAAGATCAGCCAGGCCAGCGCGGCGGTCGGCTCGGTGCGTCCGCCCTTGATCCAGCGCGCGTAGGTGCGCCCGTGCGTGCTCGCCAGCACGCCATTGAAGCTGTGCAATGCCATTTCCAGCAGCAGCATGTCAATCATCATGCCCGCGCGCCGCCGGATCTCGGCATCCTCGGCAAAGTCATACAGGTCGAGCAGCGCCAGCACATCTTCCTCGAAGTAGCAGTTCGA
>DASTWM010000280.1:0-21168 GCA_035765855.1 Roseiflexaceae bacterium
GCTTCAGCAGGCGCTTCAGAAAGCAGGGCCGCTGCTCGATCCGCAGCAGGCCGAAAAAGCACTTGTGGACGCGCTTGCTGGGCTACAAGCGGATATTCCGAACAAGCAGGATGACGCCGAAACCCTCAAGAACGCGCGTGATACGCACAAAACTGCGCTTAAAGCCGCCGAAGACGATTTGAAGCGGAAGCAGGCCGGGCTGGAGACGACGATTGACGCATTTCTGTAGGT
Source organism: Roseiflexaceae bacterium (assembly GCA_035765855.1). Lineage (GTDB taxonomy): Bacteria > Chloroflexota > Chloroflexia > Chloroflexales > Roseiflexaceae > DASTWM01. The sequence continues at coordinate 232 of DASTWM010000280.1, forward strand.
CGTGAGTACCGGATTGTTGGGTGCGTGCAAGCGTACTGCGCTGGAGTAACGAGCCGTATGAGCAGCTACATGGTCCTGTCGCGGGTGAGCGAGGAACTGCGCCGCATTCTGTGGGAGGCGTACAACGCCGATCCGGTGGTGCAGCCGATCGTGGGCAGCGAAGCGGCGATTGTGTTCTCCAACCCGACCGAGACGGCGCGTGACTCGGCTAACCGGCTCTCGATCTGGCTGTATCAGATTACCGAGAACGAGTTCCTGAAGAACCAGCCCATGCAGCGCACCAACGGCCCCACCACCACGCAGGACATGCCGCTGGCATTGAATCTTCACTATCTGATCACACCATTTGCCGCCACGCCAGAAGCCGATCACCGCCTGCTTGGGCTGACGTTGCAAACGCTGTACGACAACGCCATCACCCCGCTGCGCCGGCCCGTGGAGGATATTTCTGAAGAACTGCGCGTGATCTTCTGCCGCATGTCGCTGGAGGAACTGACGCGCGTTTGGGAAGCCTTGCGCGAGCCATATCGGCTATCCATTGCTTACACGGTGCGCGTGACGCGCATCGACTCGCGGCGGGTGCCGCAGCGGGCGCGGGTGCTCGAAGCGAACAATGAGTACGGCAGCGTGCCGGAAGCAGTCGGAGAATAGCTCATGATGGAGCGTGTCTTTGAGCGCCGCACACTGGCGGCGACCCTGATCTTCAATCTGGAAGATAGCTATCTTCGCGAGCGGCTTGGCCCGCGCGCCCACCCGCGCCCCTACGAGCCGCTGCGATTCTGGCTGGTGGCGCGCGAAGCGCCTGGCCCGCGCGAAGTCTATTCCGCGCCACGCGAACTGGTGATCACCCGCAACCCGAGCGGCTATCATCTGTTCTTTGGGCATGAATGGCTGGCCCATGGGAGCCGCAAGCAGCGCCGCACCCACCACATGGAACTCGCGCCGGGTACGTATCGTGTGCGTGTCACCAGCCCGCTCTATCAAACCGAGGAGCAATCTGTCGTGCTGCCGCTGCCGAATCTGAACGCCCGTGATCCGGGCAATCCCGATCCCGCGTTGCGCGATCCGCTGGCGCAGTACACCTTCGCCTTGCGTCCCGGGTATGCCTACCCGTTTCCAGATACCTATCCGATTCGCCTGGACGACCCGGACATCTGTCCCGACGCGCCGCCCCCGGGACGCCGCGGCCCAACGCTGCTCTACGGCAGCTTGTACACGCCAGATGGACGCGGCATCACCGGCGCGACGGTGCGCGTGGATGGTTCGCCAGCCATGTACCAGACCAATGCGAGCGGCCAGTGGGTGCTGTGGTTCCGCGAGCCACAGGCGAACGACCCGAACCCCGCGCCGACTGGCCCTGTGACGGTGCATGTGACCATGCCCGACAGCAGTGTGGTCGATGTGCCGAATGTGTGCGTGGTGCGCGGGTGCAGCACCAGCCTCGGTCAGGCGGCGCTGCGCGGATGGGTGCTGCGGCAGGGCATCAGCGTCGGCGGCGCGACTATCGCCGTCTCCGGGCAGCAGGCCACGATCACGAGCCGCCCCGATGGCGGATGGGCGTACTATTTTGGCCTGAACCAGCCGGATGCGGTGGTTTCCGTCACGGCAACGCTGCCGGACGGCGCGAGTCAGACCCAGAATGGAATCGAGGTCCGCCACCGGGCGACAGTCATGGTGCCGACGTTTGTCTTCCCATGAACCCGAGAACTGTAGAACCAATCCAAAATCTACAATCTGCAATCGATCATCTGCAACTATATCAAGGAGGCGCGCTATGCCGGAATACCTAGCACCCGGCGTCTACATCGAAGAGTTGACCACCGGGCCACGACCCATCGAAGGCGTCAGTACCAGCACCACCGCCATGCTGGGCGCTGCCGAGCGCGGCCCCGAAACGCCCTGGCTGGTCACAAGCTGGCTGGAATACCAGCGCTGGTTCGGCAGCTACCCGCCCAACCTCGAAAGCTATCTGGCTTACGCGGTGCAAGGCTATTTCGATAACGGCGGCCAGCGCTTGTTCGTGGGCCGGATTGTACCCGACGGCGCAACACCCGCGGCCCTCAACCTTGGCAACGGCTTGCGAATCAGCGCGGTCGGGCGCGGCGATTGGGGCAACTTCGTGTACGTTCGCATTCGCGAGGCCAGCAGCCGCAGGCCCGACCGCAATCAGGACTGGGTGCGCATCACGTTGCTGTACTTCTCGGCCCGCAACCGCCCGCCAGATCCAGACAACATCATAGACCCGTTGTCCACTGATCCGGCTGACCTGACAAACCCAGATCGGCGCGAACCGGAGTTGGTGGAAGATTTCGACGATATTGTGCATACGCCGGGCGCGACGAACAATATCGAAGCGGTGATCAACGCCGGATCGCATCTGGTGCGCGCATGGTTCCCGCCCGGCGTTGCGCCTGCCCCGATCCCGGTCGACAATCCGGCGGCCTATACGCGCTTAGCGGGCGGAACCGGACTCATGACCGCTGTGGATGCGCCGCACTTCACTGGCGATCGCGAGCAGGCAATCGACAACACCGACGAGCGTTCGCGCGAATTGCTGGGACGCGGGCGCGGGCTGGATGCCATCGAAGCGGTGGACGAAGTATCGCTGCTGCTGGTGCCGGACGAAGTTCGACGCGCGCCCAACGACTTCAGCGACGTGACAAATCAGGTCATGAATCAATGCGAGCGCCTGAAGGACCGCTTTGCCATTGTTTCGGCCCAGCCCGGCGAGACGAACGTTAACAATGTCAATGCGCCGCGCGACACCAGCTATGCCGCCTTCTACTACCCATGGATCGAAGTCTACGATCCGGTTTCGCGCCGCCCGCTGCGCCTGCCACCGACCGGCCACATTGCCGGGCTAATCGCCCGCACCGATATCGAGCGCGGCGTCCACAAAGCGCCCGCGAATGACGTGGTGCGCGACGCGACCAATCTGGAGTTTCGCATTACCAAAGGCATGCAGGATGTGCTGAACCCGCGCGGCGTGAATTGCATCCGCGACTTCCGGTCCGACAATCGCGGCATCCGGCTGTGGGGCGCGCGCACCATGTCGAGCGATCCGCAGTGGAAGTACATCAACGTCCGGCGGCTATTTCTGTTCGTCGAGGAGTCGGTTGATGAAGGGACGCAATGGGTGGTGTTCGAGCCGAATGACGAGCCGCTGTGGGCGCAGGTCCGGCGGGCGATCAGCAACTTCCTGGTGCGCGTCTGGAAGAGCGGCGCGCTCATGGGCATCACCCAGGAGGAAGCGTTCTTCGTCAAGTGCGACCGCACGACCATGACCCAGGACGACATTGATAACGGGCGGCTGATTTGCTACATCGGCATTGCGCCCGTGAAGCCGGCCGAGTTCGTGATCTTCCGCTTCAGTCAGAAGACCGCTGAAGCGCCCGCATGATGCAAACAGGAACCACTGATGAATGCAGATGGACGCAGATACAACAATACGGCACACCTATCATCGGCGTGCATCGGCACATAGCAGGAAATCGCTTAGGGAGGTGTAAGCATGGCAGCAACCGGCGACCGCGACGACCCATTTGCGTCGTTTAACTTCCTGGTCGTCATTGACGGTGTGACGACCGCCGGCTTCTCGGAGTGCAGTGGCATTGCCATGGAAACCGATGCGATCGAGTACCGCAACGGCAACGAGGATATCACCGTGCGCAAACTGCCGGGCCTCAAGAAGTTCGGCAATATCACCTTTAAGCGCGGCTTCACCAAGGATAAAGGGCTGTGGGACTGGCGCAAGAAGGTGCTGGATGGCAGGACCGAGCGGCAGTCCGGCTCGATCACGCTGCTGAACGAAGCCCGCCAGCCGTCCGTGCGCTGGAACTTCCGTGAGGCATGGCCGCGCAAACTTGACGGCCCGACCTTCAACGCCAAGAACAACGAAGTGGCGATTGAGACGCTGGAGATTGTGGTCGAGTATGTGGACGTGGAGAATGTGGGCTAGTCGGAAAATCCAGGTTTGAAACGTTAGCAACGAGGAGTACAGCGCGGCATGTTCGGCTACACGACACCAGGCGTCTATTTTGAATGGCAGGACACGGCATCTCACGATATGCAACCGGCGCGGGTAGACATCGCCGGATTCGTGGGAATTGCCGAGCGCGGCCCGCTGCATCGCCCGGTGCGCGTTGAAAGCTGGAACCAGTTTGTCAGCAGATTCGGGCGGCACACCACGCAGGGCTTCCTGGCCTACGCCGTGCAGGGCTTCTTCGCCAATGGCGGGCGGACGTGCTGGGTCGTGCGGGTCGCCGATCCGAGCCGGGCCACATACGCAAGTCTGGACATCGTCGCGGCAATGTTTGGCAACCAGAAGCTGCGGCTTACGGCGACCAGCCCCGGCACATGGGCGCACAGGTTGCACGTGACGGCGCTGCAACTCGGCCAGCGCTTCTCGCTGATTCTGCGCCTGCCGGACGGCACGCAGGAGGTGTGGCGCAATCTGACGCTTGACCCGGCTGATGAACGTTTTGTGGAAACGCTGCTGAACCCGCCAGAAAAGCCGGATTTCGCGCCGTCCGATCCAGAATCCGAACGTCCTTCTGGTTCGCTGCTGGTGCGCGCCAAAGTGCTTGGCCAATCTGAGCCGGGGACACAAGCAACACTAACGCTCGGCGCGGCGTCCACCACCGAAAGGCTGGCGGGCGGCGCGGATGGCCTGAGGTCGATCAGCGCGGAACATATCAGTGGATATGGCGCGCCACCAAACGAGATCTGGGGTCTGGCAACGCTGGAGAACGTCTCCGAGATCAGCATTGTGGCAATTCCTGACATCATGCCCACGCCCTTCCGCCGCGCCGCGCGCCCGCCAATACGCCCGCCCAGTTGCGCTGATCTCGACCCGCAGCCTGATATCCAGCCGTATGTTGAACCCGATCTCGACCGCCCATGGATGTTCACGCAGCCGCCTATTCTTGAGCTACAGCGCGAGTTGGTCAGTCACTGCGAGCGCTTCAAGAACCGCGTGGCGATTCTGGATACGCGCCTTGAGGATGTCAGCCCGCAGGCTGTGGTCGCATGGCGGCATGAATTTGACAGCACATACGCCGCGCTGTATTGGCCGTGGCTGCGCGTGCCTGACCCGTTCGGGGCAGCGGGCGCGCTGCTCGCCGTACCGCCGAGCGGGCATGTAGCTGGCATCTACGCGCGTGTCGAGACAGCCGTGGGCGCGCACAAGCCGCCCGCGAACGAACTGGTCGAAACCGCCCGCGATGTGACTGCGCCGGTCGATGACCTACTGCATGGCTACCTGAACGATAACCGCGTAAATGTCATTCGCGCCGTTCCGGGACGCGGTCTGCGCGTGGCCGGGGCGCGCACGCTCAGCAGCGACACCGACTGGATGTACATCAACGTGCGACGGCTGCTGATCATGATCGAGCGCGCGATTGACGCGCAGACCCAGTGGCTGGTGTTCGAGCCAAACAATCCGGGGCTGTGGCGCGATGTTGAGCGCGTGGTGCGCAGCTTTCTCAACCGCATCTGGCAGCAGGGCATGCTGGAGGGCGCGACGGCGGAGCAAGCCTTCCAGGTGACGTGTGATGAAACGAGCAACCCAACTGCCGAAACTGAGGCCGGACGGCTGATCACTCTCGTCGGCGTGCAGCCGCCATGGCCGGCTGAATTCGTGGTCGTGCGGATCGGCAAGACCGAGAGCGGCATCGAGATTTTATAACGGAGCAAATCCATGGCCCAGAGTGACTCGCGCAACGATCCGTTTCCAGCCTTTCGCTTCGAAGTGATCATGGACAACCTGCCGGTGGCTGGCTTCAGCGAGTGCAGCGGCCTCCAGCTTGAAATCGAGGTGCAGGAGTATCACGAAGGCGGAATGAACGCGGTCATGCGCAAGTTCCCCGGCCATACCAAGCAAACTAACATCACGCTCAAGCGCGGCATTGTGGATCGCAGCCTGTGGGATTGGTTTTACGCGACAACGCAGGGCGTGGTCACATTCCGCAATGGCACAATCAGCGTGCGCGATCCTTCGGGCGGCCAGGAGGTCATGCAATGGACCTTCGAGCGCGCCTTTCCGGCCAAGCTGACTGGCCCGGAACTGAACGCTTCCCAGAACAACGTGGCGGTCGAGACGCTGGAGTTGAGCCATGAAGGGCTGCGGCGGGAGAAATGAGGTCATCATGCCAGTCCATGTCGAACAACTGACGACCGAGGTGACGGCTATCGGCGGCGCGCTGCCATGGAGCCGCGAGCAGGTGGAAATGCTGGTGAAAATCATCCTGGAGCGATTGGAACGAAAAGAGCGCGACGAGCGCGACCGGCGCGAGGAAACCCGCCTGCGCCCGCATTCGCTTTCTGGAGGGCATGAGAAATAGGTCCAATTATTAATCGTACATTGTGAATGTAAAAGGTGCATGGTGGAACTGAAGCGTGCCAAAATCGAAGTGCTGGACCCTGATGCGCGGAAGCCAGCGGGCCAACTGGATCACTTCTTTGATGTCCAGTTCAACCCGACTGAGTACACGCGCACCAAAGCCGCACAGATCGCCGAAATTGGTATCTACGGCATTGATTCGCCGATCTTGCAATTCATTCGCGGCCAGAACGAAAAGCTGGCGCTCGACCTGTTCTTCGATACGACCACGCTGGGCGGGCTGGGCGAGAATGCTGTCAGCGTCACGACTGTGACCGAGCCGTTCTATCAGTTATGTAAAATCCAGCCGAAGACCCATGCGCTGCCGCGCATTCGCTTTACATGGAGTGAAGCGCTGTCATTCAAGGCCATCGTGGAGAGCGTGCAGCAGAAATTCACGTTGTTCAATCCCAAGGGCCTCCCGCTGCGCGCCACGCTGTCGGTCTCGTTTCGCGAGTACAAGACGCTGGAGGAGCAACTGGCCGAATTAAAGCTGGAATCAGTCGATCATACCAAGTGCTACGTGGTGCAGCGCGGCGATACGCTCAGCCGGATCGCTGCCAAAGAGTATGGCGATCCGGGCATGTGGCGCAATATTGCCGATGCGAACCCGGATCTACCGAACCTGCGCCGCCTGACGCCTGGACAGGTGCTGGAAATCCCGCCGCTGACTGCCTTTAGCCGACCATTGGTGAACGGACGATGACTGAGCAAGCCATTCCAATCTATCAGGGGCAGGACTTCTACGTCCCGGCGTTCGAGGTCAAAGTGGCCGACCGGCGGATCGAGCGCGACGTGGTCTACGACATTACGCAGGTGTCGTACAAAGATACCATTAAAGAGATCGATAGTTTTGAAATTACCATCAACAACTGGGATGCGGAAACGCGCGATTTCAAGTATAGCGACCGCGATTTGTTCAATCCCGGCAAAAAGGTCGAACTGTGGATGGGCTATTTTGGCGACCTGCGCTTGATGCTGACCGGCCAGATCACGTCGCTCAAGCCATCGTTTCCTTCGGGCGGCCAGCCAACACTGGGTATCAGCGGGCTGAATGTGCTGCATCAACTGCGTAAGAAGCAGGAGTCGCATTCATACCAGAAACTGACCGACAACCAGATCGCCAGGCAGATTCAGGGGCGGCTGGGCGTCGAAATCATGACCGAGGCGAACGCGCCCGGCCAGAAAGAGGAGTATCGTTACCTGTTCCAAGATAATCAGTACGATATTTTGTTTCTCATGCAGCGCGCGCGGGCAATCGGCTACGACCTGACGGTGGTTGAAGATGGCGACAGCGCCAAGCTCCAGGCCAGGCCAAGCAAGCTGCGCTTCGCGCCTTCGGAGAACATCAAGCGCACGATTTATGAACTGAAATATGGCATTTCACTGATTGAATTTCAGCCTACGCTGACGACCGCCAACCAGGTGAGCAAGGTCACGGTGCGCGGGTGGGACAACGAAAAGAAAAAGCCGATTTCCGTCACCGTCGGTCGGAACGAGCTGGAAACCAAAGGCGTCGGCAAGGCGGGCAACCAGCAGGCGATCGAACAATCCTTCGACCAGCGCGAGGAGGTGATTGTTAATCGCCCGGTGAACAGCCAGCAGGAGGCGCAGACATACGCTCGCCGCCGTCTGGAGGAAAACGCCAAGGAGCTTGTCACGGGCAGCGGCGCGGTGGTTGGCCTGCCGGACCTGCGCGCAGGCACGGTGGTGTATATCTCAGGCGTCGGGCAGCGCTTCAGCGGGCGCTACTTTGTAACCAGTACCACGCACACGATTGGCGATGGCGGTTACACGACCCGATTCGAGTGCCGCCGCGAGGAGTTGAAGGATTAACCGCATGCACAGCGAACAAGAGACGAATGGCATTGTCATTGGCCTGGTGAGCAGCCTGGAAGATGAGGCCAACCTGGGGCGCGTCAAGGTAACGTACCCGCATCTCGACGGCGTGGAAAGCTACTGGGCGCGGCTGGCATCGCCCATGGCCGGGCCGAAGCGTGGCACGTTCTTCCGGCCCGAGGTCGGCGACGAGGTGCTGGTGGCCTTTGAGCATAACGATCCGCGCCGTCCGTACATCCTTGGTGCGTTATGGAGCCAGGAGGACCAGCCGCCGCCAGATGACGGCAACCAGAAGGCCAACAACTGGCGCTTCATTCGCTCGCGCTCCGGCCATGTCATTCTGCTGGACGACACGCCCGGCAAGGAAAAGATCGTGCTGGTTGATAAGGATAACAAGCGCCAGATCATCATTGACAGCGCCAACCAGAAGATTCAGGTGCTGTGCGATCTGGGGGATGTGGAGGTCAAAGCGCCGAGCGGCAACGTGCTGATCGAGGCCAGCAACATCACGGTGCGCGCCACTCAGACGCTCACGCTGGAGTCGAATGTCACCACCAATGTCAGGGGCGGGACAGTGAATATTAATTAGGAGCCGAACTATGGGCCAGCCAGCCGCGAAACAGGGCGACCGGATTCAGGCCGTCGATACCCATCTCATCCAGCCGCCGCCACCGGCCACGCCAGTGCTGGTGCCTGGGCATGTGTTTTCGGGCATCATCGACGGCAGCCTGAGCAGCAATGTCATGATCGAGAGCCGTCCGGCGGCAACGCTTGGCAGCACGGCCACGAACACGCCGCCGCACATCCCGATTGGCGGCACGTTCGTGAACCCGCCGACGAATCGCGGCCAGATTGTCTCCGGCAGCGCGACGGTGTTCATCAACAAAAAGCCAGCCGCCCGCGCTGGCGACCGGGCGCTGACATGCAACGACCCGGTGCCGATGCCAGTCGGGACGATTGTAGCAACCAGTACCGTGCTGATTGGAGGGTGATGTGCAGACCGATGTGATTGGCAAGGGTTGGGTGTTTCCGCTCGTGCCGAACTCGCCTGGGCAGCTGCCATGGATCGGCGGTGACGAAAAGATTCGGCAGAGTATCTGGATCATCCTGAGTACGGCACCCGGCGAGCGCCAGATGCTGCCCGAGTTCGGCTGCGGCATCCATGATCTGGTATTTGAAGCCAACACGGCGGCCTTACGCGGCGTGCTTCAGGGCAAGGTGCGCGATGCCCTGGTGCGTTGGGAGCCGCGCATCGATGTGCTGGATGTACATGTGGAAGCGCCGCCCGAAGCGCGCAATTATCTGCTGATCAAAATCGATTATCGCGTCCGCGCGAATAATTCGTTTTACAACCTGGTCTATCCATTCTTTATCAACGAAGGTGCGGGGTAGAGGAAACGGAAGCGTAAAACGTCAATCGTCAATCGCCAATCGCAAAGAGGCAATCATGCCGCTGGAACAAGAAGCGCCACAACTTGATATCCGAACCTACGACCAGATCAGGCGCGAGGCGCTGCTGCGCATTCCGCGCTACACGCCCGAGTGGACCGACTGGAATGAGAGCGATCCGGGCGTGACACTGATCGAGTTGTTTGCATGGCTGACGGAGATGCTGCTGGTCCAGATGGACCGGGTGCCTGAGCGGTCCTATATCAAGTTCCTGAAATTGCTGGGCATGGAGCTGCGTCCAGCCGTGCCCGCCACCGCGTACCTCACCTTCACAGCGCAGCCTGGCGCGGCGGTCAACCCGGTGCCACCCGGCAGCCAGATCGCCGCGCAGCCGCCCGGCGCGGACCAGGTGATCTTCGAGACTAGCGAAGGCGTGGCTTTGATCCGCCTGCCGCTGACCGATGTGCAAGCGTTCGACGGCGCGACCTTCACGGTGGTGACGCCTGCAAACGCCGGTCCTGACGCGACGTTCCGCCCGTTCGGCTGGCAGCCGCAGGTCGGCAGCGCGCTGTACCTTGGGTTCACCCAAAGCACTCCCGCCGCGCAGGAGCCGATCTTTCCGCAACAGATGAACTGGCGCGTATTTCTGCCGCAGAACACGCCGGAGCGTCGCCAGCGGCGCTGCGAGGAGGTGCAGATCGCGCCCGTGCCGCCGGTCGAGCTGGTCTGGGAATACCGCCCAAAGGACGACCCGGCTCGCTGGCGGCGGCTCCAGGTGTTTGGCGATGGCAGCGCGGCCTTTACCCGCGAAGGCACGATCAAGGTGCAAGGACCAGTTGAGCCGATCATGACCAGAGAAGGCCGTGTCACGGATGAGCGTTTCTGGTTGCGCGTGCGAATCGCGGGCGGCAGCTATCCGGCGGGCGCTGCGCCTGTGATCAGTTTCATCCGTCCGAATGTGGCCCAGGCGCTGAGCCTCGCCACCGTGCGCGAAGAAACACTTGGCGAGAGTCAGGGCACCGCCAACCAGCCACCCTTTGCGCTTCAGCGCCGCCCGGTACAGCCTGATTCGCTGGTGCTTGAGACCGAAGGGCCGGATCCAGATCGTAAAGTTACCCGTTGGGAGCGCAGGGATGACCTGTTAGCCTCCGGCCCGGACGATCCGCACTATGTGCTGAACGCCACTGCCGGCGAGGTGCGCTTCGGCGATGGAATTAACGGCCTCATTCCCGTCGCTGGCAGCCTGATCATCGCCCGTAGCTACCAGTACGGCGGCGGGCAGGCGGCCAATGTTGGCCCCAACATGATCACTCTGCTGCTCTCGAACCGGAGCGACATTGCATCAGTCATGAACGAGCGCAAGGCCGAAGGCGGCAACGACGAGGAGCGGATCGACGATTTCCTGAAAACGGCACCGACTCGCCTGCGCCACAACAACCGGGCCGTTTCCACTGACGATTACAAAATACTGGCCGAGGAAGTCGGCGGCGTCGGCAAGGCGATTGCGCTGGCGCAGTTTCACCCCGACTATCCCGATGTGGATGTGCCGGGCGCTGTGACCGTTGTGGTCGTGCCCGCCACCGACGATCCTGCGCCGCGTCCTTCGCAGCCGCTGCTCGATGTCGTGTGTACATATCTCGACACCCGCCGCACGCTTGGCGCGGAGTTGTATGTGGTCGAACCGACGTATATCAGGATCACCGTCGAAGCGCAGGTCGATGCGGAGCCGTACGCATCGCCCGACGATGTGCGCAACACCATCATCACCGCAATCAACGCCGAACTTGATCCGCTTGGGCGTGGCGCAAACCAGTCGGACAACGGGCGCGACTTCGGGCTGGATTTGTATCCGACGAGCCTGTACAGCGTGATCCAGCGCGTGCAGTACGTCAAAGCTGTGCGCTACCTGGTGCTCTTTGCTGATGGGCAGGAGCAGGATGCAAATCAACCGATCAATGTGCCGCGCGACGGTCTGGTGTACGGCGAACTCGACCACCGCATCGAGGTCAGGCCGTATCAGGAGCAATAAGCGAGTGCGCATGGCCGAAATGCATGTGCATTATGGCGATACTATGACCAACGTTATTCAGGAACCAACCTTTTTGCCACTGAACGAGCGCAGCGGCTGGCGCACAGACGAGCGCGCCAGCAAGAATGTCAGCGTGGGCGCTGCCTTGCGTTTGCCCGCCGACCCCACCGGACCGCTGAACCTTGGCTGGCCGGACGGCAGCCTGGGTGGGCTGACGCTGCCGCGTGGCTTCGCGCTCGACGACGAAGGCAATCTGTACATGCTCGCGCCGCGCAAGCCCTGGACGATCAGCCGCTTTGATTCAGAGAAAAAGGTATTCGTGCCGCTGCCGGGCGTGGGCGGGCGCGGCACAGCAGCGCGCCAGTTCCTTGCGCCGCGCAACATCGCCATCGCCGGACGTAGCCTGCTTGTCGCCGACAGAGGCAACCGGCGCGTGCAGGTTTTTGACCTGACAACATTGGTGTTGTTGCATGTCTGGGCCATGCCGCCCACACGCAAACCGCATGATCGGCCATGGCGTCCGTTCGACGTGGCCGTGTTCGGCACGACCGCGTACATCCTCGACAGCCGCAACCGGCGCGTGTATCGTCAGCGGGTTGGCACCGACGAACTGAAAGTATTCATCGACGGCGCGGCCCACAGCGGGCGCTGGCAACGCATCGCCGTCGATCATGATGGCCGCGTGTACGTGCTCGACATGCAGAATCATGTCGCGCCGCGCCTGCTGATCTATGATGTGCATGGCATGCGGGTTGGCGATGCCGATGATGCTGGTGCAGTGCGCGACCATTTTGATCCGCCTGCTATCCGCCTCTTTTCAGATGGACGACAAACGCGCAGCTACTTCTGCATGCCCGCAAGCCTGGCGCGCCAGTGTGACCGCCAGCTTCCGTCACAATCACTCACACCTGAAACGCCGCTGGCGCTCTGCCCGCCATGGTTGCGACAAACTGACGACCAAAACAGCGGTCTGATCTTCGATCGTTTCGGCAACCGTGCATATCCTGATCCGTCCGAATTCATCGAGCACCCGCTGTACCAGACCGAGGGAACATGGTTCAGCCAGCCGCTCAACAGCACGATCTTCCGCTGCCAGTGGCATCGGGTCGAGTTAGAAATCGACAATCTGCCGCCTGGCACGCAGGTGGACATCTCCACCTACACGAGTGATGCCGCAGCGGCGAACCCGCCTCCAGCACTGTCGCCACTGTGGTCGGCGGGCTACACCGCCGTCGGGCAGCTCCAGCCGCCGTCTGGTCCCATGCCGACGCTGGCTGAGCTAGCGCCTGAACCACCCGCGCCCCCGCCTGGTGATTTTCTGGTGCAGAGTCGCCAGGGACAGTACCTGTGGCTCATGATCAGGCTGCGGAGCGACGGCTTCGGCACACCGGCCTTGCGCGGGCTTCGCGTTCATTTCCCGCGCGAATCATATCTCCAATACCTGCCGGCCATTTACTCCACCGACGAGACCAGCCGCTGGTTTCTGGAGCGTTATCTATCGATCTTTCAAACAGAGTGGGACGATCTGGAGCGCCGGATCAGCACATTGCCTGCGCTCTTCGACTCAGAAGCGGTGCCTGCTGGTTTATTCCTCGATGCGCTGGCGCAACGCTTTGGGCTCCCGATTGAGCGCCAGTGGTCCGACGAACAGCGCCGGACGCTGCTACTCGGCATGCCCGATTTTTATACCAGACGCGGCACGGCTGCCGGGCTGCGGGCCTATCTGCAAGCCTATTTGCAGAACATGAGCGGTCTCACACCCGCAGAGCAGAACTGCTATCCACTGCTGACTGAAGGCTGGCGCGAGCGGCGACGGCTGGAGCTTGCTCCGCCCGATGAGCAGGCGAGTGACGCGCTGCTGCGCCTGTGGAGCCCTTCAGAAGTTGGACGGCTGCACATCGGCGCATACGCGCGCGTGGGGCAGGCGCGCCTGGTGGATACCGGCGACCCGCCGCGCGACATCTTTCATGCGTTCGCGCATCGCTTTCGCGTGTATGTGCCGTCGGCATGGGTGCGCACCGCTGCCGCCGAGCGCATGCTGCGGCGCGCGCTGGAGGCCGAAAAGCCCGCGCACGTAGCCTACGAACTCTGCCTGGTCGAAGCGCGCTTCCGGGTTGGCGTTCAGTCCACCATTGGGTTCGACACCATTCTGGGCGATTACCCGCAGGCGCGGCTGGCCTGTCCAAACCAAGACGATCAGGAGTTACCGCCCAGCCGCGCGCCGCGCTACCGGCTGGGATATGACATGGTGTTAGGCGGCGTGCCGCAGCCGGGTCCATCGCTGCCGCTGAAGATGTAGAGGTGTGGAGATGTGGGAAGGCAGGAGACGAAAGACGAAGGACGAAGGCTAATGGTCAATTGTCACGCATCACGCATCACGCATCAATCGTCCATCGTCGTTGGTCAATCTACAATCTGCAATCTGCAATAACCAAGGAGACGCCCATGTGCGCGCAAGAACACACGCAGGCGGGACATCAGCATCATACCGCCGATCATGACCATCAGGACAACTGCTGCGGCCCGCAGTGCGGTGCGATTGCCGACCAGCGCAACAGGTATTACACCGGCAAATACATGACCGCGCGCGACTTCCGCGACGAGCAGGAGTATTTCCTGAGCCATCATCATTTGCACAACCGCCTGATGCACGGCTGGGGGATTGTGTGTGGCCTGCACGTGACGCCGCACCGCGACGACTGCCCCAACTACGTCGTGGTTTCGCCTGGCATTGCGATTGATTGCTGCGGGCGCGAAATAGTATTGCATGAACGCGCGGTCGTCCAGGTCTGGGAGCCGCCCATGCAGACCAAAGAAACGCCTCCGTACGGGCAGACTGCCCAGACAGCGCCCGCTCCTGCGCAACTCGCGCCCGCATACCTGCTCTACGTTCACTACCATGAGGAGGCGATTGAGTGCGTCCCGGCACTGTACGCCGAGGATTGCTCGGCCAAACGGCTGGAGGCCAACCGTATTCATGAAATTGCATGTCTGGCCGTCATTCCATGGGACGAAGCGCACCAAAAGGATCCGCGCTTTGCGGCCTGCTGGGTGCAGCCCGGTGTGAACCTGGAGCCATGCTCAAAGGGCTGTGGCGCTGAAGACGAAAAAGCCGAGGGCTGTGTGGAGCCGGACTGCCCGTGCGCGGCGGGTGTGCCGCTGGCGTTGATCACCCCGACCCGCGATGGGGATGTTTACCGGGTAAATCAGAGCAGTATCGCGCTTGGTGGCCGCAAAACGCTGCCGCCGCCCCAGGAATACCTGACGCGGATTGTCTCGACCAACTGGCCGCATGGCGGCGCGGTCAGCCTGCAATATTTGCGCGAGACCATGAATGGCAGGTTGGAAATACGCTTCGACCGCAAGCTACGCGCACCATACCGTAAAGGTGCTCCGCTGCCCACGGCTGGCGAACCCTACCAGCTTGACGATAACGAAGGGGATGAGGCGATCGGCATCAACCGCCAAACCTTTTCCGTGCAGTACGTTGGCACGCAGGATGATCTCGAGTTTCTGCGCTCCGAGCGACGTTCGCCGCCACACTTGGAAGAGGACTGTCTAGCGGTCTTCAGCGTACGCCCGGACAAACTTGATCCAGAGGATCGTGCCGGAAATATTGCTGGAAATACGATTTATGTAAGCTTGAAATGCAATTTTGTCCTGGATTGTAACGGTAATCCTGTTGACGGCGATTACCTGTGCGGTACGTTCCCCACTGGCGATGGCGTCGCGGGCGGCACCTTCGAGAGCTGGTTCCGCGTAACGTATGATTGACAACGAGGAGTGGTGCTATGCTAACAAAAAGCCAAACCGCTACAGCCAAAGGTGCGGCGCAACATGCTTGCTCCTGCGGCTGCGCGCCCTGCCCAAAAGAGTGCTGCGACCTCGCATGCCTCGTGCGCCCCAACTTCTTCTGCGGCCAGTTACTGACCGACGCCGATCTGACGGCACTCGTGGAGTGGAACCGCGCTCGCTTCAGTCTGGCGCGCTTTCGCCATGGCTGGGGCGTCGTCTGCGGTCTCGAAGTGACATGCGACTCGAATAACCCGGCGGGCGTGCGTATTCATCCCGGCTACGCCGTTGATTGTTGCGGCAATGACATCGTCGTATGCGAGACAGGCACGCAGAGTCTGGCCGACGCCTGCCCCAAGACAGCGTGCTTCGACCCGTATGACGCGCGGCGGCGTGCATGGGAGGACGCGCAGCGCCATGCCAATGGACTGCTGCAACGGGTCGCTGACAAGACCGACGAGCAGCAGCAACTGGTACAGCAGCAGGTCGATGGCGTGCAGAAAGCATTGAATGCCGGTGATCTCGGCAGGCTACGCGAGGCGGTCAAGGCGTTGGAAGATGCGGGCAGAAAGATCGATCCGCATTTCGCTGATTCAGAGCAGTCATCGGCGGCTGGCCTGTTCGATAGCCTCCTTGCGGGCGCGCAGGCCGTTGATCTTTTCCTGCATTACGCGGAGTACGGCGACGAGCCACAGACAGCGTTGCGGCGCGGCGCATGTGGCGCAGGCGAGTGCCAGGACAGTCGCGTGCGTGAAGCCTGCCGCTTGAGCTGGCAGATCGTTGTTGGCAGGAATGCGCCGCGCAGCCCCTGGGATGCCTGGCAGGAGCAGTACGACCAGCGGCGCATGGCAGCCGAGGAGTTCGCCCGCCGCATGCAAGAAGCAAAAGACAGCAAAGCGCTGTGTACATATCTGACGGACTGGCTCGACAACCACACGCCCGGCCAGTTCTGCTTTGCCTACGATTGGGCGAAACAGATCTGCGCGAATCGAACAAAGCGCGATGAGCGCGCGCCAGCAGAGCGCGAGGTGTCTGAGGCGGTGTTCTGGCTGATCGTCGATGACCTGATCGCATGGCTGGCATGCGGCTGCCCGAACTGCGACAAGGCAACCGGCATCCCGCTGGCGCGCGTGTGGCTGCGCGGTGCGGAGCGCGACCAGCCATGCCGCATCGTGGCGATTGACAACGCCGCGCCGTATCGCCGCCCGCTGGGCCACGACGATTGTTTGCCGTCCAGACCGGGCTGCATCAATCTTGGTCAATTCATTGGGCAGCCATGGGCGGCTGTGCAAAGCGATTTGGCCGCGCATGGCATCGTTGTGAACGCGTGTGAGTCGATCATGCCGAACAACTGGGAGGCGCTGGCATCCTTTCTTCGATGCAGGATGATTGTGCGTTGCAATGAAAATATTCGCGTGCTGTGTGTCGATCTGGGCGGCATGTGGGGCCGCCGCGTGGTGGCATTCTGCCCGGCGGGCCAGGGGGAACATTCATGACCATCTCACGTGTGCGCTACCGAGAACGGCAGATCTTGCGCGCCGACGACTTGAACGACGAGCAGGAGTACCGCCTTACGGGCCATCGGCGTCATCTGATCGGCCAGCACGGTTGGGGCATTGTGCATGGGCTGCGGCTCCAGATTGCGCCGGGCGGCTTCGTGGTGCAACCCGGCGTCGCCGTAGATGGCTACGGGCGCGAGTTGATTGTGCTGCGTCCAATCTTCACGCCCTGGATTGTCGACGGCGGGATGGACCTGTTCGACGCAATCGGCAGCGATACGTTTCAGCAGCCTCATCAGCCTGACCGACTATACATTGATGTGTGGCTGCTGTACGTTCGGGTTTCGGCGGACCTGCCGCGCCGTGGCTGGCCGACATGTGAACCGGACCCACCGCAACGCTGGCGCGATGCCGCGCGCGTATGTTTCACGGCAGTCTATCGCAGCGAAGATAATGCAGGTCCACCGCCAGTCGCTGCCCAGCACCCACCGCAGCTTCCCGGCGAACTGCGCCCGCCCGCTCTACATGGCGACCTGCCGGACGACCCGCAACGCGAATGGCCGGTTTTCCTGGGCCGCCTGGTGCGCCAGCGCGCCGCCCGCAAGCCCTACGCGGTGAGCCATATTGGGCGGCTGTATGCCGGATTGGCAGGCGCGTCGATCGTCTCAGCCTCGCGCGTGGCTGTGACGGAAGATCCCCAAAACCCGCCGCCCATGCCGCTGCCGCCGGTGCCGAGCGTTCAGATGACGACCGGCGAAGGGAGTGGCGGACACAAGCGTGTTTCAGTCGCGCTGGCGGATGATCAGGGCAGCGTGACCGAGCGCATGGTGCTGGACAGCGCGAGCGGCGCAACGATTCGCGGCACGACCACGCTCGTTCGCACCGAACTTCCGCTGCCGAATCCCGATCATCCGATTGACCGACGCGAGCAGGCGAACAACCTGTGTATCGCCAGCAGCGCGCGCTTCTTGAACGATGATCTCGCAGATCCAGAGCAGTTGGCATGCTTGCTGGCAAATGGCGCTGATTTCCTCGCCGCAGGCCAGCACCTTACAAAAAGGGAACTGACCGAGCAGATTCGAGCGCTGGCTGCCGGCCATGACGAGCCGCTGGCATACGTTCGCGCGCGCTTCTTCGGCATGCTCGCGCGCTACCGCCGCCTTACGCCGCGTGCCATTGAGACAGACACCTTTCGATTGGATCGAGCGACACTCCTCAAAGGTCTGAACCTGCTGCTCGGCGATCAGGATCTGCTGAATCGCCCGCGTCGTTTCGCCGGGCTGCGGCTGCGTACGCTGACGCGCGAGTCGCTGGCCGAACAGACGCGCGGCTACAACCGCATTCGTGCCAACCGGGCCTTGATCGAAGATCTGTTTGCCGATCAGCTGACCCAACGCAGCCAACCGCCAACTGCACATGGAATCGTGTTTCGCCCACCGAAAGGGCCGCCCGCAAAAGCGCCCGCGCCATGGCGCATCTACAGCGTTGACATCGAGCGCGACGGAAAGCCAGTGCGCCAATTGCGCATCGAGATCGGCACGTCCGGCGACAAACAGCACCCCGAACGGAATCAATTCGTCGTCGGGCATGCCAACGGCGAAGGAGGCGATCACCAGTTTGAGCCATGTTTGACGGTCGACGAGTTCTGCACCGTGTCTGTGGCGGGCAGCATGACCGTTGTTGGCGAACTCATTGAGAATCCGATTCCAACAGAGCCGGGCGATCTGGGCCTGCTGGAGCAACTGGCCGAGGAATGGCAGCGCGGCATTGCCGACGGCGTGCAGGAGCAAGCCAACCTTTCAGTTCAGATTCTCAATTTGAATAGCGCCCAGAATGGCACCAACTGGCCCTATGACGTAGCCCTGACCAACACTGGCACGACGCCGATCAACTTCATCAGCGTGCTGGAAAGCTTCTCCGTCGCCGGTGCCGTGCAACCGACCCGCACCGCAGGAACCGTTCTTAGCCTGGCCGCCGGAGACAGCACGACGGTCCATGTTGTCCACTCAGAAAATCTGAACGCCGCCGGGCAGGTGTCAGTGGTGCTGACCGTGCTTGGCTTTAGCCCAACGTTCAACGCCATGTACGTGCCTGCCACGAAGGTCGTGCCGATTGTACAGTGAGGCAAGGAGCGCGCAGCAATGACTGACGACCAGATTTCTCGCGTCCGCTACTACGACCAGCAGATTTTGCGGACAAGTGACTTTGTAGATGAGCAAGCCTACCACCTGGCCCAGCGCCGCCGTCACAACATTGGCGGGCACATCTGGGGGATTGTCTCTGGCCTCGAACTGGACATGGACCCCGAGGAAGGGCTGATCGTGCAGCCCGGCATGGCCGTGGATGGCTACGGGCGCGAGCTGATTCTGGAGCAATATCAATCAATTGAGCCGCGCGCGTTTGACGACAAAGGCAGCGAGACGCTGGACATCTATCTGGTGTACGTCCAGCAGACCAGTGACGAAGCGCCGCCCGGCTACGCTGCCTGCCGCCCGGCGAGCCAGATCACGTCATATCGTATTCAGGAGCGCGCCGGTCTTCTCATTCGGAAGGCCAGCGGCGACCGGCCCAAGGAAGCTGGCATCGATCTGCCCGAGCGACGACAGCCCGACGAGGTGCCGCCCGCCGATCTGCGGTTTGGTCCTGAGCGCGTTCCACCCGACGCGCCAAGCCAGCAATGGCCGGTATTCCTTGGGCAAGTTCAGCGCACCGGCAGCCAGGACGAGCCGTATGCCATTACCATGAGCGGGCGGCCATATGCGGGGCTGCGCGGCGAATTGGTGCGCGCGCCCTCCGGCTGGGCATGGCTGCAAGTTGGGGAATGGGAGGACAACGATTACCGCTTCGGCGTCTTTCTGGCTGAGGGCAACCCTGCGCCCGCGTCGCCGCCGCTTGCGCCCGACAAGCCTACGCTTGGCATTACGCGCCAGGGAAGCGTCGAGTTGCGCGCGGACACCACGCTGTGGGGCGATCTGGTCGTCGAGGGCGGCGCGGTCGAGTTTGGGCCGGGGCCAGAATACACCATGGCGCGGCCATGGCGCATCTACCACGCGCTTCAGGAACCCGATCAGGATGATGCAACCGACATTACCCGGGCTCAGTTACGGATTGAGATGGCCGGCCCAGGTGTGGACGGCAAGGCCAACGAGGTCGTAATCGGCCACTGGTCCGACCAAAAGCAGGATTTCGTTCCATGCCTCACCATTGCCGCCGATGATTGCAAGGTCACGGTGCATCGTAACCTGGTCGTCAATGGCAAAGCCAACGGCGAGTTGAGCGTGCTGCACCAACCGCCTGATGCGGCTCCGCAAGCGATGGCTGAACAAGAGGACGCGCTGCTGTTCAGCAAGCTTGTCGAGCGCGCTGCTCGTTCACCCGAGCGACTCCAGGCGCTGGCCCGGCGCATTTTGACGGAACCGAGCTTGTTTGCTGCCATTGCAAAGCGTGGTGTTACGGAACCATTCCATGGCGAGATCGCGCCCGAACCGCCCGCGCCGGAAGCCGCTCCGCAACCTGAAGCGACGGCAGAGTCGCAAGTACCAGACGCAGATCTGCAACATCTTGCGCGGCAGTTACACGAGAGCCGGGACGCGCGGAGGAACTTCGCTGCATTAACCGAAGCAGTGCAGGAACCGCTGAAGCAGTTGTGGGATGCCACGCAAGCGCTGCCCGAAGCAGCGCTTGGGCCGGAAGGCAAGCCAGTGGATCTGCAATACCTCGCCGATCAACTCGTCAAAAATCCGGATCTCCGCGCGCGCTTCGCCGCACGGACGACGGATTTGATACGGAATTCGCTGCGCGCATTTTGGCGCACTCGAACAATGCCAGACACGCCAGCGCCATCGGGCGACGCACACAACGGTAGTTAACCATGGACGGTCGCATTGGACAACTTGACTGCCACTTTCGGCTTGGTGGCGATTCGGGCATGGTGAACAGCATGGCCGCGCGCCTGAAACATGTGGCCCACGCGCGCCTGCCAGATGCCTATGCCGCCGCGCTCGACCAGG
>DASTWM010000281.1:0-12438 GCA_035765855.1 Roseiflexaceae bacterium
GACGTTCCGCGCGGGCGGCACCGGCGTGGTCTTTTCGCCGAACTACGCGGGCATGAACCTGAGCAACCTCGACGGCGCGGCGCGCGCGCTACAGGCATTAGGCTTCAAATAAGAGGCACCAAGACACGAACTGCTTTTGCCACCAAGACACGAAGGCACCAAGTGCTTTGTACGCCATCCCTGGCTCAGTTAACACGCTGGCATGAAGGATATATCTTTCTTACTTTGTGCCTTCATGGCAAAATTTTTCATTGTTCATCTATAAGGAGAGTATTATGCCCGAACCAGCCGCATGGCGCTATCAGAAATTAATCAAGCCGCTGTTCGATCTGCCCGCTGACCATGTCGTGTTAACTGGCCGCGTGCTGACCAGCAACGGCGATGAAGTGATCGAGAACGGCTTTGTCGAATTTGACAACGGAACAATCACCGCTGTGGGCCGCGCTGACGATCTGGGCGAGCGCGGGGCGCAAAGCATTGCCACCGGCGGCACGATCCTGCCGGGGCTGATCAACAGCCACGCGCACCTGGCATGGGACGGCATTCATGATCTTGCGCGCCAATCGCTGGACGACGCGCCCGAGATCAGCGCCTACAAAACCGCGGGCAACATGCTGATCAGCCTGCGCGCGGGCGTCACCACGGTGCGTGACCTGGGCATGAACAAAGCGAATATTTTTGCCAAACAAGCGATTGAGCAAGGCATTTTCCCCGGCCCGCGCCTGCTGATCACTGGCGAGGCGATTGTGCAAACTGGCGGCCACACCTTCTGGTGCTGCCGCGAAGCCAGCGGTGCCGATGAAATGCGCCGCGCCGTCCGCGAGCAGGTGCGCGCCGGTGCCGACCTGATCAAGATCATGGCCTGCCACGACACGCTGGAATTCACCGACGAAGAGCTTGCAGCCGTGATCGATGAGTCGCACCGCAATGGCTTGCCGATCACCGCGCATGCCACGTTCGACGCCTGTATCAACCGCGTGGTGCGCTTCGGCATCGATTGCGTGGAGCACGGCGGCAGCATGAGCGAGGAAACGATTCAGCTCTTGCTCGACCGCAAGGTGCCGATTGTGACCACGTTTGCGCCGCTGGTGCAGCAAAGTGTGCCGGAAGTGGCGCGCAAGTTCAACATTCCCGAATGGAAGATCGAGGAGCGCCAGAAGGCCGTGGCCGACCCCAAACGCCACGCCGGGCTGGTCGCCGCCGCCAAAGCAGGCGTGGTGATCGCATTTGGCACCGATGCGGGCAGTCCCGCCGTGGGGCATGATGTGATCGCGCCCGAACTGGCGTTCATGGTCAAACTGGGCGTGGTGGATGGCAACTACGGCGCGATTCGCAGCGCCACCAGCGTGGCCGCCAAACTCAACAAGCTCGATGGCAAGATTGGCACGCTCCAGGCTGGCAAACTGGCCGACATAATCGTGGTGGAAGGCAACCCGCTCGATGATCTGAACGCGCTGAACAGTGTCACAATGACCTTTTTGGCCGGAAAGCGCATGGTGTAAACGCATGACGAACGAATCCCCGCTGCTCGCGGGCGTGGCAAACCGCATTTCGCGCGAAACGCTTTCGTTCCGCAGCAAAATGCTGGCGCTGGCCGCGTCCCTGCCGGATGTGATCGCGATGGGACGCGGCGACCCGGATTTCAACACGCCCGCGCATATTTGCGAAGCCGCCAAGCGCGCGATTGACGCCAACCAGCACCATTACACGTTGCCCGCTGGCTTAGTCGAACTGCGCGAAGCAATCGCTGATACGTTGTGCCGCGACAATGATTTGCATTATAGCGCCAGCGAAATCATCGTCACCGCTGGCGTGCAGGAATCGCTCATGCTCTGCATGCTGGCGCTGGTCAACGCGGGCGACGAGGTGCTGATCCCGTCGCCGCGCTTCACATCATATGATGACGCGATTGTGTTGTGCGGCGGCGTGCCGGTGCCGGTGCCGACCTATCAGGAAGACGATTTCGCGCTGATGCCTGCCGAAATCGAGAAGCTGATCACGCCGCGCTCCAAAGTGCTGGCGCTGGTCACGCCCAACAATCCCACCGGCGCGGTCACGCCGCCAGCGGTTATCCGCGAAATTGCTGCGCTGGCCGAGCGCCACAACTTGATCGTGATCAGCGATGAAATCTACAGCAAAATCATTTTTGAAGGCTCAGAGCATTTATCGTTTGGCAGCCTGCCAGGCATGAAAGCGCGCACGATCACGCTGAATGGCTTTTCAAAATCCTACGCCATGACCGGCTGGCGCGTGGGCTACATGGCCGCGCCGGAAGTATTCACCCAACTGTTGATCGAGCCGCGCCACACGCTGAGTGTCAACGCCAACACGCCCGCGCAGTGGGCCGCGCTGGCCGCGCTGACCGGCCCGCAGGACGCCGTGGCGGCCATGGTCGCCGCCTACACCGAGCGCCGCGCGTTCATGATGCAGGCACTCGATGCGATGGATATCAGCTATGGGCATCCTGGCGGCGCGTTTTATGTATACGCCAACATCCAGCGATTCGGCATGCCCGCGCCAGCATTCTGCGAAACGCTGCTGCGCGAAACCGGCGTGTTTGTGTTGCCTGGCGACATGTTTGGCGACACCAGCGGCAACTATGTTCGCTTCGGGCTGCTCCAGCCGCTCGATCGGATTGCGGAAGCGGTGGAGCGCATGCAAACATTTGTGGCGAGCCGATAAACGATGGATGACGGGACGGACGATACATGCTTCGTTTCTTCGTGCCTTCGTGGTGAAAAAGGTTTCGTATGCCCCATCCATTTCGCCTGATCCAGATCGGCCTGGGCAACCGGGGCCGCATGTGGGCCGAGATCGTCGATAGTCGAACTGACATCGCGCATGCCGCCGTGGTGGATCCTAACGCCGCCGCGCTGGCCGAATTCGCCGCCACGCATCATGACGTGCCCACGTTCACGCAGCTCGATGACGCGCTGGCTGCTGGGCGCTATGATCTGGCGCTGTTGGCGACCCCGCCGGAGGGACACCTGGCACAAGCGCGCCAGATCTTCGCCGCCGGGCTGCCACTGCTGGCCGAAAAGCCGCTGACGCTCGATCTGCATGAAGCTGCCGAAATCGTCAGGCTGGCTGAGCATGCGCGCCTGCCGTTAAGCGTCGGGCTGAATTTTCGCTTTCTGCCGGTGAGCCAAAAGCTGCGTGAACTGATCGCCGCTGAAACCTACGGCGCGGCAGGCTTCGGCCAATTCACCTACCAGCGCAACCGCGACGGGCGCGCGCCACGGCTCAACAAATACCCGCTCACGATGGACCACCCGATGATGCTTGAGCAAAGCATTCACCACCTCGATTTGATTCGCTTTTGCTACGGGCGCGAGGTCGAACAGGTTGATTGCCGCACATGGAATCCGCCGTGGAGCATGTATGCCCACGACAGCAATGTCCATTGTTTGCTTTCGCTCGAAGGCGGCGTGGAGGTGAATTATTTCGGCACCTGGACCGGCGGCTGGGATGAACTGCAATTTCAGTGGCGCACGGATTGCGCGGATGGCGTCATCGTGCAGCGCCAGTTGTTCGATGATCTGGCAGCGGCACGCACCGGCGACCCCGCGCTCACGCCGATTGACATTGCGCCTGCGCGGGCTTTCTACGACGACACTGATGCGTTGTTATCTGCGTTTCTGGCGGCGCTGCGCGCTGGCACGCCCGTGCCATGCGCTGGCCGCGACCACCTGCACACGTTGGCGCTGTGTTTTGCGGCAATTGAAAGCAGTCAAACACGGCGCACGGTTGAACTAACCGACTTTTATCGGCGCACTGGGTTGGCAGTATTGCTATGAAGCTGCTTGTCACCGGCGCGCATGGCTTTGTGGGCGTGAATCTGGTGCGCTGGCTGGCCGCGACCCTGCCCGATGCAACTATCGTCGCCGCCGATCTTCAACCACCCGACGCGCTCACCACCGCGTTTCTCGCGCCAGTCGCTGCCCGCGTGCAGCACGCGACGCTGGATGTGACCGACCGCGCGGCGCTTGCGCGCCTTGCGGCTGAACTGCATACCCGCCTGGGGCCCGCACCCCGTCGCTTGCGCGACGCCCCTCCCCCACTGGGATTTAGGAGCCGGGGCGAGGGAAAACGTGTGCGCTAACCTTATGAAACAGTACAGATGCCCGTTATCCGCGACCCATGAAAGGCATCCTGGCGGCCATCACGGTCATAAACGGCACCGTGACATCGAGTGGCAGGTTCGCCATATACAGCACCGCCTGGGCAACATACTCAACGTCGATTGTCGGTTCGACAGCTACACTGCCATTGGCTTGCAGCACGCCATGGTGCATCCGGTCTGTCATCTCGGTCGCAGCGTTCCCGATATCAATCTGCCCACAGGTAATATTAAATGGACGGCCATCCAATGCTGTTGCTTTGGTGAGGCCAGTGATAGCATGTTTCGCGGCCGTATAGGGTGCAGAATTGGGGCGCGGGGTATGGGCGGAAATTGAGCCATTGTTAATGATGCGTCCGCCGGACGGATGTTGCCGCTTCATGATCTTGAAAGCGTGCTGCGTGCAAAGAAAGGTTCCTGTCACGCAGGTATCCAGTACCGTTCGCCACTGCTGATAACTGAGGTCTTCGAGTGGAACGGCGGGCGCGCCCACGCCAGCATTGTTGAATAACACATCCAGCCGTCCAAATGTATCCTCGATCGCCGCAAATACCGACGCGACGGCCTGCGGGTCGGTTACATCGACGGACATTGCCAGCGCGCGCGCGGGCGGCACACCGGCTTCCTGAACCGCTTGCTCCAGTGGTGCAACTCGGCGGCCTACCAACACGACGGAATACCCGGCTTCCAAGAGCAACTGCGACGTTCGTTTACCGATACCCGTGCCAGCGCCGGTCACGAGTGCAATACCACGTGGTACATGTACAGTCATGTATTCGACTCCTTGTCTCCTGTGCTCCATCCGCGATCGCACCTGTGGCACAACGCGACGTTAAGGTCTGGTGGCGACTGTGCCTCAATCCCTGCGTAAGGCAATTTTGATGCTGCCCTCGATAGTTAATCGTGTTTGGAGCCTGATTCTCACGCTCTGTGATCGAAACCCAATGATACATCGGCGTCGACAAACGCCGGCGTCCATCGCCTGCAAGCGCCCATGCGCAATCGTACCCGGCGACTTCCACCCTGTCTGTGTAGCAGGTCGAACGCGTTTGAGAAGCTGCGTCCAGCGATGGACATGATCAGCAGCAAAACGCCTGCGGGCGGTGGTGGAAGGCCCTGAGTCGAACTGAAAAGCCTTTGGGAAACGCGCCTTCGGCACCAGCAAACCCAACGCACACCAAATCGCTGCATGAGCGCAAAAATACGTTCAGGCGTGCCGATCATGGTAGTTACACCAGTGCCTGGTAGGTCAGCGCCTTGCATTGGTTGGCAATCGGGTAGTAGGCGTTCGGCTGGTGCTGCACCATCAGCACACCGCAAAGCTGCTCGTGGCGATCGACCCAGAAATACGTGCTGAACGCGCCATCCCAGCCGAACTCGCCGACCGATCCCGCCATGCCGCTCGCCGCCGGGTTCATGAGCACCCGCATGCCGATGCTGTAGCCGTAGCCCGCATGGTACAGGTCGTGTTCCGAAAAACCGTACGGCAGCGCTTCCGGCGGTGCCTGATTGGTTTCCATCATCGCCACGGTGGTCGGGCTGAGCAGGCGCACGCCGTCAAGCTCGCCGCCGTTGACCAGCATCTGCGCGAACCGGCTGTAGTCCGGCA
Source organism: Roseiflexaceae bacterium (assembly GCA_035765855.1). GTDB lineage: Bacteria > Chloroflexota > Chloroflexia > Chloroflexales > Roseiflexaceae > DASTWM01. The sequence goes on from DASTWM010000281.1 coordinate 5,730, forward strand.
GGGTCGAAAACAGGCCGCCGCCCGCACTCAGGTGCGCGGGCGGGTGGGGCAGCGCCTGGGTAAAAACCTCGGGGATGTGTTCCAGGGTAGCGCTGTCGCCGACATGGCCGTATACCTTGGCGAGGCGGGATAGTTTCTCCGCTGGCACATGGAAGGCGGTGTCGGGCATGCCCAGCGGCCCGAAGATCTGCTCCTCGAAAAAGCGGTCAAGCGACTGGCCGGAAATAATCTCGACAATATGGCCGATCACGTCGATGCTCAAGCTGTAGTGCCAGCGGGTGCCCGGCTGAAAGCGGAGCGGCAGCTCGGTCAAGGCCATCACGGTATCGCGCAAGGTCGCGTTGGGATCGCGGCGCGGCCCAAATTCTGTTCGCTGCTGGTACAAGCGATCGACCGGGTGATTCGGGTCCCAGCCGTAGCTCAGTCCGGCAGTGTGGGTGAACAGGTGGCGCATGGTCAGCGGACCTGCCAGCTTTTCCAATATCATCCCATCGGCGGTTTCACCAGCAAAGACCGCGACATCGCTGAACTCAGGGATGAACTGGCTGACAGGCGTATTCAGATGAAACGCGCCCTGTTCATACAACAGCATGGCCGCGACGCTGGTGACCGGCTTGGTCATGGAAGCGATCCGAAAGATGGTATCGAGCTCAACCGGTTGGGCGGCTTCACGGTCGCGCATGCCCAGGCAGGTTTGGTACACTACCTGGCCGCGATGCGACACCAGCGCCGACATGCCAGCGAGCTTTTGATCGTCGAGATAGGTTTGCAGCATGGCCGTAATGCGTTGCAGGCGTGCGGTGGAAACACTGTTGGCGGACATGAAGAGGCATCCTTTCATCAACAATCGTTCAGCGGTTGCGGGATAGTGTAGCATAATTCGCGACGCGCTCTGTTCTCCGCGCCACATGCATCGACCATGAGCGAGACATCGGCCTCGCTCATGGTCAATGCCGATTTCCGGTCACCACCATGCTGGCGCGAGTGCACGCTGATGGCATGCGGACCCTCGCGATGCGCACATGCTCGGTGCGGTCGATACAGGTGTAATGTGTGCCAAACTACCCCACTGGCATCTGAAGACGGCGCGTGGCTTGCACGCTGTCCTGCCATACCACAACACACATCTTTGCATAGACAGGTCGCTGCCGAATCAACCCCTGGCAGGAGCGGCCCGTCATTGGCACGGCAGTACACAACCATGTGCGCTGCTGCATACGTATGCAGTACTGATTGTGCATCGAATTGCCTGCTTCATTCAGAAACCATCCATGTTGAAAAACCTCAAGCGAAGTGGTCTTGAGCGTATGCAGGTGTATAGCAGGGTGAACGTTCTACATCCAGATAGCATACGTGTTTTGAACAGCGTTTTGGGGTTTCTTGACACCTTTTTCATGTATGCTAGAATAGCCCGCATACGTATGCATTCTCAAAGTATTTGGTGGAGACCAGTTCCATGTCTGACACTGCGAATTCCGGCCACCCGCGCATCACGTCCGAACAGATGCACCGCAATTACATCGTGCGCTTCAATGAACTCAAGAACAAGGGCATCCCGCTGATGTTCATTGATAGCGTTTTGCCCGGCCACCAGCGAATGAATTACGCGATTATTGGCGACACCGCGAGTGAAAACCCAGAATACGCACCAGCCATCACGACCCCGCACAAATTCCAGATCGGCATGGGCTTCGCGGCCACTGGCAACGGCCCGGCTTATCATACCCATGAGTATGTCGAAATGTTTTTGATCTTGAAGGGCAAGTGGCGCTTCTACTGGGGCAATGATCCTGATCCGGCCAAGGCCGAAGGTGAGGTTGTTCTACGCAAGTGGGATATGATCACGCTGCCGCCCGGCCTGTATCGCGGCTTTGAAGTGGCTGGCAAAAAGGTTGGCTGGTTCTTCGCTGTGCTCGATCCGCACCCGGTGTTCCTGAGCAAAGATCCGATCTGGTCGCCATATGTTGAGCGCATGGCGAAAGAACGCGGCTTCCACGCCGATGCGACCGGCAAGATGGTCAAGCCCGATAATTATGTCGCCATGCGCGACGAGTTACGGCAGAAGCTCCAGGCGTTGCAGCCGGGTCTGTTCGGAGACAATGCAGACCAGGAGTCACGGTGACATGCTCGTTGTCGCTGGTTGTTCGTCGTTCGTCGTTCGTAACAGGCATCAGGCATTAGAATGAAACACAGCACCGACCGGATTCTGACCACCCACGTGGGCAGCTTGCCGCGCCCACAGGCCGTGGTCGATATGTTGTTTGCCCAGGACAGCGGCAAAGTCTATGACCAGGCGGCGTTTGACGAAACCATGCGCCGCGCAGTGGATGACGCCGTGGCCAAGCAGGTGGCGGCAGGAGTAGATATCGTCAGCGATGGTGAGATGAGCAAGATCAGCTATGCCACCTATATTCGCCACCGACTCAATGGTTTCGAGATCGGCGAAATGCCGCGCGCCACGCCGCGCGACCTTGACGATTTTCCATCGTTCAAGGACCGGCTTTCGCGGCTGGGCGCAACGCCCACGTATCACCGCCCGATTTGCCGTGGCCCAATCAGCGTCAAAGATTTGTCGTCGCTCCACACTGATATCGCCAACTTGCAGGCGGCGGTAGCAGTCCATGGCGCCACTGAAGCGTTCATGAATTCGGCCTCGCCGGGCGTGATCGCGGTGTTTCAGCCCAACGATTATTATCCTTCGCATGAATCCTACCTCATGGCGCTGGCCGAAGCGATGCAGCAGGAGTACGAAGCGATCGTCGATGCCGGTTTGCTGCTCCAGATTGATTCGCCCGACCTGGCGATGGGGCGGCACATCAAGTTCCGCGATGTGGACGATGCGACATTCCTGCAAAATGCCGGGTTGCAAGTCGAGGCATTGAACCACGCGCTGCGCAATATTCCCGCCGACCGGGTGCGGATGCACCTGTGCTGGGGCAACTACGAAGGGCCGCACACCCATGATATTCCGCTGGCCAGGATCGTTCAAACCGTGGTGCGGGCCAAGCCATCGGCGCTGCTAATTGAGGGTGCCAATCCTCGCCATGCCCATGAATGGGCGGTGTGGCGCGATGTGCAGCTTCCCGATGACAAAGTGCTGGTTCCGGGCGTAATCGACAGCGTGAGCAATTTTGTGGAACATCCCGAACTCATCGCCCAGCGCGTGGAACAATATGCCGCAATCGTCGGGCGCGAACGGGTGATTGCCGGCACCGATTGTGGCTTCGGCACGTTTGCTGGCTTCGGCGCGGTGCATCCCGATATCGCCTATGCCAAGCTGGCATCACTGGCCGAAGGCGCGCGCATTGCCACCGCGCGGCTCTGGTAGCTGCCACGCCCAACAAACCGATTGTGGAGACGTATTATGAGGATACTCAAGCATGGCATGAGCCAGTCAGTAGTGCAAGACGCTGACGCGCACGTACGAGCCACGGTGGAACGTGTGATTGCCGATGTACGCGAACGCGGTGATATGGCGGTGCGCGAACTATCGAACACCTTTGATCGCTGGAGCCCCGACAGCTTTCGCTTGTCGACCACGCAGATCGAGGAATTGATCGCCAGCCTGCCCGATCATGTTATCACCGACCTGCAATTCGCCCAGACGCAGATTCGCACCTTTGCTGAACAGCAGCGCGCCGCGTTGCGCGACATCGAGGTGGAGACGCTGCCGGGCGTGTTTCTGGGCCACAAGAACATTCCGGTCAATCGAGTGGGCTGCTACATCCCAGGCGGGCGCTACCCCATGATCGCGTCGTCGCACATGAGCATCCTGACGGCGCGGGTAGCCGGGGTGAAATATATCACCGCCTGCACGCCGCCGCTCCACGGCACGCCGCCCGCCGCCACGGTGGCCGCGATGCACCTGGCGGGAGCTGATGAAATCTATGTGCTGGGCGGCATTCAGGCCGTGGCGGCAATGGCGCTGGGCACCGAAACCATGGCAGCCAACGACATGGTGGTCGGGCCAGGCAACGCCTACGTGGCCGAAGCCAAGCGGCAGCTCTTTGGCCGCGTGGGGATCGACCTGCTGGCTGGACCAACCGAGGTGCTGGTGATCGCCGATGACAGCGCGGACGCCGAGATATGCGCGACCGATCTGCTGGGCCAGGCTGAACACGGCCCGACATCGCCCGCCGTGCTGCTGACCACCAGCGAACAATTGGCCCGCGATACCATGACCGAGATCGAACGGCAACTCACAACGCTGCCGACCGCCGATCTCGCCGGAGTGGCCTGGCGCGATTACGGCCAGATCATCCTGTGCGACAACGACGATGAGATGGTGGAAGTGGCCGACCAGATCGCTTCCGAGCATGTGGAAGTGCTGACCCGTTTGCCGCGCGTGTTTCTGGAACGGATGACCAACTTCGGCGCAATGTTTCTGGGGCCGATGACCAATGTGGCGTATGGCGACAAAGTGATCGGCACGAATCACACCCTGCCCACGCGTGGCGCGGCACGCTACACGGGCGGCTTGTGGGTCGGCAAGTTCCTGAAAACTGTTACCTACCAGGAAGTGCGATCGCCCGAATCAAGCGCCCTGGTGGGCGAATACGGTTCGCGGCTGTGCGCGCTGGAAGGCTTCGCTGGCCACCAGGCCCAATGCGATCTGCGCGTGCGGCGATATGGCAAGAACGAAGAAGTTGATCCTGAACAACCATGAGCGATAGCAACGATACCACCAGCACCCGGCCAATCACCTCGGTGGAGGTGGCGCGGCTGGCGGGCGTCTCGCAATCCACGGTGTCGCGGGTGTTCAGCGAGCGCGAAGGCGTGTCCAGTGCAACCACGCTGCGGGTCCGCGAGGTGGCGCGCAAGCTGGGCTATAAGCCCAACGCGCTGGCGAGCAGCCTGATCACCCGCCGCACCAACATGATCGGGGTGGTGATGGCCGAGATCAGCAGCCCATTTTATCCCTACGTGCTGGAAAAGCTCACCCAGCAACTGCACGATTGTGGCAAGCAGGTGTTGCTGTTCAGCACCGCGCCGGGCAAAGATGTGGATGATGTGTTGCCCGATGTGCTGCGCTACAAGGTCGATGGCTTGATCGTCGCCAACGCGGTGCTGCATTCCACGCTGGTGGAGGAATGTGTGCAGCTCGGCACGCCGCTGTTGTTGTTTAATCGCTATGTGCGCGGCGCGCATGCCAGCGCAGTATCGTGCGACAACGTGGCGGGTGGTCGCATGGTGGCCGATGTGCTGCTGGACGCCGGGTACACGCGGCTGGCCTATATCGCCGGCAAGGCCAACACATCCACCAACCTGGACCGCGAACAGGGCTTTGTCGAGCGCTTGCGTGAACGTTGTTATGACAACTTGCTGCGCGAACAAGCCAGCTACACCTACGAATCGGGCTTTGCGGCGGCAGAACGGCTGTTAGCGCGCGCCGACCGGCCCGACGCAATCTTCTGCGCCAACGATATCATGGCGCTGGGCGCGATCGACGCGGCACGGGCGGCGGGCATCGCCGTGCCAGACCAGCTTTCGGTGATTGGGTTCGATGATATTCCGGCGGCGTCCTGGGGAGCTTACTCATTGACGACGGTGCGACAGCCAGTAAACGCCATGATCGACCTAAGCGTTCGGACGTTGCTCGAACGGATTGAAACGCCGGACATGCCACCGACGACAACCTTTGTACCCGGCCGATTGGTGCGGCGCGGCTCGGCCCGGCTCGTTGGAAATGAAGAACGGCGCATGCGTAACTCTTGAGTTTTGATGCCTCCTTTTTTATTCGTATGTGAAGCAATGACCTATTCGCTCAACAATAAAATCATTGTGGTGACTGGCGGGGCGGGCGGCATTGGCAGCGCGATTTGCGAACGGTGCGCTGCGGCGGGCGCGCGGCTGGTTATCACCTGTAACAGCGATGCCGCCCGCGCGGAGCGCCTGGCCGAGCGTTTGCCGGGCGACCACATGGTGGCCCGCGCGCCGGTAGAGGATAGCGCGGCGCTGGCACGGCTGGCCGGTGCGGTGCGCGAACGCTTCGGCACGGTGGATGTGCTGGTCAACAACGCCGGCATCACGCGCGCCGTGTCGCATGCCGACCTTGACGCGCTTGACGACGACCTGATCGACCAGATTTTCCGGGTGAACTGGCGCGGCGCGTTCGCGGCAGTGCGGGCCTTTCGGTCACTGCTCGACGAAGGTGTGGGCGGACTGATCATCAATATGTCGTCAATCGCTGGCACCACCGGCTTTGGCAGCAATGTGGCCTATGCTGCATCCAAGGCCGCGCTGGACTCGATGACACGTTCGCTGGCGCGGGCGCTGGCACCCAACATTCGCGTGCTGTCGATCGCGCCGGGGATGGTCGAAGGGGAATACACGCAACGCTTCGATCCGGCCATGCTGGAAGAACAACGCCAGCGCGCACCGCTCAAGCGTATCGCCTCCAACGAGGATGTGGCAAACGCGGTGCTGGCCGCCGCAACGCTGCTCACCTTTAGCACCGGCGACATCATTCACGTCGATGGCGGGCGGCCATTGGGAAATTGATTGCATTGCTCCACGCCCGCGCCTTGCTACTTGCGCCGGAACAGGCAGCACACTGGAACATGTTGGAGCAGCAAATCATGCGCGGGGCGCGCCCAAGCGCGCCAGCTCCGTTAGCGCAAAGGGTTTTCAACCGCCAGGACGCCAGGATTCCAATCTTTGGAGTAACAAGGGACAAGCGTATGACAAACAACTCGCACTTCGATCCCGT
>DASTWM010000282.1:0-14365 GCA_035765855.1 Roseiflexaceae bacterium
CATGCACGGAGGTGCGCGATGAATTCAGAGCTACAGGGGATCCATCACCTGACCGCAGTGACGGCCCACGCCCGTGAGAATCTGGCGTTCTACACCGGGACGCTCGGCATGCGGCTGGTCAAGAAGACCGTCAATCAGGACGACGTGAGCGCCTATCATTTATTTTATGCCGACAAGCTCGCCACGCCCGGCAGCGATCTCACGTTCTTCGATTGGGCGCACACGCCCCGCGAGCGGCGCGGCAGCCACGCGATTACGCGCACTGGCCTGCGCGTCGGCAGCGAGGCGAGCCTGGCATGGTGGGCCGAGCACCTCGCGGCCAGCGGCGTGCAGCATGGCGGCGTCACCGAGCGCGATGGGCGCGCCGTGCTGGACTTCGAGGATCTCGAGGGCCAGCGCCTTTCATTGGTGAGCGATGACGGCACAGGCAATCCATGGGAACAAAGCCCGGTTCCCGCCGAGCACCAGATTCATGGATTGGGACCAATCACCATGACCGTCACCAAATTGTCGCCAACTGACGTGGTGCTCACGCAGGTGCTCGGCATGCGGCAGGTCCGCGAATATCCCGATCCTGAGGACACGCGCGACACGGTTCATGTGTTCGAGATGGGGCCGGGCGGCCCTGCGGCGGAACTGCATGTCGCCGTGCGGCCCAACCTGCCGTTCGCGAAGCCCGGCGCGGGCGGCGTGCATCATGTGGCCTTCCGCGTGCCGAACGAGGAGCAGTACCATGAATGGGAGCGTTATTTGCAATCGATTGGCATCCCGACCAGCGGCGAGGTGGATCGCTACTATTTTCGGAGCATCTACTTCCGCGAGCCGAATGGCATCCTGTTTGAGCTTGCCACCGACGGCCCCGGCTTTGCGGTGGACGAGCCAGCCGACCAGCTTGGCGAGCGCCTGGCGCTGCCGCCGTTTTTGGAGCCGCAGCGCGCCGCCATCGAGGCCGGTCTGAAGCCGCTTGAGTAAACAGTTCAGGTTATGCACTCTGCGAACATGGCCGATGAACGCCACGTCTGGTCATCGGCCATATCCCTATTTGCATCAATCCGGCTTGCTGGCTAAAAGGATTTCCGTGTCGCCCGGCCAGTCCCAGAACAGACCGCTCGGCGAGCGCGCCGCAAGTTCGGCTCGGACGTCGGCCTCAAACGCTGCTTGCTTGTCTCCGAACAGGTGCGGCGCGGCAAATGACATTGATAAGAAGTTCGCAAGCACATCGTCGATGTTCCGGACGATGTCGGCCCGCCCCGGAACAAAGAGCTGACGCGGCGCGCCGAACCTGGTTCGCGCAAGCACATCCTCATGTCGATCTGCGGGTGCCTGCACAAATCCTTGTCCCGCCCGGCGGCGTGGCCCGAGGTAGCGCTCGATCATGGCATGGATTGCTTCGTGGGGAATCAGCGGATGACCAGGCCCGGGCGGCTGTGGCCTGCCCTCATGCACGTGGCTGATTAACGCCAGCGCGCCGCCAGGTTCGAGCATGTCGTACACGGCTTCCGCAACCTGTTCGCGGGCCGTCCAGTGGAACGATTGGCCGAACGTCACGAGCCTGAAGGTGTCCAACCCAAGCGTCGGAATGTCCTCGGCGAGCGCATGCACCCATTGGATGTTCTCGATTTTTGCAGCGGCGGCCCGGCGCGCGCCCTCCGCCAGCATCTCAGCGTCGGGGTCGAGGCCGACGACATGGCTGAAGCGGTCAGCGAGCTCGATTGTGAGCATACCGGGACCGCAGCCGACATCCAGGAGCCGACCAGTGCCGTCAAGACCAAGCTCGGCGGCAAGCGTGGCGACCAACATTGCCGAATACGGTGGCCGCCCGCGAGCATAATAGGCCGCGCTACCCTGATAGATGGTAGGATCATATGGCATGGTTGGCATGTCCTCCAGCTCACAAATAGACCGACTCTATTCTAAACTTATTTTGTCCTGCTCACGTTCTTCGGCGCGCCGCTATGCCACCGGCCAGCGCCGCCGCTGCCACGCCGCCCGCGATGAGCCGCCGCGTCCGCCCGCGATCATGCAGCACTGTGTGGGCTGTGTTGTAGCCCGGCGCGCCGAACACGCCGCCGCCCGGATGCATGCCCGCGCCGGTCAGGTACAGGCCGCGCACCGGCGTGCGGTAGCGCGCAAGCTCCAGCAGCGGGCGGAAGCCAAACATCTGGTCGAACGACATTTCGACGTGCATGACGTTGCCGCGCAGCAGGCCGAGCCGCCGCTCCAAATCAAGCGGCGTCTGGATGAATCGGTCAGTGATTTTGCCGCGCATGTTGGGCGCATAGCGATACAGCACCTCCTGAATGCTGTCGGCCACGCGCTCGCGCTCGTCGTCCCACTGCATGCCGTTCGCCAGTTCATATGGAAAATACTGCGCCCACAGGAACACGGTGTGTTTGCCCGGCGGCGCGATGCTCGGATCGAGCGCCGAAAAGGTCATGGCGATCACGGCTGGCTCTTTGGAAGGCAGGCCGCGCTGGTAATCGGCGAAGGCGTTGCGCAGGTACTGCACCGACGGGCAGAGCAGTTGCAGGCCCTGGTGGCTGGCATGCGGCTGCCCGCCCGACGGCGCGGCGAGGTAATCGGGCAGTTCGTCGGCGGCGCAGCGCACCACCATGCCAAAACCATTGCCCACCCGAATGTCGCGCACCCGCTGTGCCAGGCTGCCCGGCAGGTGCTCCGCGCCAAGCAACTTCAGCAAGGTGGTCTGGACATGGGCATTCGAGACGACCACCGGCGCAGAGATTCTTTCCCCGTTCTCAAGCTGCACGCCGACGGTGCGACCGTTTTCCACCAGAATGCGCGCGACCGGCGCATCGAGCCGCACCGTGCCGCCCGACGCGATGATCGAGCGCGCCATGGCCTGCGTGAGCATGCCGCTGCCGCCGCGCGCGCGCTTCGCGCCGCTGATGTGCATCATGGCGTACCAGCCAAGCTGATCGCCAGCCGCAAGTTCGTCGGGCGCGGGGCCGGACTGCGCGCCCAGCCAGGCCATGGCCGCTCGCATCGCCTCGCTCTCGAACGCCTCATTGATCAGTTGCCCGTAGGACGTGAACAGCCGCCGCATGGTCTCCAGCGTCTGCGGCAGCCGCCCGGTCGCCACCTGCGTCTTGACCATGCTGCCGACCAGCCCGACGAAGCTCGGCGGGCGCATGAACGTCTCGAAGATTGTTTCGTTGAGCGGCTGCCAGAACTGGACGAACTGCCGGTACGCCTCAGCATCGCGCGGCGACACGTTAGCAATTGACTGGCAGGTTTTGTCGAGGTCGCGGTGGAAGCTGATCGCGCCGGAGCCGTCGGGCAGCGGGTAGAACGCCCATGGGTCCATGTCGATGTATTCGAGGCCGTACTTTTCCAGCTCCAGGTCACGAATGATCGGTGTGAGATGGATCATGATGTGGGCTGACGAGCCGGTGTCGATCTTGTAGCCGGGAATCAGATCGTCCTCGGTGCAGACCGCGCCGCCAACGATCGAGCGGCGCTCCAGCACCAGCGTGCGCAGCCCGGCGCGTTGCAGGTACCCGGCGCATGTCAGGCCGTTGTGGCCGCCGCCGACCACAATTACATCATAATCGTATGAAGGCATGGTTATTCTTTCTCTGTTCATGAGCGCGGCATGCTGCGCAACGTCACACCAGCAGCAGCGCCACGGCAACCGTGAGCGCCGTCACCGGCACGCCGACCCGCAGGTAGGTTCCAAACGTCAGATGCACATTGCGCCGTTTCGCCACCTCGGCGACAATCAGATTCGCGACCGAGCCGACCAGCGTCAGGTTGCCTGCCAGCGTCGCAGCGGCGGCCAGCATGAGCCAGCCACGATGCGGATCAGGCAGCGCCGGTACAATGGTTTGGAGCAGCAGCACGGCAGGCACGTTGCTGATAAGGTTGGACAGCGCAACCGTAATCAGCGCGAACGGCACGAACCCGCGATCGGCAATCGGCGTCAGCACCGCAAACAATTGCTTTTCCAACCCTTGCGCGGCCAGGCTGCCGGTGACGACAAACAGCGCCGCAAAAAAGACCAGCAGGCCCCAGTCAACTCTTGCGAAGACGCGCTCTGGCTTGAGCCGCCGGGTTGTCAGCATGGCTGCCGCCGCGAACAGCGCCGCCAATGTCACCGGCACGCCAGCCAGGAACAAGATCAGCATGGCGAGCACCACGACGGCACTTTTCCAGAGTGTCGGCCAGAGCACCAACACATGAATCACATCAGGCACTTCAACATGCGTTGGCTGAAACTCGCGCCGGTAGACGACCATGATCACGCACCAACATATCAGCAAGCCGATCAACGCCACTGGAGCGAGCGCGGAGGTAAACGCCAGGTACGAAACACCCGACAGATTGCCAATCACGATGTTCTGCGGGTTGCCCGTGACGGTCGCCGTCGAGCCGACATTGGCAGCCGTTGCCAGACCGAGCAGGTACGGAATTGGATCGCGCTTGAGCGCCAGCGTGATGTCGAGCACCAGCGGCGTGAGCAGCAGTACCACCGTGTCGTTCAGAAACAGCGCCGAGAGCACGCCCGCCGCGACGATGAGCAAGGCCAGCAGCATGCGCGGGCTGTGCGCCACCTGAACAACGCGCTGGGCGATAACGTTGAAGAAGCCAGCAACGGACAGGTAGCCGTTCACCACCATCATGCTGAACAGCAACAGCAGCGTGCCGTCGTCAATGGCCGCGTAGGCCTGCTTCAGCGTCAGCGCGCCGACCGCAAGGAGCAGCGCCGCGCCAATGACCGTCAGCGAGGCGCGGTTCACGCGCAGCACTGGCCAGCGCCCAACCGCGATGCCAACAATAGTTGCGGCAACGATCAGCAGCGTGAGCCAGGGCAGAAGGTTGGGCATGAAATTGTCAACTATCTTTGTACAAAAAGCCCGTCTGAAAACCACCCTTCGATACGCACACCATCGTCTTCAGGATGCAGTTTTCAACATCTAGCAAAAACTATGAAGCACAAAAGAGCATCTTGTCATCTTGTCACCGCGCCAGCAGCCGTTCCGCCATGGTACGCTGCGCCCGCTGCTCCAGCGTATCGTCCAGCGGCGTGAGCGCTGCCAGGTCGCCGCGCCGCGCCAGCGCCAGATGGAGCAGGTGATCGGCGAAGTGCGGATTCTTCGGCAGCAGCGAACCGTGCATGTAGCAGCCGAACACATTGCGGTACACCGCGCCTTCGGTGCCGTCCTCGCCGTTGTTGCCATGCCCGGCCAGCACCCGCCCAAGTGGCCGCGCGCCCGCGCCGAGATACGTCCGCCCGCTGTGGTTCTCGAAGCCGACGAGTTGGACGATGGACGACGAGCCTTCGTCATTCGTCAGGTTCGCTTCGACAACAATATTCCCGATCATGCGCGTGCCGCCGCCCACCGTGTGTACGTCCATGATGCCGACGCCCGGCAGCCGCTCGCCCGTGTGGGTCAGAAAATAATGGCCGAGCAACTGATAGCCGCCGCAAATGGTGAGCATCACCAGCCCGTCCTCAACCGCCGCGCGCAGCCCGTCACCCTGCCGCGTGACGAAGTCCTCGGCGATCAGCGACTGCCCGCTGTCCTGCCCGCCGCCGAAGAACGCAAGATCGACGCTGGCCCAATCGAAGGGCGCGCCGGGCATGACCGGCAGCACCTCGACAGCAATATCACGCCAGCGGCAACGCTGCACAAGCGTCAAAATGTTGCCACGGTCGCCATAAATATTCATCTGATCGGGATACAGATGCGCGATTCGCAACGGCTGCCTCATGCGAGTGGTTCCTTTCGTATTGATCTTCCACGGGCATCATAGCATACGACTCAGCGCAATGGAAACGCTCCGGTAATGGCGGTAGTGTATACCTGAGTATACGCGGGAAATTTCTATACTGTGCGTTGCCAGCGAAACCCGCTTGCAGCGAAGAAAGGAGTAGTGGATGCAGGACCAAAAAGTCTTTGTTGATCGAACTCAGGCTCGTTAATTCATCATGCATGTGAAGGAGACTCCATGACGAGTTTTTATACATTGCCAGGCCGCGCTGGGCAAATCAAGACGTTCAGCAGCCTGATTCTTGCCACCTTGCTCGTGGCTGTACTGGCACTTACGCAAGCGTCAGCACCACGCCTGCATGCCTCACCAGAAGTGTTGCAGCAGGCAACCGCCCATCCTGAAACACCCCTGCGGGTCATTGTTCAGAAGCATGCCGACGATCATGCCGTTGATTCGCTGATTGCGCGGCTGGGCGGGCGCATCACCACGGATTTGTACATCATCAATGCAGTTACGGCTGAACTGCCGGCCAGCAGCATCTACACGCTTGCTCAGTCAGCCGGCGTCCGCTGGATCTCGCTTGATGCACCAACAGTGCAGACCGGCTCACCAGAAGTGAGCTTTGCGAACCTCACCAATGCGTACATTCGCTCGATCAGGGCAGATCAAGTCTGGAAAACATCCGGTAACTACCAGGGGCAAGGCATTGGTGTCGCGGTTGTAGATAGCGGCGTCAATCCCCAGCAAGACCTGTACACGGCCAGGGGAACGAATCGGCTCGTAGCTTCCGTCGCGTACAACAATGGCTGGAATCAAACCGTCTACGACGGGTATGGGCATGGCAATCACGTTGCCGGGGTTATTGCGGGGAACGGGTCGCGTTCCAACGGAGCGTACATCGGCGTCGCGCCCATGTCGAACATTATCAACGTCAAGGTCAGCGATGATCAGGGTGCCGCGACGGTTTCCAACGTGGTGCATGGCCTGCAATGGATCTACGAAAACCGCGCTACCTATAACATTCGGGTCGTCAACCTGTCGCTCAATGAAAGCACGCTCACATCGTACAATACCAGTCCGCTGTGCGCTGCGGCTGAAGTGTTGTGGTTTAACAAGATTGTGGTGGTCGTATCGGCGGGCAATCATGGGCAAGATGGGGCGCTCTACCCGCCAGCAAACGATCCATTTGTGATCACTGTCGGCGCTACCGACGACAAAGGCACACCGAATATCAATGATGATACGATCGCCTCCTTCTCGGCCTATGGCAAAACGGTCGATGGTTTTGCGAAGCCAGATCTGGTAGCGCCGGGCAAGAACATCGTCAGTTTGCTGCCCGGAACAAATCTCGGCATGGCGGCAGCCCATCCAGACAATATTGTTTATGTCAACGGCAGCCCGGCTTATTTCCGCATGTCAGGCACATCGGCGGCAGCACCGATGGTCTCCGGCGCGGCGGCCCTGCTGCTCCAGGATGAGCCGAATCTCACGCCGGATCAGGTGAAATACCGGCTGACGGCAACCGCCAGTAAGAAATGGACAAATTACAACGCGGCGCGGGCCGGTGCCGGGTATCTTGATGCCTATGCTGCCGTGACTGACACTACCACTGATAGCGCTAATACTGGCATCGCCATGAGTCAAATCTTGTCGGGCAATGGCCGAGCACAAACCTGGAACAGCGCGAGCTGGGGTTCGGCCTCCTGGGGATCGGCTTCCTGGGGCAGTGATTACTGGGGGCCGTAACTCGTATCAATACATGGAGAATACAAGTGGTTCAGACATTTCCTACAAGCACACAGCCTCCCGTCTGGTCCCGCATGGGCAGCATGTTCATATTGCTGATCATGGTAACGGTGTTGCTTCCACAGGCGGCAGGCTCGCAGCAGAGTCGTATCCAGCCAGACGTGCTCCAACTGGCAGCGAACGAGCCTGGCACGCGGCTCGCTGTGATCGTCCAGATGCAGCATGACACCGCATATGTAGCCACTACCATCGTTCGTCTGGGCGGGGTGGTTACCAGGGATCTCAGCATCATCCATGCGGTCGCGGCGACGCTGCCAACGCGGGCGGTACTGGCGCTTGCTCAGACAGCGGGCGTCCGCTGGATTTCGCTCGATGCGCCGGTGCATAGCACGGGCATGCCTCCATGTACAGCCTGCGTGGACACTTCAACCGTCCAAACGACGTTTATTCCCAGCATCAATGCTGATCAGGTCTGGAACACAGCGCCTCATTATCAAGGCCAGGGAGTTGGCGTGGCAGTGGTTGATAGCGGTATTACGCCAGGTGCTGATTTTACGACCAATGGCGTAAGCCGGATCGTGGCGAATGTGGGCATTCCTTCTGCCAGCGCGACAACCGACGACCTGTGGGGCCACGGCACACATGTGGCCGGAATTATTGCAGGCAATGGTGCTCATTCCCATGGAGCCTACATGGGCGTTGCTCCGCAAGCGAACCTGATCAATGTCAAAGTTGGCGATGACCTTGGCAATGTCAGGGAATCAGACATTGTGAGCGGCTTGCAGTGGATCAACGACAACAAGACCGCGTACAACATCCGCGTCGTTAATCTGTCGGTCAATGCGGCGGTGGCCCAATCGTACAACACCAGCCCGCTTGATGCAGCGGTCGAGATTCTGTGGTTCAACAAGATTGTGGTGGTGGTCGCCGCCGGGAATTTTGGCAGAAATGCGCTATACCCGCCTGCCAATGACCCCTTTGTTATCAGTGTTGGCGCGGCAGACGACATGGGTACCCAGAAGCAAATTGATGATCGGATAGCCAGCTTCTCGGCCTACGGGAAAACGCAGGATGGCTTCTTCAAGCCCGAACTGGTTGCCCCCGGCGTCAATATCATCAGCACCATGCATAAGACCGATGCGATTGCCATCCAACATCCGGCAAATGTGATTAGTGCCGATTACTTCAGCATGTCCGGCACTTCCATGGCGGCGCCGGTGGTTTCTGGTGTCGTCGCGCTGCTGCTGCAAGCCGAGCCAAATCTGACTCCCGATCAGGTGAAGTACCGCTTGATGGCGACGGCGCGCACAATTGGAGGCTATGGCAAGGGTGCAGGTGAAGTTAATGCCTACGCTGCGGTGAATAAGAAGACCACCGAGAGTGCCAATACCAAAACGCAAGCCAGCCAGTTGTTGTGGACAGGCCGTCAGCCGTTGACCTGGGATAGCACAAGCTGGAACAGTGCAAACTGGGGTGCAGCAAACTGGGGTGCGGCGAACTGGGGCGCGGCGAACTGGGGCAGCGATTGGTGGGAGAATTAACGCTGCTCTGCAAAGAATCAGACGAGTGAACAAGCTTCATACCCATGTGGTTGCAGGCCGCCTGTCAAGGCTCTTGACGGGCGGTTTGTCATCTATCTCCTTCATCGCGTGTGTGTCAAGCAACATTTCAATCAGCCGTAACCCGCTGGTAATGGCTTGCTAATCGTTCTTATTATAATAAAAACGGTGAATGAGGTACTACAATGCTGCGGTTCCGCCCTTTTTTTATAGCCATGTGCAAAGCCATTGGGCCATGATCCAAGCACAACCGCGCATGCGGATGCAGAAAAGCTGCTCGTGTTTCGCTGCTGTCGGCTGCGTCCTTCTATCATATCTACGTGCCAGAGGAAGATATGTCAAACCGCGCCTGGGTGTATATCTGGGGTGTATTCCTCCTAGGGAGTAGTATCAGTGTCCTGACCTGCTTCAATTTGACAGTGACGCCAGCGGATATTTCACTGTTCACTACGTTGCTGGGGTTAGCGACGCTTGCCCAACTCTTCAAAGTAGAGGCACCCAGCCATACGCTGTATTATGCAACGCCAATCTTCTGGTTTGCTGGCATCTTGCTGTTGCCACCGTTTCTTTACGTGTTGCTGGTGTTGGTACCGTTGCTGATCGAATGGACGAAAGAGCGTCTGATCCACAGCGATCATCTGCGCGCATGGTACCTTCAGCCCTTCAACATTGCGATGTACACGATTGCGGGGCTTGGCGCGCGCTGGACATATATTATTCTGGATGCAGAGAATACACTTTTCAAGACGCCTATCGCCATATTCGCCGTAATCAGCGCTGCATGTATGTATGTTTTCCTGAACCACTTCCTGCTGGCAGTGGCACTTATGCTCGCGCGGGGCAAATCACTGCGTGAATCGGCGGCACTTGATCAGGAAAACCTATTAGTTGAAATGGTTCTGCTCTGTTTGGGGTATCTGATTGCGATTGTCTATGGACTGAACCCATGGCTGATCATTCCAACGATTACTCCATTGGCGCTGCTTTACCGCGCGCTGAAAGTCCCTCAACTCAAGCAAGAGGCGCAGATCGATGCGAAAACTGGGTTATTGAACGCGCGCTACTTTCGAAAACGCTTTGAGGAAGAACTTGATCGCGCAGAACGTTTCAACCGCCCGCTTGCATTTATCATGGCCGACCTCGACCTCCTGCGAACGATCAACAACACATACGGCCATTTGGCTGGCGATGTCGTATTGGAAGGGATTGGGCAGGCCATTCGCCGCACCATCCGCCACTACGACATTGCCGGACGCTTTGGCGGCGAAGAGTTTGCCATCGTGCTGCCGGAAACAGATCAATTCGAAGCGCAGGTGCTGGCTGAACGCATTCGGAAGGCAGTTGAAGAAAGCGGCTTCAGCGTGGCAACCAGCCCAACGCCGATCCACGCGACCATGAGTCTCGGCATCGCCTGCTTTCCCGCAGATGCCACTACCGCGACTGAGATCAATCACAAGGCAGATGTCGCAGTTTATCAGGCCAAGGTTCAGGGTCGTAACAGAGTGATCTGCGTTGGCAATATGCCACATTCGATTGAATTGGAAGCAGCCGCCGCTGAGAGTAGCTCAATGTCCGATTACCGCGCAGCCTTAACATTGAACCAGCCCGTTTCAGCAGTGGCGAGTGAAGCAATACAATCAATTGATACGCCTGGTTATCCACCATCCCCAGTTGCTCCAATTCTTGAAGGGCCACTGCTATCATCAAGCACTTCGGCCAGGGTAGAGGCAGCCACGAATGTGCCAGAAAAAAGCCAGGCGGGGCGATTTTACGCCTTTCTTGGGAGTGTCATTTGCTCGGGATTGTTCGTTTCCGCAGTTGCCTGCACGATGGAAACGATGCCCGATCTGACCATCCTTGCGCTGCTCATGATTCTGTCGATTATTGCCGAACTCCTTCAAGTTGATCTGTATGGGACAGGCACGATCTCCGTTTCGCTGGCCGTTATCTTCGCCTCCGCGCTGATCACGGGAATGCCAGGGCTTATCTTCGTGAGTGCTGCCTGCGCTATTGGCGCGGCGATTGCGCTTTCACGCAGCACGCACCGCCGCCCGCAACTCCATAAAGTAACCTTCAACTGGTCGGTCCATGTGCTGGCTGCAACCCCGGCAGCCATACTATTTCGTTCACTTGCCATTCCGCTCCATACGTCGAATCTACCACTCTTCGCTGTCCCTTTAGGACTGGCAGCAGTCGCGTATTACCTGATCGAAACCGGGCTTATCGCAACTGTTATCGGCTTGTCTACCGGCGCGCAGCCAATCAGTGTGTGGCGCGAACGCTATAAATGGCTGCGCGATCACTATATCATCTTGTGCGGCATGGGTCTGCTCTTGAGCACGGCGTATACAAGGCTCGGTATCGAAGGCGTTATCATCTTCGGCCTGCCGATTCTCGCAGTCAGATCGGCGCAGAAGCAATACGTTGAACGGACCGAGACGAGCATGAAGGAATTGCAGCGCATGAATCAGGAGCTCGCTCAGGCCAATCATGAAATTATCGCGGGCAACCGCGCTATCGGGCAGCTTAACAACGAGCTGTTTGAAACATTAGCCCGCTTCTTCGATGCGCGTGATCCATTTGTTGGGAGCCATGCTGCCACCGTAGCTTTATATGCAGAGACAATTGCAGGCGAGCTTGGTCTGAGCAAAGAACGTATCCTGCAGGTGCGACAGGCAGGCTACCTGCACGATATTGGGAAAATCGCCATCCCTGAGTCGATCTTACACAAGCCGGGCAAACTAACCGAGGAGGAATTTGAACATATCAAAACACACACGGTGATTGGTGCCGAGTTGCTCGAAGTTTCACATGGGCTCCGTCACCTGGCGCATGTTGTTCGTCACCATCATGAGCGCTGGGATGGTAAAGGATACCCGTCTGGCCTCGCAGGGGAAGAGATTCCATTGGAGTCACGGATTCTCAATCTATGCGATGCGGTTGAAGCCATGGCGTCGGATCGGCCATACCATAAAGGCTTATCAGTACATGCTATTATCGCTGAGATTACCCGCTGCGCCGGAACACAGTTCGATCCGACAGTGGCGGCGGTATTTGTGCGCCTTGCCCAACGAGAGGACAAACCCTTTATCATCAATTCGGCGCGCGAAGTACTGAATAAGCAAAGGATAGGTGAGTGTGCAAAGCAGCAAGACAATACGCTTCTGGCCTGCGCAACCTGTACCGACCGATATGCGGGCAGGATAGCCGGTCCGAACCAGGAAAAAATGCTTATTGGAGAAATGCACCACTCTGGCTAGAATGACCTCATGTATCCCATGAAGGTTCGTCCGCTGCATACGTCACCAGCCAGTGCCGCACGTCATCAAGCGACTGATAAATTGCCGTGGCCTTGCGCGCGACTTCTGGCACAGGCTGCTTCAGGTCCGGCACGCAGATGACGCGCATGCCCGCCGCGTGCGCAGCAGAAATGCCCGCCTCCGAGTCCTCCAATACCAGACATTCGTCTGGCGTGACGCCCAGCTGCTCTGCCGCCAGCAAAAAGATGTCGGGCGCGGGCTTGCCATGCCGCACCATGTCGCCAGTCACCAGCGCGTCGAAGCGCTCGACCAGCGTTCCAAGCGTTTCCAGCGCCTCAGCTCGAACGGTCGAAGTCGCCACTGCCTTGCGGTAGCTGTCGGCATCGAGCAAGGCCAGCAGCGCGTCGAGGCCGGGCTTGCGTGGAATGCTGTGCTGCGCGATGAACTCACGCCAGACGCGCGGCCAGTCGGCGCGGAACCGCGCCAGGTCGAACGGCGGGCCGTACATAGCGGCCATGTCCAATTCGGCGTCGTGGGTCGTGCGACCAAGGAACTGCAAATACTGCTCGTCGGTGAGCACGAAGCCTTGCATGCGCGCGGCCCGCTGCCACACCCGGCGATAAATCGCCTCGGTATCGAGCATCAGCCCGTCCATGTCAAAAATTACTGCGCGAATAGATTTCATGATCATCTCTTTGCTTTATCGCTTTGTGGTGCGGAGTATAGCACATGACGAAGAAACATTCATGTGACATATTACTGAACATCTCTTTACACTCATTATCCCAAACATATCCCAACTTATCCCACATTATCCCAATCGTTTTTCCCACACACATGAGGGATATGGGTAATTATGTGGGAAAGCCTGTGTAAAGCATTTTTGACATGATGCGGCAAATGTTTTTAGCATGTTTGTTCTAAAATTATGTTTCTTCATGAATTTGACGCAACAGGCACTCCTCTTTACAATGCTCGTATGATAAAGATGCTACATCTCGCCGATCTGCATATCGGCATGGAAAACTATGGCCGCGTGGACCCTGCCACCGGCCTGCACAGCCGCCTCCATGATTATCTGGCGCGTCTGGACGAAGCAATTGACTTCGGTTTGGCCGAAAACGTTGATCTGGTGTTAATTGCCGGTGACGTGTACAAGAATCGCACGCCGAACCCGACGCACCAGCGTGAATTTGCCAGGCGCATCGCGCGGCTGCGGCGGGCCGGGATGCCAGTGATCGTGCTGGTCGGCAACCATGACATCTCGCCAGCTGCCGGGCGGGCGCATGCGATTGAAATTTTTGACACGCTGGCGGTGGAAGGCATAATTATTGCCGACCGTCCAAAGGTTTACACGATAGAAACGCGCTCCGGCCCGCTGCAACTGATTGCGCTGCCGTGGGTCACGCGCCACAGCCTGCTGACCAAAGAAGAATTGCGAATGGCCTCATTTCTTGAGGTCGAAACCATGCTGCTCAGCCGCATCGAGCGCTTTCTGGAGTACGCCACCGAGGAGCTTGACCCGGACATTCCGACGGTGCTTTCCGCTCATGGCACGATTGACGGCGCGACGGTTGGCATCGAGCGGCAGATCATGCTCGGCAAGGATCTGGTGCTGCCAAAGAGCTTTGTGGCGCTGCCCGGCGTCGATTATGTCGCCATGGGCCACATTCACAAGCACCAGTCGCTCAGCAATCATCCGCCGATTGTCTACCCCGGCAGCATCGAGCGAATTGACTTCGGCGAGGAGCATGAGGTCAAAGGGTGCGTGCTGGTCGAGCTTGAAAAGGGCAACACGCGCTGGCAGTTTCACCCGCTGGCCGCACGCCCGTTTGTGACAGTGAACGTCGACGTGCGGAACAGCAGCGACCCACAGGAGCGCGTCGCCACCGCCGTTCGCCAGCGCGACCTGACTGACGCGGTGGTGCGCGTGCAGATCGAAGCGAAGCAGGAGCAAACGCCGCAACTGCGCGTCAGTGAAATTGAGCAATTCGTGCAAGATGCGGGCGCGTTTTTCGTCGCGGCAGTGGCCGTGGATGTCGAACGGGTGGCGCGCGGGCGGCTGGG
>DASTWM010000283.1:0-10862 GCA_035765855.1 Roseiflexaceae bacterium
GACGGGCAAATAGCTCGCCAGGAATTCGGCGCAGGCGCAACGCCGACGCTGAATAATGTTGACTCTAACGGCCAGCGGCGCGCCGACGGCACCTACATGTACGAATTGCGCGTCGTGCCGCAGATCGACGAAGCGACCCGCAACACACTGCGCGCCGCCAGCGAGTCCGACCGGGCCGCCGTTGTAGAGCATTTGCGACAATCCGGCGCGCTTCCGCCCGAGCAGGTCCAGTCCGGCGCGTTCATGATCGCCCATGACGCGTTCATGCTGCCCGCCAGCGAGCCAATGCCTACCGCGACTGCTGCCCATGCTCCACAAACCGGATCATCGTCCTCCAGCGCCGTGCCGCAAGATGTCGTGCAACCCGACGATCTCATCGTTCAAGGCAGCGCCTGTATCGGCTTCGATTGCGTCGATGGTGAGTCATTCGGCTTCGACACCGTCCGTTTGAAGGAAAACAACACCCGCCTCAAATTCGACGATACCAGCACCTCGACTGGCTTCCCGGCCAATGACTGGCAACTCACCGCGAACGACAGCGCATCCGGCGGCGTAAACAAATTCAGCATTGACGACGTCACCGGCAACAAAACGCCGTTCACCGTCATCGCTGGCGCGCCGACCAACTCACTTTATGTCGATAGCATCGGGCGGATTGGTCTAGGCACATCAACGCCGGGATTGAACATGCACATCAACAACGGCAACACGCCCGCTATTCGTTTCGAGCAGAACAACGGTGGCGGATTTCCAGCCCAGACATGGGATGTCGGTGCCAACGAAGCCAACTTCTTCGTGCGCGACCTGACCAATGGTTCCCTTTTGCCGTTCCGCATCCGCCCCGGCGCGCCGACCAGTAGTATCGATATTGCCGCGAATGGCAACGTCGGCATCGGCACGGCATCGCCGCAGGAGAAGCTGCATGTCAACGGCAATGTACAGATCGAAGGCCGCCTTGTCGAACTTTCGGACGTGAACGCCAAGCGCGATTTCACGGCGGTGGATGGCGGGCAGGTGCTGAACCAACTGCGAACCATGCCAGTTTCGACGTGGAGCTATCGCACTGATGCGGCGGGCGTGCGGCACATGGGGCCGATGGCGCAGGACTTCTACGCCGCGTTTGGCCTTGGCGACGACAACCGGCACATCGCCGCGCTCGACGCCAACGGCGTGACGCTGGCCGCCGTCAAGGAACTGGATCGCCAGCTTCAGGAGCGCGACGCGCAGATCAGCACGCTCAAACAGCAGAATGCCGATCTTGAGGCGCGCCTGGCGAAGCTGGAGCAAGCCGTTGCCAATCTTACCGAGAAGTAGCTGAAAGGAATCTCTCATGCGCCAGTATATTCAACGGTTCGCGTGGCCGATCAGCCTTGCGTTGGTCGCGTGCATTGCCGCGCTTTTTATCGCCATGATAACCACCAATGCGCCCGGACAGGCGGCGGCCATGCCGCGCGCCGCCAGCACAGCCGCCTCGGAAGTCTGGCGGTTTGGCGTGACCAGCGAGGGCGACGCCAGCTACCAGGCCGTGATTGGCCGCCTCGTCAGCGCGAGCGCATCGTTCCGTTCCAATCGCGCGGTCAGCGACATCTATTATCTGTTTCCCGCAGCGGCGCAGGCACGCACGGTTCAATCTGCCGCGCTCAACATCAACAGCCGCGCTGGCACTTACACCGGCAGCGCCACAATAGCATTGGAAGTGCGCAGCTATGACGGCACGCTGCAGCGCACGCTCTCCACAGCGGCAGTTGACGCGCAGGCTGCCGCAACGGGAACGTGGATCGACGTTCCGCTGGTGGCCGACCCAGGCACCGTGATTGTCGCGCCCAACGAATACCTCACTTTTCACTTCGCGCTCGATAGCGGCGCAGGCGGCAGTCTGGATGTGCGACCGATCTTCGAGGTGGTGGTGGAATGACGAAGCTGATTCGCGCGCTTTTCGCATGCACGCTGCTGGCGCTGACTATCGCAATCGGACGGGCCGGGCTGGCCGACGCCGCGCGCATGGCGACGGCAACGACAACCGACGAAACATGGCGGCTGGGCGTGATCAGCGAAGACAACGCAGCCGTCGCGGCAATTCATGGGCAGCCGTTGAGCATTGCGGCGGCTTTCCAGTCGAGTCGCGCCACTGCGGATGTGTTCTTTCTGTTTCCAGAACCACAGCACGAGATTGTCGTGCAATCGGCGACCTTTCGCCTGCTGCGACGGAGCGGAACGTACACTGGCAGCGTGACCATGACGCTTGAAGTGCGCAGCGACGACGGCACATTGCGCCGCGCGCTATCGAGCAGCGCCGTCGATCTTCAGATCGCCGCGCTCGACACATGGAACGACGTTGCGCTTGTCGCCGACACAACTGAGCGAACGCTCGCACCCGACGAGCACCTGGTTGCACACATGGCGCGTGATGGCGCGGCGGGCGGCGACCTCGACGTGTGCCCCATCTTCGAGATACACGCCGGACCAGCCGCCATGCCAACCGCAACCGCCACGGCAACCGCAACCACAACTGCTTCGGCGACCGCTACGACAACTGCCACGGCCACAACGACCGCCACGGCTACAACGACGGCAGCGACAACCATTGCGCCAACATCGCAGACAACTCCAACGCCGGCAACGTTCTCGCTGTATCTCCCGCAGATTCAGCGCTAGAAGGCGCAAAGATGCCGCCCTGCTTAATAAGTGGGGCGGCGACAGAGTTCGTCTATGCTACAATCCTGGCGGTATTGCGGAACAAGTGAGGTCAGCTATGTGCATCCTCCAAACTCTTTCGATATTCAGCGATGAAAGACAAAAGACGAAGAGCGATTCGTCCTTCGTCTTTCGTCCTTGGTCTTAAAGCTATTATTCGTCCGCGACAACCTTGACCGGCGCGCCCGTGCGGGCCGACTCGTAAATCGCGTCCATCAGCCGGGCCTGGCGCAGGCCAAGGATCGGCGGGCTGGGGGTGACGGCCTTGCCGTTGATGCAGTCGATGAAGTTCTGCTGCAAGGTCGTGACTTCCGGCACCTGCGGGTACTTGACTTTATTTTTGCCGAGCCACACTTCCATGTTGCCGCCGTAAATGCCGGCTTTGGCCGCGCCGTGCGTCCCCTGAATGTAGATGCCCTGCTCCATCAAAGGCGCGTTGCCGGTGGCCGCCGCCGTGCCGAGCGCGCCGCTATTGAAGCGCATGGCAACCGTGCCGACGATATCGACTTCCTCATCCTTATTTTCGATAAACGCGAACACCTCAGTCGCGGCCAGGCCGGTGAGATACAGCATGGCGTTGAACATGTGCGCGCCGCTGTCGTACAGGTTGCCGCCGCCCGACAGGGCCAGTTGCGAGCGCCATGTGCCGCCGACATTCGCAATCCAATCCTGCGTGCAAACGCCGGTCACAAGCTGAATTTCCCCAAGATCACCCTTGGCGATCAGCGCGCGAAGATACTGGAACTCGGTGGTGAACGGGCCGGGGAACGCAACCGAAATAATGCGCTTCTTTTCTTCGCCATGCGTGATCAGCTTCTTCGCATCCTCGGTGCTGATCACCATGGGCTTCTCGACCAGCACATGGCAGCCCGCGTCGATCGCGTCCACGGCCTGTTGAAAGTGATGCGCGTGCGGCGTCACAATCACCACCGCATCGAGCGGCACTTCCTGCAACATCGCGCGGTGGTCGGAAAAGGTAGGCGGCGCTTTTTGGTCGCCAAACACATCGCTGATGAAACGCTGTAAATTTTCCGGCTGTGTGTCGGTCAGCGCCACAATTTCGGCGTCTGGCACCTGCCCGGCGAAAATGCGCCCATGATGGCGCGCCATACTGCCGCAGCCAATGAACCCAATACGTACGCGACTCATGATTCATGCTCCTCATTGAACGAAGGTTAAGTAACCCCTGGATTTTTCTGTCATTTCGAGCGCAGCGAGCAATCACTCTGGGGAGATTCCTCGCTACTTCGGAATGACACGTCGTAAACGTTTCATCTTTTTACAAAAACAACGTGTCGATCATAGCGCGCCAGCACTGCAACGTATATGGCAGTTTTTGCACAACAACTAGCCGGGACTGCGCTGTTTGTCAGCCGTGTGCGCTGGCGCGGAAATGGCCGGGCGTCATGCCGGTTGTCCGCTTGAAGGCGCGGAAGAACGAGGATGGCTCGTCGTAGCCGAGCGTGGCCGCGATCTCCTCGATGCTCATGGCAGTTGACGCCAGCAGGTCACGCGCGCGGGCGATCCGCTGCATGCGCACGTAGGTCTTGGGCGATACACCAAGCATGGCCTTGACCTGGTGGCTGAGGTGCGACTCGCTCATGTGGGCGGCGTGCGCGATCTCACGCAGCGAGGCCGTGCTGGTGACATGCTGATCGAGCAGGTGCTGGAGCATCTGCGCCTGCGGTGGCAGGCTTTGCGCGCCACTGTGCTGCCGTAGCGCGCGGTGCAGCAGCACGGCGAATTGCAGCATGTACGCGCCGATCATCTGCTCGTGGTACGGCTCGCGGCGCTGGTATTCGTCGACCATGCGGTTCAGAATCGGGCGGAAAGCTTCATCGGGCGGCAGCGACAGCACGGTCGGCAATTCAGCCGGTCCGGGCAGCGGCACATGGTATTGTGTGACGAAATCGGGTGGAAAGCGCATGCAGACCAGCGCGTACACGTCGGTCAGCGAGGTTTCCTGGTGCCACTGGTACGGGCGGAAGAAGATCAGGCTGTGCGGCTCGGCAACGTACGTTCCCACCTCGGTCGCGACCTGGCAGCGCCCTTCGAGCACGTACAGCATCTCGAAGCATTCATGGGCATGCGGCGCGATCTGCCAGCGCGAACGTACGACCGAGGAATATACAACGAATTCGGAAGCGTAGATGGGATGATGCATGATTGTTGTATGATAGAGACGGCCCGCTGGGCCGTCTCTACATGATTCATTACGCCGGCACCAGCCGCAACGTCACGATCTGGTATGGTGTGATGTCGAATCTAACGTTGTTGTCACTTGTTTCCAACTGCTCCTTGTCGTCCTCCAACAAATTGGTGCGCCACGCCCCGGCCAACGGAAAGCTAGCATGCAGCGTCACCGGGCCGCGCTGGCGCTGGCTCTCGTACAGGCGCACGATCATACCGTTGCCATCTTCGGCACGCTTGATCGTCTCGATCACGACGTTTGGCTGATCAACGTTTACAAGCGAGGCTGGCGCGTGCTGCTGTTCATCGTCGATCGTTCGTCGTCCGTCATCCGTCTGATACACAATCAGCGGATCGTTGAGCGCGTAGGCCTGTGCAATCGACGCGCTCCAGTCGCCGGTGTGTGGCAGCAGGCTGTAGGCGAAACGGTGCTGGCCCTGATCGGCCTCCGGGTCCGGTGAAGTCGGGCTGCGCAGCAGCGAGATGCGCATGACGTTGTTGCGAATGTCATGGCCGTATTTGCAATCGTTCAGGAGACTGACGCCATAGCCGCCCTCGCTCAGATCGACCCACTTCTGCGCGCAGGTCTCGAAGCGCGCCCAGTCCCAACTGGTGTTGTGGTGCGTCGGGCGCTGGACATTGCCCCACTGGATGTCGTAGGTCGCAACCGGCGACAGAATATCAACCGGGAAGGCCACCTTGAGCAGCACATGCCGCTCGCGCCAGTCGATTGTGGTGTCAATGTCGAGGCGCGGGCTGTCATGCGCCAGCGAAATGCGCTGCACGTAGTCGCTGTTCAAGATGCGGCGCTTGATCTCAATCGTCGCCCGCAGCGACCCTTCCTCGACCACCGTGACCGACGAAGCCGGGTCGGCGAGCCACATCTTGTCGTCGTAGAAAATATCGACATCCCAGGCATCCCAATTCAGCGGGCGATCTTCAAACGCCTGGAACTGGTTCGCGACCGCGCCCTGTGGCATCACCTCGCGCTGCGCCGTTTTGTCGAACACGCGCGTGATGTCGCCGTCGCCGTTCAGCTCGACCAGCAACAGGTCATTTTCCAGGCGGGTTGGCGAGGCCGATAATGACGAATGACGAATGACGGCGGACGAAGGTTGATCAGCGGTATTAGATTGTTCGTCATTTGTCGTCGTTCCTTCGTCTCGTGTAAGCACAAGTCCCACCGCACTCAGCGGCGCAAGCTTGCCCGCGTCGATCCATGTGCCGTCCGCGCTCGATTGCGTGGCAACTGCCTCACCGTTTGCGCGCTTAAGCCGCTGCCCGTCGCCAAGCTGCCCCGGCCACCACGCCAAGTCGCGCCGCTCGAACGAGGTCGGGTTGACGACCAGCACATCGCCGCCCTGCGCCGCCCCGATCACACGCAGCGCGTTGTCGCGCGCCTCGGTCGCCATGTGCGCGATCTGGGCGTACTGCTGCTGCGACTCGGTGTAAACCGGCGTGATGCTGGTGCCGGGAATGATGTCATGGAACTGGTTCAAACAGACCAGTTGCCACGCTTCCGTAAATGCAGCAGCCGGGTACTCGTAGCCGTTATCCAGCAGCGCGGCCCAAGCGGCCAGGAACTCGGCGTCATGCAGCGCGAACTCGCTCTTGCGGTTAGCGCGCTTGTTGCGGCTCTGCGTCGTGTAGGTGCCGCGATGGAACTCCAGGTACAACTCGCCGTTCCATGTGGGCAGCCGGTCGCCGAAGTTCTGCTCAAGCTCATGAAAAAAGTCGCGCACATGGCCCTGCCTGACCTGCGGCGTGGCCGGGAAATGCTTCAACTCGCGCAGGTTTTCCAGCATCTGGCGGGTCGGTCCGCCGCCGCCGTCGCCAAACCCGAACGCCATGAGCAGCGGCGGCGTCGCGCCATCCTTGCCCAGATCCTTTTGCATGAAGTTGGTCCAGGTGCCGATCGTATCCTCGGCAGTGGCGCGGGCGTTGTAGGTGCTGGCAAACGCGCTGCCCGCTTCCGGCGTCGGGCTGAAGTGGGTCAGCACGCGCGTGCCGTCGATGCCCTGCCACCAGAAGCTGTCGTACGGCAGGCGGTTATACTGGCTCCAGCCGATTTTGATCGTGAAGAAGTAATCGAGTCCGGCCTCTTTGATCAATTGCGGCAGCGCCCATGCATAACCGAAGACATCGGGCAGCCACAGCACCCGCGACGAGTGCTCCGCGCCGAAGTGCTCGCGGAAGAATGAGCGCCCGAGCAGGAACTGGCGTGCCAGCGACTCCGCGCCGCTCAGGTTACAGTCGGCCTCGATCCACATGTCGCCGATCGGCTCCCAGCGGCCTTCGGCCACGCGCGCCTTGATCTGCTCCAAAAGCTCTGGATAATCCTGCTTGAGGTAGGCGTAGAGTTGCGGCTGGCTCTGGGTGAAGTGATAATCGGGGAACTGCTCCATCAGCCGCAGCGCGGTGGAGAAGGTGCGCCCGGCCTTGCGCCGCGTCTGCCCGAGCGTCCACAGCCATGCCACGTCGATATGGGCATGCCCGGTCGCGGTAATCTCCACGTCCAGCGGCGGCCCGGCCTGCTCGATGCCCGCGCGTAGTGCGGCATGCGCGGGGCCAACGCTTTCATAGAACCCGTCGCCAAACGGCTCGCGCAGATCGAGCAGCTTGAACGCCTCGTCAAGCGCCTGGAGCAGCATACCACGCGCTGGCACGTCCTCGTTCAGCGTGTTGGCAATGCCGAGCGCTACGCGGGCGGTGGCAATAAAATCGCGGGTCGGCTGGTCGATCACCACCAGCGCGCACGGCTTCATGAATAATTGGGTGCCTGGCTCGTCGGCATGCCTGCCGCCGATGCCGGTCCAGCCATGAAGCGCGAGCAAGTGTGCCTGACCATCGCGCAGGGCATCGGGCAGCAGAATCTCCTCATGGTTGCGGTCGCAGGCCGCCAGCGGCGCGCCGTCAATGTATGCCAGCGTCTCAGGATGCGAAAAGTCGCCCGCCTCGCCAATTGGTAAATACAACGCGACAGCAGCATCAGCCGCCCAATCGGCAGGAATCTGGAAGTGGGTGCGCAGCATGAAGTTCGTGCGCCACGCGCCCCAGTAGCTGTTCGGCTCGATGACCGTCCAATCGCTGTCGTTCACATCAGCGTCCACCAATGGCGCAGCCCGAGAGTTCGGCAGCATCGTGTAGCGAAATGCGTCGAGCGTCTGCTGCTGCCGATATACCAGCGGCTCGATAAGCGCCAGGCGACTCGCGATCTTGCGCGCGGTCCAACGAATGGCATGTGACACCAGAATACTCCCTTCTTCAAAAACACGGGATGAACGGCTGCTGCTTGATATCTGATGCTTGAGTCCAGCTCCAGACAAGCAACAAGGCGTCCACCAGAGGCTTGGACACCTTGTCATGCAATCATCTTTCACACTACTTCACAAGCTCTTGGAGCAGAATGGCTTATCCCTTAATGCCCGTCAATGTCACGCCCTGCACGAACGTGCGCTGCGTGAAAAAGAACGTAATAATCGGCGGCAGGGTGATCAGCACCGCAGCCGACATGAGCAGGCCCCACTCGCGGCCATACTGGCTGCTATATTGATACAAGCCAAGTTGCAACGTGTACAGGTTTTGATCGTTGAGATAGATCAATGGGTTAAGATAATCCGTCCAGGAACGAATGAACTGAAACACAGCCACTGTTGCGAGCGCTGGCTTGGCAAGCGGCATAATCACCGACCAGAATATGCGGAATTCATTCGCACCGTCGATGCGCGCCGCTTCCGACAATTCCATGGGAATCGACATGAAAAACTGGCGCAACAGGAAGATATACAGCGCATGACCGAAGAATTGCGGCACAATCAGCGGGCGCAAATCGCCGACCCAGCCGAGATTCTTGAACACGAGGAAAACCGGGATCAGCGTGACCTGAAACGGCAGCATCAAGGTCGCAATCGTCAACAGGAAAAGGAAATGGCGGCCCGGCCACGGAATACGCGCCAGGCTATAGGACACCAGCGAACTTGAGAAGATAACGCCGATCATGCTGGCGACTGAAATAACAACGGTGTTTCTCAGATATAAAAAAAATGGCACGTAAGTGACAGATTTGGGGTAATTCGCCCATTGAAATGGATGCGGAATCCAGACTGGTGGGTAGCTGTACAATTGCGCATCTGGCTTCAATGAGGTCGAGAGCATCCACAGAAACGGCAGCAAAAAAAGAAATGCCGCCGGAATAAGCACAATGTGCGTCAGAATCTCACGGGATGCATGCTTGATCGCGCGTGTACGATGGCGATTTTGCACGCGCGATGGGGATTGGGCTACTTTTGTTGCCATGCCAAATAGCTCCTTGAGCAAAGCGCCAGCATGTGCTGCCGCCGCAACTTAACTGAAGTCGACACCACCGTAATACACCCAACGCCGCGCACTGCGGAAGATAAGCAGTGTAATCGCAAGAATGGCGACGAACATGATCCAGGCCATGGCCGACGCATAGCCCATCTTGAAGTAGGCAAACGCATTCTTGAAGAGGTAGATCGAGTAGAACAACAGCGAGTTCTGTGGTGCGCCGGTGCCGCCAGTCATGATATAGGGGATATCGAAGAACTGGAATGCGCCGATCACCGATGTGACCAAGTGATAGAAGATCACCGGCGTCATCATGGGCAGCGTCACATTGCGGAAGCGCTGCCACAGATTGGCACCGTCGACCGCAACGGCATCATACAACTCTTGCGGAACATCCTGCAGCCCGGCCAGATACAGAACGACCTGACCACCAATGATCCAGAGCGCCACCAGCACCATGGTCGGGCGCGACCAGGCGGCACAGGCATTCCAGCATGGCCCACGAATGCCAATCCAGTCGAACGGCACGTTGATCAGGCCAGTGGCCGGATTGAACAGATAGATCCATACCAAAGAAAGTGCCACCGACGGCACCAGCGTCGGCAAGAAATAGACAGTTCGATAGATGAACCGTCCATGAATTTTCATGTTCAGCAGCAGCGCTAGCCCAAAGGCAAAGATAATCGCCAATGGAATAGAAATAACTGCGAAATAGAGCGTGTTGAATGCGGAAATCTTGAATTGATCATCTTGGAGAAGATTGGTGTAGTTTGCCAGACCCACCCAGGTCGGGTTTTGGATGCCATTAAAGTCATTGAAACTATAGTAGACCGACGCAAAGATTGGATAGATCCAAAAAACTGCCAATCCCACGATCCAGGGCAAAGCAAACAAAATACCGTTAATCGTATTACGCCGAGTCTCGGGCGACCAGCGGCGACCAGCGGCAAGCCGTGATTGCGCCTGACTTTGTGTTTGCTGGGCCATTAGCTTCTCTGCTCCCCTGCTATCAACGCTGATAGGGTAATCCAACGCTGGTTGCCCACCGCCCGATTACCCTATCATTGTAGCACGTCACACTACGACTTAAAGTAGCCCATCTTTTCAAGCTCGGCGTTGACCTTGTCATCAACCGCTTTGAGGCGTGTGGCGGGATCCTGGCCATGAACAATGTCATCCCGGGCCTTGACAAGTTCATCCCACATCAGGCTACCAGCCGGAATCGGCGGGCGGGTGTGTGAGACCGGAAGCAGATCCATGAAGACCTTGTGCAGCGGATCTGCGGTGTAGAACGGATCAGCGGCGGTCTTCTTATTCGTGGGGATGTGGTAGGTTGCCTTGCAGAACATGTCTTGTCCCTCAGGACCACAGAAATAGCTCACAACCTTGTAGGCCGCCTCAGGATTCTTGGCACCCTTCGGCACGACCCAGCTCCAGCCACCGGCCCAGCTTGCATATGGCGCGGGACCATCCGGGCCGGGGAACGGAACGACGCCGTACTGCACATCCGGCTTGTATTTCTTGGCCTGAGCGACCTTCCAGTCACCGCTGATGACCATGGCTGTCTGACCAGTCCAGAAGTAGTCATTGGCATCGTTGCACTGCGAGCCCTGACAGGCCGCCGTGAAGGCGTCAAGGTTATCCACGCCAACATGGTTAGCAAATGCCTG
>DASTWM010000284.1:0-12124 GCA_035765855.1 Roseiflexaceae bacterium
CTGGTGGCGATGAACACGTACTTGAGCGTGTTCGCGAAGGTCATGCGCCCTTCGCGCACCCCTTGCGCCAGCACGCCCAGATCCTGCTTGAGCAGCACAATGTGCGCGGCTTCTTTGGCCACATCTACCGCGTTCGCCACCGAGATGCCCACGTCGGCCGTGTGCAGCGCCGAGGCGTCGTTGATACCATCGCCCATGTAGCCGACTACATTGCCAGTCTTCCGCAGTGCCAGAATAATCCGCTCCTTCTGATTCGGCTCAATCTCGGCAAAGATTGCGACATTGTTCACCTGCGCGCGCAACGCTTCATCACTCATGCGATGCAAATCAGCGCCGCTGAGAATGCCTGGCTGCGTGATGCCGACCTGCTGACTGACGTGCGCGGCGACGGCGCGATTGTCGCCAGTGATGATTTTCAGTTGAATGCCAAGCTGCCGGAGGTCGCGAAGTGTCGCAACGATGTTGGCCTTTGGCGGGTCGAAAAAGGTCAGAAAGCCCAGAAACGTCATATCAGTTTCATCAGTCCGACTGATTCGATGAGTTGTCACCGTACGGCATGTGATCCCAAGGACGCGGAAACCCTGCTCGCTGAGCGCGACAAAACGCTGCTGAATCTGGTCGCGGACGTCTGTAATGTCCGTCACGGTCCCATTTGGCAACTCGACGGTTGCGCAAACATCGAGCACGTTCGCCAGCGCGCCCTTTGTGATCATGAGGGGTGCGCCATCCTGCTCGACCAGCACGCTCAAACGTTTGCGGAGAAAATCATAGGGAATCTCATCCAGCTTGGGGACGTTGGCGAGATCAAACGTGCGGACGGCACGGATCGCGGCGTCAATTGGATTCGTGAACCCGGTTTCGTACACCGCATTGAGGTAGGCCGCGCGCAGCACCCGTTCGCTATCAGTCCCGCCGATACCCTGGGCAGCGTGCAACTGCACCATGCCTTCGGTTAGCGTGCCGGTCTTGTCGGAGCAGAGCACGTTCATGCTGCCGAAGTTCTCCATTGATGACAGTTGCTTGACGATCACCTGCGCGCGCGCCATGCGCTGTGCGCCCCGGGCGAGCACAATGCTGATGATCGCGGGCAGCAGCTGCGGCGTCAGCCCGACGGCGAGCGCCAGCGCAAAAAGGAACGAGTCGATGACTGGCCGCTGGAAGTACACGTTGACGGCGAAGATGCCCAGCACCAATACCAGCGTGACCTCTACCAGCAGGTTACCGAAGCGCCGGATGCCGCGCTCGAACTCGGTCTGTGGCGGGCGAAGTTGCAGCCGCACCGAGATCTGCCCGAACTGCGTCGTGGCGCCGGTGTGTACGACCAGCGCCGTCGCCGTACCGCTCACGACATGCGTGCCGAGAAACAGCGCATTGGCGCATTTGTTCAGTGGCGTGTCAGGCGGCAACACGCCAGCCGCTTTCTCGACCGGGTAGGTTTCGCCGGTGAGCGCGGCCTCATTCACGAACAAATCCTTCGAGTCAAGCATCTGGCAGTCACCGGGGATCATATCGCCGGCATGCAGGAACACACAATCGCCCGGCACCACCTCTTCGAGAGGAATATCTACGGCAGTGCCATCGCGCAGCACGCTGGCAGTGGTCTGAATCACAACCAACAGTCGCGCAATCGCGTTGGCCGCGCTATATTCCTGCCAGAAGCTGAGTAGTCCGCTTATCAGCAGAATGCCAAAGATGATCAGCGCGTCGGTGCGCTCGCCCAGGAAAAATGACAAGCCCGCTGAAAATAACAGCAGCAGGATGATCGGGCTGGTAAATTGGTGCAGCAGCATCGCCACTGCGCCGGACTGCGTTCGCCGCGCCAGCCGATTGGGACCATAGCGCGCCAGTCGCCTGCTTGCCTCAGCGCTGCTCAGTCCGCGCGGCGTGCTGTCAAGCTGCTGCATGGCCTGGGCGGTTGAAAGGCTCCAAAATGCAGGCGTCCGGGAAATGGGTGAGCCATCGAGCGGCAGCGGAAGCTGTGATGCCATAGCCGATCTATCCCTTTACATAGGGGTTAATCATCCGCCAGCGGAAGCGCGGCTCTGCCATGACCCGCTGCGCGAAGGTCAGGAGCGCCTGCCGCACGTCGTCGCTGATGGTAGGATACCACTGCGGACTGGCGAGCACCAACGCCCGCCATGCGAACCACGGCGCAATTACATCGAGCAGTTCGGCATCCTCAGTCTGCCGCATGTACGTTTCCCAAAAGGTCGTGTACAGCATTTCGCATGCGCCGGTGAGCGCGCCATCGCGCTGCAGCCCGAAGAACAGGTAGTTGATCGTCATGCAGCTGACATCGTCGGCGGGCTCGCCCCACGCGCCGCGGCTGCGGTCCAGGAGGATCAATCGGTCCTGCTCGTCGAACAGCACGTTAAACGGGTGGAAATCACCATGCACTTGACTTAGGCGATGGGCCAGTGGTTTCAGTCGCCAGCGCCAGCTGTTTGCTGCTACTTCGATTGCTTGCAGTGTTTGTGAGGTGATACGAGGATCATTAGACGGATAGCTGTCGGTCAATCCCATGATGCCTTCACCATGCCCGACAAGGTCACGGATGCGCCGCCGCCAGAGCAGCGCATCGTCGTGTTTGGCGGCGTGGATAGCAGCAAGATAGGCCGCGAGGCGTTCGGCCCGCTGCACATCACGCGCGGTGCAGGTCCCGGTATCGCGGATGCGCAGCAAATCGTCGGCATAGGGCTGGCCGCTGGCATAGTTCGTCACTAAGAGAAACTCGCGCACATGCCCTGCCGATGCCAGCGTACCCGCATCGCTCCAGGAGACAATATTGTCGGCGTGAACGTGGTTCGGCAGATCATTGAAGGTTGCATAGTCGAGCCAGGCTTCTGCCATGCGATCATCGGGTCGCTCACGCCCAAACCCATTGCGCTTGACCTGCCGCACGACAATGTCGTAGCGCTCGCCGGCGACCTGGTACATCACGCGAATCGGACGGCCATAGCCGAAGGCCTTGAGCGCCGCTGCTCCGGATGTATCGCTGCCAAGTTGCGCCATGTGCATGATCGTCACCGGCGCGTTATGTCGTTGTTGAAGATAGCTGGTTAGAGCAGCCTGTGTGAGTTCCATATACCCCTCTCATACAACCCATGCTGCCAGTTGTGATCATGTCGTCACCCATGCTGATGCCTTGAGATGGAACAAGCGTAGCATGACAGGGGCCGCATATACCGAAATACTTCGTTACCTATGGTAACGAAACCATCACTGAACCACACGAGTTAGGCGGTTAGCACACGCCGGGAGCCTAAAGGCTCCGGCTACCACTATGAAGGTTGCCTCCGCAACCTGATCAGCCCGCACAAGCGGGCTTTGTAATCAGTAGCCCGCCCGTTTACGGGCCGGGCGAAGCAGCACCGCATAATTCGTGTGATTCAAGTGGTTGTCAATCCACTGCGTGCGGTTGCGATCTCTTTCTGCTGTACGGCGCGCTGGCATGCTATCGTACACACCACAACCTGATTCATGACTAACATTCCGGGAGGTGAGCGATGAACGAATCCCAGGGCTGGACTATCTGGCTGACCGGCTTGCCGGCGTCTGGCAAGACCACGCTGGCCCGTGCCATTCAAGCCCGGTTGCGGCAGTACGGCATCGTGGCCGCGCTGCTTGACTCGGACACCATGCGCACGATCCTTAGCCCAACAAGTGACTATTCGGCGGGTGGGCGCGCCGCGTTCTACCGACAACTGACCGACCTCACAGCCCACCTGACAGCCGATGGAGTCAATGTCATCATTGCCGCGACAGCTAACCGGCGAAGCTACCGACAGCGTGCGCGGGAGCAGCTCCATCCTTTCACCGAGGTATGGGTGCGCTGCGCGTTGGATGTGTGCCGCGCCCGCGACCCCAAGCACCTCTACCAGCGTGCTGATTCGGGCATGATTCGTGACTTGCCCGGCGTTGATGCGCCCTACGAGCCGCCGGAAGCGCCAGATCTAGTTGTCGACACTGATCAGCAGACACCTGAAGCGGCAGCCGACGCAGTGATTGCGGGGATTCCACGGCTGCGCCACCTACTGCTTGAACAGTTCGACAGTTGAGTTGTCACAGCTGTCAGTTGTTTCCTTCGACGCCAGCATGGATAAGCAGCAGCGGCGTCTGCGTCATGTGCAAGATGCGCTCGGCGACATTACCCACAACCCAGCGGCGCAGCCCACTATAGCCATGGGTCGTCATCACGATTAGATCCACTTGGCGCTGGCGAGCGGTATTCGTAATCACCTCGGCGGCATTTCCATACGTCACTGTGGTTGTGACCAGCACGTGCTGTGTTTGCATCTCTTGCATCAGCGCATTTAGCTCGGTTGTCGCCGCATCCGCAAGTATGTCCTGGATCACGTCAGGCAGTGGAGTTGCGGGAAATACCTCAAGCGTCGGCGCCACGGCGTGGGTTAGGATCAGCTCCGCATGGGCCGCACCCGCGAGCCGCACCGCCAACGGAGCGCTTGCCGGGCGACCGGCGATCCGTCGAGCGGCACAAGAATGCGCTGGAGTGCTGGCCCGACATGCTGCGGTCCATTCGCATGGATGATCAAGAGCGGCGTGGTGCAGACATGGAGCAGGGCCGCAGCGATGCTCCCCGACAAACCATGTCGAAATCGGCTGGCACGATGCGCAGTCAGCACGATCAACCCGACATGCGCTGTTTCGGCGACATCGCTAATAATCCTGGCCGGGGCACCGAAGCGGACAGCGGTTTCTGTATCGATACCAGCCTGCCGCAATGCTACGACCTGCGTTGCAAGATAATCGGCGGCTTGCTGCTGCACCAGATTGAGAACTGGGTTACAGCCCCTTGTATCTACACCTCCAGTCCCATTCACCCGCAATACGTGCAAGGACGGCTGGCGATGCACATGCCAGTACTCCTCTGGCGGCAGCACCTGGAGCAGCAGCACACGCGCCCCAAGCACGCCTGCGAGAAGATGTGCGTAGGGCAACGCCTGTTCAGCACGCGATGAGCTATCGAGTGGGACAAGAATCGTTTCCATCGTTCCCTCCTTTTGGATCTGTGATCCATGCGGGTGTCTCAACGATTGTGCTTAGCACAACTACTATGGCACACAGCACACCATTCAAGCGTGATGACACCGCTACGAGGCGTGATGATCTCTTTCGCGATTCAGGTACGATGCAGTACTACGATTTGTTCACCAACCAGGAGTAGAAGCGCGACGTCAACGAGGATTGCCATGACAAACCATCAGATAGCACATGCGCACCAAGCACCAGAACAAACGATTCGCGTTTGGATACGCACAAACGATTACAATTAATCTAGCAGCGCCCATCAGCGAGGCACGAGGGCTCATGCATGAGCACGCTGTGCGTCGCTTACCGGTAGTGATTACTACTGGTCAACTCTGTGGCGTAATCACCCAGGGCGACATTCGCGGTGCCGATATGCTTCGAGCAATCGAGAACAAGATCGGCAGCCTGCCCGTCGTAGACGACGACCGCTGCGTGATTGGCATCATCACCGAGAGCGACCTGGTTGGCGCACTGGAGCAGCAATTAGATCATGCCGT
Organism: Roseiflexaceae bacterium; assembly: GCA_035765855.1. GTDB lineage: Bacteria > Chloroflexota > Chloroflexia > Chloroflexales > Roseiflexaceae > DASTWM01. The sequence goes on from DASTWM010000284.1 coordinate 5,547, forward strand.
AGAGAGTGCATCCGGCAGAATGTGAGCATAAGCGGCAGGCAGCAACGGGATGCTGCTGATGGATTCCCACTGCAAATCATGTAATCATCAACCGGAACCACTGCGCAACAGCGACAGCCTGGATCGTGCCAGGTGCTGTTGCACAGTGGTGTGTGGTGAACTCAGGCGTCAGCAGGGTGAACCAGCAGCAATGGAGTTGTGGTTGCATGCAGCACGCGGTCGGCAACACTGCCCAACGCCACGCGCCGCATCCCACCATAACCATGGGTCACCATGATGATCAGATCAGCATGTTGCCGGATGGCTTCTTCCAGGATGGTTTCGGACGGATAGCTCAGGATCGCAACGGCAGCACTCCGCAGTCCGTTTCTGCTTAAATCATCAGTAATATCCTTGAGTTGTTCCAGTGCTTCATTGCGTCGGATGATCGCAATATCACCTGCTACTGGCACCCAATGCGTTTCGATGTCGGATAATGGATCGACGGCCTGCACGAGCACGATTTCGGCATGCGTGCGGGCGGCCATCTCGCGCACGAGCGGCAGCGCCCGGGCGGCCAGTTCCGATCCATCCCATGGCACCAGGATGCGCCGAATGGTCCACTCATGGGCAATAGGGCAGGTCGCAGGAATCAGCAGCACGGGGATGGGGCTACTGCGCACGACCTTGTCGGCTACGCTGCCCAGTGTCCACCGGCGCAGGCCACTGCGCCCATGCGTTGCCATGACGATCATGGTGGCATTGTGCTGAAGAGCAGCGCTGACAATTTCCTCGTCGGGCATGCCCATGCGAACCTCGGTTGAGGTATGCAGACCGCGTTCGCGGAGCCGCGCAGCATGTGAGAACAGGCAGCCTTCAGCCTGTTCGTACGCCACGCGGTTCGTTACCTGCCGGGGCATGTTGCGTTCTTCCGGCAGATTCTGCACTGCCGCGCGGAGCGGGACGGACTCGACGAACATGGGTTCGAGTGGCGTCGGAACGACCTGCACCAGCTGCAGCTCTGCATCAAAGAGTTGGGCAGCAGCGCGTGCATATGGCAGGGCGTGTTCCGAGAGCGTCGATCCGTCAAGCGGGACAACAATGGTGTTCATAGCATCCTCCTTGCTATCTCAGCGCAGGTGTCGTCCGCAGCACTGCGCCTGATCAGGCTCTAGCATCAGCGCGGCATGACGCCCACTGCGCTAGAGCAAATTATTGCATCAGGTTGCCGGAACCGGTGTGACATCCTCCGGTTCCTCAACTTGCTCGCGCAGCCCGCGCACCACCAAAACAGGGCACGGTGCATGCTGTGTGATGGCACTGCTGACGCTACCTAGTGCATAATCAAGCAGCCTTTTGGGGCTGAACAAGGTGTGGTTCATGCGTACAACCATAGTAGGTGCAGACTCGGTCTGCCAGTTCCTGGGTTGTCAGCAGTCGATCCGGCTCAACCACAGCGCGTTTGCCATGCACCCACTTCGGCTCGATCGCATTCAACCAAGGACTCTTCGAGGGTAGCAGGCACACCACGATCCGTACGCCCGGCTGTCCCCGTTTGACGTGCCGATTGTGGTCGCTAATCCAGCCGCGCACTGCCTTGCTGATATGCCACGATGCGTTGTCCCAAATCAGCACCAGTGCCGTCTTGCCAGCAGTAGCCAGCCGCTCGCTACACCAGTGCAGAAAGTCGATCGTCACGCCACTGACCGGGCGTCCATCGACAAATCGCACCAGCATCTGATCGTCCCCAACTGCGGTACCAGCCTGTGCCGCTTGGCGGATCAGCACTCCGTAGCAGGCCAGCGCTTTGGGATCAGGGTCAGTTTTGGAGCATTCCTGCTCCACCAGGCGGATTGGTGCATCCTCCGATTGCCAAGTGTGACCCTCTGGCAACGTAAAGCGACTCCACCACACCTCATCACCAAAGCCGAGCGCCCAGGTGGGATGGGTGAGCGCCCGCCGGATCAGCCGATCGCGCCGCTTTTTTTGGAGGTGTAGGCCGGATCGGGACTGCGAATCCAGTGCTTGGCACGCTTCCAGGCAATCCCCAGACGCTTGAGGGTCGCGCGGATGGTTTCGCCACTGACCTGCCGAGCAGTGAGACCCTCGGTAAAACAGACCTCGGCCAGCAGATCGAGCGTCCACAGGCTGGTTTGATGGCCAAAGGTGCGCGGAGAGCGCTTGATGATGACCTGCAAATGCGCTAGACCGGCAGCATTGAAGGCGGTATGCGGCAGATGCTGCGCCACAGTCGAGCCCGGATGCAGCGCGGCCAGTCCGCAGGTATTGAAGGCATGGATGGCGTTACGGACGGTCTGGTCGCCGCAGCTCAATTGGCGAGCAATCGTGATCGCTGTCTCGCCTCGTGCGCTGGCAAGTAGGATCTGGCACCGGCGCAGGGTAAAGGCAGCCGATGACTGGAGCCCTTGCTCGAGCGCCTGCTGTTCGGCGTCGGTGAAGGGACGGACAAAGATTGGGTTTGGCATGCGAACACTCTACCATAATTCCCACTATCCTGCCTGATTATGCACTAGTGCCTGGGGCGGTGGCACTAGGAATTCGGGTGCGCTGACTCTGACGAATACCACCGCCCGTGGCGGAGGCATTCATAATGAAGGCTCGCTGACGATTCGCGCCAGTGTCATCAGCAGTAATACTGCATGGAATGGCTCGGCTGGGATTTGGAACAAGCAGACCCTGAGCATAGATAGGAGCACTATTAGCGGCAATAAAGGTGGCGATTATGCTGGAGGTCTGGAAAACAATGGCGCGGCTACGCTCAGCAATAGCACCATCAGTGGGAACCGCGGCTACAATGGCGGTGGCATTGCAAACGCTGGCGAGAGTAGCAAAGCGACACTGGTGAACGTGACTGTCAGCGGTAATTTTGCCTTTGATGTTGGTCCCGGCATCCTGAACGACGGAGCCGGGAGCACCATGTCGATCAACAGTAGCACCATTGTCGGCAATCGGAACTCCGACTTTATCACGAATCTGAATAACCGTGGCGGACCGGTCACAATCCGCAACACCATTATCGCCAGTGGGGCCAGCACAAGTTCCGCCTCTGATTGTGAGGGCACGATCACTTCACAGGGCTATAACCTGATTCAAAATCCAGGTTGTACCATCACTGGGGACAAGACCAGCAACAAGCTGAAGGTCGATCCCAAACTAAGCCCGTTGCAAAACAACGGCGGCCCGACCAAGACGCACATAGTGCTGAGCGGCAGCCCGGCGATCGATGCCGCGAACCCGAGCTGGCCAGGCAGCGGCGGCAACGTCTGCCCCGCAAAGGACCAGCGCGGCTACACGCGCCCAAAGGATGGTAACGGCGATGGCAAGAGTCGTTGTGACATTGGTTCCTTCGAGCGCCAGGTTGCCAGTAGCACCACAATCAGCACAGGCAGCGAGAGCGACTTGGCGAATCCGCCCGATCCGAACAGCGAACCAGTGATCACTGACACACTCGATCCGGCGAGCGAACCGCCCGTCACGGATCTGTCTGACCCAAGCAACGAGGCTGACGGGACAGGTGTACCGGAGGGCGCTCAGGCGCCGTACCATGTCCATTTGCCGTATATCGTGGCTCCGTAGGAGCGAACGAGATTCCTCGCTCAACGGAATAATCTGTTGTGGTAGCAAGCCGCATGCAGCCAGTGAGGTTGCCCTGGCCGCATGCGGCTTGGACAAAGGAACACACCTATGCAGTTCTCATGCTTGTTCTTCCATGCGGGCCGGTTCCTGGCCATGGCGGCGCTGGCAGCGCTGCTGCCTGTCGTGCCAGCACATGCTCACGAGCCGCCTGCCAACTGGCATGACACGGGCATCGCAGTAACCGGCACCGTGTTGTGCCTGACCGATACACAGCCAGGTGTGCTGTTTGTCGCCGAGGAGGCTGGCACGGTCGCCTACAATTGGCTGACCGGCACGCGAACAGCACTCAGTCAGCACACCTTCAATCTGTGTGGGCCAAATGGGCTGCTCTTTGCTGTTCCGAGCCGCGACATCATGTCGCCCGACGGGCCAACGCCACGTCTCAACACCCGCGACAGCACCGAGACGATCATCGCGCATGCGCCAACGCAGGTATCCGCCGATGGCTCCATGCGCGTCTACGCACTGCATGACGACGGTCGGCTGTGGGCCAGCACCGATGGCGGCGCGACCTGGAGCCGTCGCGGGCAACAATTACCGGGCAAATTGACCGATGTCATGGCGAGCGCCGCCGACGCCCGCGCGATCTATGCCGTGTCCGTGCAGCACCCGCCCGCGCAGCCCAATCAAGACATGATCGAAGCCAGCTACACAATCTTCTTTTCGCCGGATGCTGGCATCACCTGGGAGCCGCGTTTCACAGGGCAAATCAGCGGCATACCGGCGATGATCGACCAGCTTGTGCGATTGCAGACGATTCCCGGCTCGAGCGTGACGGTTGACATGCTGCACCTCACCATTTGGGATGGCAGTATCTCACCGAGCAGCCACAGCCAGCATGTCGTTTCCGCCGATGGCGCGCGCACGTTCCTCGACATCGGCGTGAGCAGCGGCTTTGGCAATTCCATCACCCTCGCCCATACCGGAACCAGCCTGCTGCGCTTTGTCGTCGGGCGCTACGGCGGCGGGGCCGAACTCACCTGGCTGGCAGATGACCGCCGGACCTGGCAGCCCATGCCGCTGCCGCCGTTTCAGAATACGCAGGGCGACTGTTTCTCCCCTGAATTGCAGATCGCGAGCGAATCGCCGGCGAATCTGGTGCTGTGCGCCAAGGGCAACTCGTGGTATTCGCCCGACGGCGGCGCGCGCTGGCAGTCGCTTGGCGCGAACGTCGGGCAACAGCTCTTCATCACACCCTACCTGCCGCTCACGCTGCTCACATTTCAGTCGAATGGGCATCTCATGGTGCTGGATCTGCCCGACCCCGGCACACGTCAGACCAGCCCGGTGGCCGCGAGCGGCGCGCCCGACTCGTTCTTCTTCGCCGCGACCGGCCACACGCTCGGCGGCGTGTTCAAGCAGTATTGGGAGGCACATGGCGGTTTGGCGCAGTTCGGCTACCCGCGCACCGAGCCATTCCGCGAAGTCAACCAGACCGATGGCCGTGTCTACCTGGTGCAATACTTCGAGCGGGCACGCTTCGAGTATCATCCGGAATTGGTGGGAACCTGTGACACGGTGCTGTTAGGGCTGCTCGGTAATCAACTCACGGCCAGCCGGCATGCGGCAGAGACGCCGCCGTTCCAACCAATCGCTGATCCGCATGATCCTGTGATCTGGCACTTCGCCGCGACCGGCCACACGTTGCGTGGTCGCTTCAGGCACTACTGGGAAGCGCATGGCGGGCTGGCGATCTACGGCTACCCGATCAGTGAGGAATTCACTGAAATCAACCCTGCCGATGGGCAATCATACCTCGTGCAGTACTTTGAGCGCAATCGCTTCGAGTTTCATCCGGAGCACGCCGGAACCGGATTCAAGGTGCAGTTGGGGCTGTTAGGCAATGAACTGCTCCGCGCGAAGGGCTGGTGATGACGAAAGCGCTGGAGAGGACGTGATGCCCCACGTTCTCTCCAGGACGATACAATGGCCCACCTGTCATGCTGCTGGCAGCGTCACCATGACTTGCGTTCCATGCCCGATCTGGCTCTGGAGCGCAATCTGGCCGTGCTGCGCTTCGACCAATGCCCTGGCAATCGCAAGACCTAGCCCGCTGCCGCCCGTACTGCGCGCGCTGTCCGCGCGGTAGAAGCGCTCGAACACGCGCGGCAGATACTCGGGCGCAATACCGCTGCCGGTATCCCGCACCGTCACGACGACATGCTGGCCCTGCTGCCTCGCGGCGAGATCAATCGCGCCGCCGGCGGGCGTGTAGCGCAACGCATTGTCGAGCAGAATCAGCAGCACCTGCCGCAGCCGCAGGCTGTCGCCAGGCACAACGCAGCCCGCCGCATCAGCCCTCAAGCGGATGCCGCGCTCATCCGCCAGCCGCCCCACCTGCCGTTCGATCTCGGCAAACACATCCGCAAGCGCAATCGGCTTGCGCTCCAGCGTCATCTGCCCCGCATCCAGGCGTGACAGCAGCAACAGATCATCAACCAACCGGCTGGTGTGATCGCACTCCTGCACCACGTCGTTCAGCAGCATGCGCTGGTCGGCGTCACTGGCCGCCACGTTGCGCAGCGCGACCTCGGCGCTCGCGCGCATCAATGTCAGCGGCGTGCGCAGTTCATGGCTGGCATTTGCCACAAACGCCTGCTGCCGCTCCCATGAAAGCTGCGCGGGACGTAGCGCCCGCCCGGCCAGCCACCAGCTTCCTGCGCCCAGCAGCAGCACGCTCACGCCGCCCAGCGCCAGCAGCACCATCAACAATTGGTGCTGTATGTCGGACTGATCGCTCAGCACGCGCCCGACCTGGAGCGCGACCGGATTTGCACCAGCAACGCGCCAGGTCAACAGCCGCACGCGCATGGCGTTTTCCACCTGCACCGGGCGCCAATCGCTGCCATTGCGCAGCGCCGCGTCAACCGCCTGCGCCTCGGGAATGGACGCCGCTAGCGAGACGTTGGTGGGGCTGATGACCTGGCCGGAGCGATTTAACG
>DASTWM010000285.1:0-7100 GCA_035765855.1 Roseiflexaceae bacterium
AAGGCAGACGCTCACTGTCGTGAACGAGGACGCGCAGCCGGTGGGCAAGATCAGCCTCGACGACATGCGGGCCGCGGTCGCCGGTCACGGCCAGGCCATGGCCGTTGAAGCTTCATGAAAGCGCATCTATGGGTATTCTTCAGCCGCTGATACAGGGTTTTCGCTACCTGATAAGTAATTTCTTCCGCGAGTCGCGCGGCTCGGCCAGCATCGCGGGCCTGTTCGGCCAGCACCTGCAACTGCTGGGCATTTCGCTTGGCATCGCGCTGCTGATCGCCCTTCCGGTCAGCATTCTGGTGACGCGCGTGCGCTGGCTGCGCGGCCCGGTGCTGAGCGTGCTGAGCATCATTTATACCATTCCCAGCCTGTCGCTGTTCGTTCTGCTGATTCCCTTTTTTGGGATCGGCATCAAGCCAGCGATCATCGCGCTGGTCGCCTATGCGCAACTGGTGCTGGTACGCAATACGGTTGTGGGCCTGAGCGGCATCGATCCGGCGATTCTGGAAGCGGCGCGCGGCATGGGAATGAGCAGCTGGCAGCGCTTCTGGCGGGTCGAATTTCCGCTGGCGCTGCCGCTGATTGTGGCGGGCGTGCGGCTGGCTGCGATTTCGATCATCGGCATCGGCACGATCGCGGCCTTCATCAATGCCGGCGGGCTTGGCTCGCTGCTGTTTCTGGGCGTCTCCACCGGCAATCGGCCCCAGATCATGGCGGGCAGCATCGCGATTGCCGTGCTCGCCTTTGGCGTGAATGCCATTCTGCGCATGCTGGAAAAGCGTGCCACCTTCGCTATTCAAGGCGAGTAACTCAGCTCCTTTGCCACAGAATTCGAATTCTCTTACCGTGAATGGTACATATATTGCTACCGATGCGGGTAGTATGACGTTTTTCAGCGCGTTGCTGCGCCGTCAGCAGCGGCATGTGATGGGCAGCGCGCGGGTGTGTTGAAAGGAGCATGATATGCCATCTGCTGTTCGTCCTTTGTTGCGTGAACTCGCCGCGGTGCCGTACAGCGACGCGCCGTTTCTCACGCTGTACCTCGACATGGTGCCGGATGGCAACGGCGTGCGCGAGTCGCTCCAGATTCTGGAACGCTGGCTCGATGACGAAGCGAGCCAGTATTCGGGCGAGCCGGAGCCGCGCGAAAGCTTTGCCGCCGACCGCGAGCGCATCATGGATTATATCAACCATGATCTGGACATTGATGTGCGCGGCGTGGTTATTTTTGCATGCTCAGCCGCGAATGTGTGGGGCGCGATTCCACTGCAAATACAGGTGGAAACCAGGATGATAAACGACCATTACCCGTATATTTTCGATCTCGCGCGGCTGGATGACGATCATGAAACGTCTGCCGTGGTGCTGGCGACCGGCCAGGAAGCACGCATCATGCTGATGGGCCTGTCCGACATCGAAACTGTGGCTGAGAGCGAAGCGCCCGAAAAAATCAAGCGTTTTCAGGCCGGCGGAACAGCGCAGATGTTGTTTCAGCGCCGCACCGACAATTTAATCAAAGCGCATATGAAAGATGTTGGCAAGGAGCTTGATCGCCTGATTCGACATGACGGCGTGCGGCGAATTGTGTTCGCGGGCAACGACGCGATCAAGGGCATTGTGCTGAACGAACTGCCCGACAACGTCAAGGCGCTCATGCTCGACTATATCAACCTTGATCCGAACGCTGATATGAACACCGTGCGCGAGACGGTCGACCCAATCTTTGCGCAGGCCGAGCGCGAGCAGGAAGCGAACGACGCGCGCGTGCTTGAGGATCGCGTGGCGACCAAAGGCGGGTTGGGCGTCGCGGGCGTGGCCGACACGGCGCTGGCGCTGAGCAAGGGCCAGGTGCATCAATTCATCGCGCTTCAAAGCTTCAACGACGAGGGCGGCGAATGCACGAAATGCGGCATGATCGATGCGGGCGCGGCAGCGCGCTGTCCATACTGCGGCGGCGAGATGCGGCATGGGAACCTGCGCGAGCTGTTTGCGTTGCGCGCCGTGGCGGAAGACGCCGAAATCCAGATGATCGAGTCGAGCGACTTCCTCAACCAGCATGGCGGCGTGGGCGCATTGCTGCGCTACCGCGACGATGTGAGCCAGGAGCAGCAATCGCTGTCAAGCCACAGCTAAAAGACATCTTTTCCATTGCTGATGTAGAGACGTTCTGGCGGGCGTCTCTACATCTCGTTTGGATTCAGCACCACGTAATGCATGTGGTCCTCCCACACGCCATTGATCTTCAAATATTTCCGCGACAAGCCCTCATCCACAAAGCCAAGTTTTTCAACCACGCGTCGGGACGGCGCGTTGCGCGGAATAATATTCGCCTCCACGCGATGCAGGCGCAACGTGCCAAACGCCAGATCGACCATCGCCGCTACAGCCTCGGTCATGAAGCCATGATTCGCCTCGGCTGCGTCGATTTTGTAGCCGAGATGGCATGACTGGAACGCACCACGGACGATGTTCGACAGCGCCGCATCGCCGATGATGCGCTGGCACGCTTCGTCCTCCTTCCGAAAGAACCACAACCGCACCGCCCGATCATCGCGCAACAACTGAAGATCACGGGCAAGCCGCGCCTGCTGACCGTCAATGGTGAAATAATCGGCGCTGAAGGTGGGGCTCCACGGCTCGAAGAACGCGCGATTGCGCCACAGGTAGCCAAACACCTGCGGAGCGCATGCCGGGTCGAGCGTGCGCAGCGTGAGCCGCTCAGTATGCAGAATAAACGGATGTTCGATGCTCATGAAGGTTCATGGTTGCATGAAAGAGCCGATAACGGCAGCATTGCTAATGCGGTTTGCAAAACCGTTGAGTCACATCGTAACGCGGATTGCCAATCCGCGCCACGCGAGCAGACCAGGCAATCTCAAAACCATTACAATTTACGGCGCGGCGGTTGGTTCAACAGTCGGCGCGCTTTCCGCTCCTGCTGTCGGCTGCGGCTTGGGCTGCTGAAGGACGCGCGGCGGGTTTGGCAGCGTCGCCTTGAGAATCTGGCCGCCGTTCGCGAGGTAGATCACCGGCTGCGGCGCGCTTTCGTCGAGGTACACCGACGTGAGCGTATTCAAGCGAACCTGGCTGTCCGCCCGCACCTTGATCTGTTGAATGAGCGCCCCGGTATGCTTATCGATTTGAATAATGCGCTCCTGCTGGGTATCGACCAGAAAGATCGAACCTTCGTCGGGCGAAGCGCCGGTGACAAAGAAGCTCGTGACGACCGCAACCGGCGGCTTCATGGACGGCGGCGTGAGTTCGCGCTCAAAGACATTTGCCGCATAGATGTCGATACGCCCGTCCGGCTGAAGCAGGTACACTTTACCGTCGACCGCGAGATCGATCGCCGCGTCGGCCTTGCTCTGGCCGAAATCGGTGATCCATGGCGTGTACAGGTCAGCCGGGCGGCCACTGACGTACTTGAGCACCTGCCCGGCAATGGCGTTGAGGAAATACAAATTGCCTTCATAGGTTGCCAATCGCAGGCGGTTGCCGTCGGGCGGCTGCCATTCCTCGCTGCCGCCAAGATTGCTGAAGTTCCAGTCATTGCCGTTGCGGAACGCGTAGAGAAACGTATTATTCGGGTTCTGCGTCACGGCAACAATGTTGTCGGTGCGCCATGCGATCGCTTTTGTTTTCCCGGCCGGCGCGCCACCAAGATTGGTCGCCTGCGTATCAGGCGTCAGGTACAACTCCGGCACGCCGCCCTGCTTGGGCAGCCGGTAGAGCGCGCCCTGGTTCACATCGAGCGCGTAGATCGAATCGAAGCCGACGGTGTTAGTGATGCCGTTCGGCGCGGGCGGCACGACAATGCTGCTAAACGTCGAGCCAGCCGATGCTTGCGGGTGGCGCGCCACTTCGGTCATGTCATCAAGGTACGAGATCTTCTGAATCGCTGCCAGAGCGAGATCATACTGGCGCTGCAATGATTCGTATTCCTGCTGGTTTTCCGCCGTCGACGTCACCACGCCATTCGCGCGCACCAGCGCGAGCGCCTCGGCGGCTTTGTCAAGCTGCACCTGCGCGCTGGCATCGTCGGGTGCCGTGCTGACAAGTGCAACTGCGGTTCCGGCTTGTTGCAGCAGCCGCGTCGCTTCCTGCTTGGCCTGGCGATCCATCAAGCCTTTGCCATACACCACCAGCAGCGCCACCGACAGCACCAGCAACAGCAGCAGCAACCATGGGAACGGCGGCCCTTCGCGCCGGTACGACAGACCCGGGCGGCGGCGCACCTTGGGCATGGCGCTGGGCGGCGGTCGGCGCAAGCGGCGGCGGCGATTATAGCCGGTCAGCGTATTGCCGACCTTTTCAAACGGGCGCATGAGTTGCTCGCCCAGCGTTGGCTCAAGCGGCAGCGCGCGGCCATCCGAGGCGCTTGTGCGATTGCGCGGCGCGCCCATGTCAGGCGTGTCCGACAAATCCACGCGCCGTTGGCGCGGCGGTGGCGGCGTTACCTGGCCGTATTCGCCCTCGCCGAGCAACACCGAGGGCGGAAGCTCCTCCTCGGCCTGGCGCGGTTGTGGCCTGCCAAGTTGCGCGCGTACTGGCTGGCGTTCGCGCCGCTCCTGCTCGACGCGCTCGTCCAATGAATCGCCAATGTCAAGTGGCATGGGCATTGGCGCTGGCATTGGCGGCGGCTCATCTGGCACTTGCGCGAGTTGCGCCTGCTCGCGCTGGCCGTGTTCCTGCCGAATTTCAGCTTTGCGCTGCTTGTCGCGCTGGTCAGGCCGCACCAGCAGCACCGCTTCGCCGGTCATGCGCCCAACCCAGTTGCCAATATCCTGAAACAGCACCCGCCCGCGCTCGCTGACACCAGAACGGCTGAGCGGCGCGGTCTGTGCCGTCGTACTCAGCCGGGCGCGGGCGCTCACAACGACGCCATGCGCCTCTGGCAGGGCATTCTGCTTGCACACGTCGAGCAGGTGCTCGGCAATTTCGCTGGTATTTATTGATCGCAGCAGGTACATCATCTGGTCGCGGCCCAGGATCCGCGCCAGATTACTGGAGCATGCCACAATCGTGTCGCCGGGGTGGAGCACGGCCCGGTAAAACTCCGGCTCAATGGTCAGGCTCGACCCGATTGCGCCGGGCGTCAGGAGCGCCGTCGTGCCGTCTTGCCCGTCGTTCCATGAAGGATGCATGGGCATCGCCCGCAGCTTGCCGTCGGCGAGCAGATAGGTTTGCGCCGGTTGCGTTTGGGCGACGTACACATCATGATCTTTGATCACAATGCACGATACGCCAATGTAGGCGCGCTTCCCGGATGAGGTATTGAAATTCTGCTCGTACAGCACTTTGTTCGCGGAAGAGATGGCTTTGCGCAGCGACGAAGTCACGCTGTATGATCGATCGCTGTAGAACGCTTTGCGGATCGTGTTGATCACAAGCTGGCATGCGTCCGCGCTGCGCGGCACGTCCTGGCTCGTCTCGGCAACAATGTACAGGCGGCCTTTGCGTGCTTCAGGCGCGAACAGCGCCGACGGCTCGGTGGCCAGCACCATGTCGCTCTGGGCCTGCTGAATTCCGCTGACCAGCCCAAACTGGCTGGATTGCATATCGTAGGGGGGCATAAGCTTCACATTATGTTACTTTCGCGCCTCAGGCCGAATTATACCATGGGCTTGCCGTCGCATTGCGGCAGCGCACCTGCATGATTGTTTTGGTATAATGCGCCAGGTTCCCACCCAAGCCAAAGAGGAGCACGGCGATGTCGGATTCATCCCGCCCGCGACGGGCAACGTTGTTCGTCACGTGCATTGTAGATAAGCTTTATCCCCAGATCGGCTTCGCGAGCGCGGCGCTGCTTGAGCGCCTAGGCGTCGAGGTTCACGTTCCCAGCGACCTGACATGCTGCGGGCAGATGGCGTTCAACGCGGGCTACCGCGACGAGGCGCGCGCGGTAGCCGGGCGCACGATTGAATTGTTGCGCGGCCAGGGCGATGTGGTGCTGCCGTCCGGATCGTGCACCGCCATGATTCGCCACCTGTTTCATGAACTGTTTCAGGGTACAGCCCACGAGGGAATGGCTGCCGAGCTCGCCGGGCGCACCTACGAGCTTACCGAATATCTCGTGGATGTGCTGCATGTCACCGATGTGGGCGCGCATTTTGACGGCACGCTGGCCTACCATGACGCATGCCACGGGCTGCGCTTTTTAGGACTCGGCACGCAGGCCCGCGCGCTGCTCGCCAACGTGGCGGGCGCAGAGGTTGTGCCACTCGCCAGCAGCGAGGAATGTTGCGGCTTCGGCGGTTTGTTCGCGGTGAAGCACGCCGCCATTTCAGAAGCCATGCTCGACCGCAAGGTTGCCAGTATCGCCGAAACCAAACCCGATCTGCTGGTGACTGGCGACGCAAGTTGCATGACGCAGATCGCGGGCGGCCTGAGCCGCGACGGAGTGCCGATCCGGGCGCGTCATATCGCCGAGGTGCTGGCTAACATGGTCGACGCGCGCTAGCAGGCGCACACAAAAGGGATGACCGCCTGGCGGCCATCCCTTTGCATGCAACCTGTTTCGTTCAATAATGCAGCCGTTATTGATTGAGATTCACGTTGGACGGAATCAGCACCTTGTCGATTACGTACACCGAGCTATCCGATGACTCAAACGTGCCGGTCACATGCGCCGAGTTGTTGAGCGTGATCTGGTTGTTGCTGGCCGAGACGTTGATCGTCTGACCCTCAAGCGTGGTGAGCGAGCTTTGCTGCGCAAGCTGCGCGGACGTCAGATTGCCATTCACGACATGGTAGCTCAAAATGCTCTGAAGCTTGGTTGGATCGGCCAGAAGCTGCTGAAGTACCAGCGGTGACAGTTGCGCAAACGCCTGATCCGTCGGCGCGAAAATCGTTACCGGGCCGGCCTGCGCCAGCGTCTGATCCAGACCTGTCAGGCGGAGGGCCGTGAGCAGCGTGGTGAAATCGCCGTTCTGCACAAGCTGCTGAATGACGTCGCTCGCAGCAGCCGTGTTTGTTCCCGTTGAGCCGCTGTTTGTGTTCGCATTGCTGTTCGAGTTCGAGTTCGAGTTCAGATTGTTATTCGAGTTCGAGTTCGAGTTCAGATTGCTGTTCGAGTTCAGATTGCTGTTGAGATTGCTGCTGTT
>DASTWM010000286.1:0-9263 GCA_035765855.1 Roseiflexaceae bacterium
ACTGCTCGCTGCTGGTGCCGCCATCTTTGTTCCACGTCTCGACCACCTGGCCGTTCTTGACGAATGCGGTGAAACGCTCGCCCAGACCGTAAACCTGCTCGCCCACGCCGAGATTCAACTGCTCATGCATGAAGTGGCTGCCGTCGGCGCGCTCAATGATGCCCATGCCACGTCGCCCGCTCGACGTGATAGGTTTCCCGTCGGCAACGAAATCGACCTGCCACGGCTCGCCATGCGGGATTCGCACCGACAATTTGCCGCTCGTCAAGGTTGTCGCATGCTCGTCGGCGTCAACACGTGCGTCGGTTGAGATGACATCATCGGCGACAAAGGTCGGCCCATGCGGCTGCGTACCCGCGAAGTGAGTCATTTTGACGCGAATGATGTCCGGCATGGGCGCGCTACACTCAACCGTCAACAGCGGGCCGGCAAGCGTATCGCCGCGATGATTGATGCGCTTTGTGGCGTAGACGGTGAAGGCGTGCGGCGCGAGCGTGCGACTGCGCGCCTCCGCCGGGTAGAATGCGGTGACATCTGGCTGCAAAAGCCAGTTGCCGTCGGTGAATTTCATGGAAAATTCCTTAACTTGCCACAGAGAACACAGAGCGCACAGAGAAGGACTTGCATCAGAATGCCCTCGGTGTTCTCTGTGTCCTCTGTGGCCAAAAGCCTGTTTTATATGTTGCTACTTCGCCGCATTCGCCGCGATCACGTCGCGGTACCAGCGCCCGCTGTCCTTGATCGTGCGCTGCTGCGTCGCAAAATCGACGTACACAATGCCGAAGCGCCTGGTGTAGCCAAAGGCCCACTCGAAGTTGTCCATGAGCGACCATGCGAAGTAGCCCTTGAGCGGCGCGCCGTCGTCCATAGCCTGCCGACAGGCTGCGAGGTGTAGCGCGTAGTAGTTCACCCGCTCAGGATCGTGGACGCGCCGCTCGCCGTTCTCGATGGTCGGCGGCGGGTCGTCGTAGGCCGCGCCATTCTCGGTGATGTAGAGCGGCCCGGTGGGGTAGCGCTGCGATATGTCTACTAATTGGTCGCGCAACGCCTGCGGAACAATCGCCCAATCCATCGCGGTAAACTCGACGTTTTCGAGGCGCGCATGGCTGAGGAGCAGGATCGAATCGTCGTTGCCGTCGCGCACAATCGTCGGCGTGTAATAGTTAAGGCCAAGAAAATCGGTCTTTGCGGCAATCGGATCGAAATCCTGCTGTTCGGTTTTTGGAACCATGTCGCCGTACAATTGCGCCATGTCCTCGGGGTAGCCGCGCCCGTACAGCGGGTCGAGGAACCAGCGATTGGCGTAGCCGTCGTAGCGGCGGGCGGCAGCGCGGTCGGCCTCGCTCTCGGTGGCCGGGTAGGTCTGCGCGAGGTTGAGCGTGATGCCGACCTGCGCGTCTGGGCTATTCTGGCGAATGATCGGCACAGCTTTGCCATGCGCCAGCAGCAGCGTGTGAACCGCCGCGAGCGCGTCGGGGAAGTTGGTGCGGCCCGGCGCATGCACGCCGATCTGGTAGCCGAGAAATGCGCTGCACCACGGCTCGTTCAAGGTGATCCAGTGCTTCACCCGGTCGCCCAGCCGCCGCGTGACAGCCTCGACATAGGGGACGAAGGCGTCCGCCGTGGCGCGATTGATCCAACCACCAGCGTCCTCCAGCGGCTGCGGCAAATCCCAGTGGTAGAGCGTTGCCCAGGGCGTGATGCCAGCGGCCAGCAGGCCGTCAACCAGCTTGTCGTAGAAGTCCAGGCCAGCCTCGTTCACCTGCGTGCCGCCGTCAGGAATGACGCGCGGCCATGCGATTGAGAAGCGGTAGGCTTGCAGCCCGAGCGCCTGCATGAGTTTGATGTCGTCCTGCCAGCGGTGGTAATGATCATCCGCGACATCGCCGGTATCGCCGTTCACAACTTTGCCGGGCGTGTGGCTGAAGCGGTCCCAGATCGACTCGCCGCGCCCGTCCTCATGGACCGCGCCCTCGATCTGGTACGATGCTGTGGCCGCGCCCCACACGAAATCGGGGGGAAAGGATGGAATCGGAGGTGTGGTGTTTGCAGTGGTCATGGTGTACTCCTATCAAGCATGTATTCCGTAGCGACACTCCCTCGTGGGTGTCGCGTCGGGCGTGTGGGCGTCGGGCGGCACCCACCAGGGGTGCCGCTACAGCATCCCAATTATTTAGGAAATATCCATTATCGCGCCCCTGCGTTACGCCCGCGCCTCAAGGATGCTTACGCCGTAGCCCGGCAGTTCCAGCGCGCCGCTGGCCGCCTGCCCGCTCAGGCGGTCGTGGAACGACGCGCCGTCCGGCAGCGCGACACGCGCGGCGTCGGCGTTGTGGTTCAGCACGAACAGCAGGCGGCGTCCATCTTTCTCACGCAACGCCACCTCGACGCCATCCGGCGTTTCCAGCACGGGCGCGATGCCTTGAGCGTCCAACAACTTTCCATAGAATTCATCGAGAAAACGGTCTTCGGCCTGGGTGGCAATATAGTACGCCTTACCCGCGCCGAACGCATTCTCCGTCACGGCTGGCGAGCCAGCGTAAAAATCTTCGCCAAAGCTCGCCAGCGGCTGGGCCGTTTCGCAATGAACGATCTCGCACAACTCCGAGCATGCGTAACTGTCGCCATCGTTCATAACAATCTGGTTGTGCTGGTCGGGATACAGCGCGTCGATTTCTTCGATCCAGATGC
Source organism: Roseiflexaceae bacterium (assembly GCA_035765855.1). GTDB lineage: Bacteria > Chloroflexota > Chloroflexia > Chloroflexales > Roseiflexaceae > DASTWM01. The sequence continues at coordinate 2,692 of DASTWM010000286.1, forward strand.
CGAGCGCGTCACGCAGCGGGCCGGGATAGCCTTCAAACGCCAGGTCGGTTTCGTCCACCACGCCGCTGAACACGCTGGCAACAAATGTGCCGCCGCGCCGGACTAATTCTTCGATTTTCGGGGCCACGCCGGGCTTGACCATGTACAGCATCGGCGCGATGACCAGATCGTAGCGGCTCAGGTCGGAGTCGCTGAACACAATATCAACTGGCACGTTCTTGCGCCACAACGCGTTGTAATGCTGCTTCACCGTGCCAACATAATCCTTGGGGTTGATCGGGCCAATCGCGCTGTCGATCGCCCACCAGTTGTTCCAGTCGAACAGCACCGCCACCCGCGCGGGCGTCGTCGCGCCGATCGTCGTGTCGCCGAGCTGCTCAAGCTCCGCGCCAAGCTCGCTGACCTCGCGGAACACGCGCGTGTCGGAGCGCCCGGCATGCTCGACCACCGCGCCATGGAACTTTTCCGAGCCGCCGCGCCCGCGCCGCCACTGGAAATACATCACCGTGTCCGCGCCGTGCGCCACCGCCAGGTAGCTCCACAGCCGCAGCACGCCGGGCCGCTTCAGCGCGTTGACCGGCTGCCAGTTCTGGCTGCTGGGCGTTTGTTCCATGAGCATGAATGGCTGGCCGTCCTTCAGCCCACGGTTGAGGTCATGGAGAAACGCGATGTCGCCGGTGTAGCCGTTCGGGCGCGGGTAGCAGTCCCACGAAACCACGTCCATCTCTTTGGCCCAATCGCGGTAGTCGAGGTGTGGAAACGTGCCCATGAGATTGGTGGTAATCGGAATGTCGGGCGTGATCGCGCGAATCGCGTCGCGTTCCTGCTTGTAGCACGCCAGCATGGAGTCACTCTGGAAGCGGCGGTAATCAATCGTCAGGCCGTGAATCATGCGCTCGCCGTCGGCGTAGGGCGGCTCGATCTGCGCCCAATCGGTGTAGGTGTGGCTCCAGAACGGCGTCCACCAGCGCTGGTTGAGTTCGTCCAGGCTGCTGTACTTTTGCTGAAGCCATTCGCGGAACGCGGCGGCGCACACATCACAATAACATGGCGTCGCGTACTCGTTCGAGATGTGCCAGATCAGGAGGTTCGGCTGCTTGCCGTAGCGCTCGGCCAACCTGGTTGCAATCTGCACCGCGAAGCGGCGATAGTTGGGCGAGTTCGGGCAGTAGTTCGTGCGCCCGCCATGGTGGACGCGCCGCCCATACGCGTCGGCGCGTAGCACGTCCGGGTAGGCCTGCGACATCCAGGCGGGCTGCGCTGCGGTCGGCGTGGCGAGGCAGATGTTGCGCCCGGCAGCCGTAAGTTTTTCAATCACTGTGTCGAGCCACTCAAACGTAAACTGATCTTCGGCAGGTTGGAGCGAGACCCAGCTAAACACGCCGACGGTCGCGATGTTGAAGTGCGCCTGCTGCATGAGCGTCACATCGTCGTCCCAGGTTTCCGGCGGCCACTGCTCGGGGTTGTAGTCACCGCCATGCCAGATGAACGGCGCTTTGGGATTAATCGGTGGGTATGAATCCATGACAAACTTCTTTGTTTCAAAGGCGGCGCTCACCAGCAGAGCGCCGCGCAGTACGGGATGTTCCTCACCATGTCAACTGCTCTACGGCCGGTGCTTGCCCCAGCCGTTCCAGTGCGTCACTTCTGAGACAGTAACCCGTTTGGCGGGACTGAAGTCCTCGCCGGTGTAATAGGCGACCGGGATGAGCGTGGCCTGCGTGTACGACGACGGCAAACCGAGCAGTTCAGCGGTTTCTTCTGCATAGAGCAGGTGCAGCGTGGTCCAGGCCGAGCCGAGGCCGCGCGCCCGCAGCGCCAGCATGAACGACCATGCCGCCGGAATGATCGAGCCGTGCAGCCCGGCCTGCGCCTGCTGCCCGGCGTTCTCAACCCGCCCTTCGTAGCAGAATAACACATGCACCGGCACTTCACCGAAATGGTCCGCGAGATAATCCGCCGACGCCTGCACCGGATTCGTCGGCTCCGGCAGCGGATCATATTCGCCGACGCCGCGATACTGCGCAAACGACCGGCGGTACAGACTGCCGATTCCGGCGCGCAGTTCCGGGTCGGTGATGACGATAAATTGCCAGCCCTGCCGGTTCGAGCCGGTCGGCGCCTGCATGGCAATCTCCAGACAGCGCTCAATCACCTCCGGCTCAACCGGGCGGGAAAAATCGAGCCGCTTTCGCACCGAACGCGTGGTGGTCAGCAAATGGTCAACTGTGGCAAGATCCATGATGAACTCCTGGCTTTAACTATTGGTTGCAAAGATGCCTCATTGTATCACTCGCCACGTCCTTCAAAACAGCACCCGCACCCTTATGTCATCTACACAGATTCTGAACAAGTCTGCGCTATACTTATGTGTCATGAAAACGATTATGATTGTTGATGATCATGCCAACGTGCGCACGTTGGTGAAGGAATATCTCGCCGAGTCGAGCGTTTCTATCGCGCCGACCCGTCGCGCCAGGAGGAAACCGGCGGCTCCGGGTTGGGACTTGCAAGTGTGAAGCCGATTGTGGAAGCGCATGAGGGCGAGGTCAGCGTCGAAAGCGCATTGGGAAGCGGAACAGCCTTTACGATTGCATTGCCCATGCGAGCCGCCCATGCGCTGGTCAGCAGCACTACTCCGCTCGAAGCGGCACTGCGCTCGCCCGCAGAATAAGTTCCGTTGGGAGATGTTCAACCTTCAGTTCAGCGCCGTCGCCATTCAGCGCAAGAGTCATCGCACGCGCGCCCATTTCAGCCATTGGCACGCGCACCGTGGTGAGCGCGGGAGTTAAATCGCGAGCAAACGGAATGTCGTCGAAACCGACCACCGATATCTGGTCCGGCACAACGATGCCGCGCTCGCGCAGCGCGGCCAGCGTGCCAATCGCCACCATGTCGTTCAGCGCAAAAATCGCAGTGATGTGCGGCACCCGCTCGATCAGGTGCCGCGTCGCCTGGTAGCCACCTTCGCGCGAAAAATCAGTGTACATGATGTGCTCGGGAGGCAGCGCGATACCAGCCTCAATTAGCGCGCTTTGAAAGCCATCCAGGCGGTCTCTGGTGGTCGTCAGCAGCGTCGGGCCGGCCACCACGCCGATGTGCCGGTGCTTCATGCCCACCAGCATCCGCCCGAGCGCCCGCGCGCCGCCCACATTGTCTGGAATCACCGCATCGCCGGTGAGGTGGTGCCGCCCCACAAACGCGATCCGCCCGCCTGAGTCAACAAATTCATTGAGCTGCGCGGCGAGCTGCTGGCTGTAGCGCCGGTCGTCGAGGCCGCTGCCAGCCAGCACGATTGCCTGCACGCGCTGGGCGCGCAGCAGTGAGACATATTCCAGCTCGCGTACAGGATCGCGGTAGCTGTTGCAGACCATGACCAAGCGCCCGGCAGCGCTCGCTACCCGCTGAATGCCGCGCGTCACTTCGGAGAAGTATGGATCGCTGACATCGTGAACCAGCACGCCGACTGTCGAGGTGCTGGCGCGCACGAGCGCCTGCGCATGCGCGTTCGGCACGTAGCGCAATTCTTCGGCAGCCGTAAGCACGCGATCGCGTAAATCCGCCTTGACCCCGTAGGAGCTACGGCTCAGCACGCGCGACGCAGTAGCCAATGATACACCGGCGCGGCGCGCCACATCAGACAACGTTACTGCCATAGTATAGAAACACGCATGAAGGTATAACGAAAGTAAAGCCTTTCTTGTACTCTACTATACATAGATCAAGCTGTCAATAGGGCAGCTTAATTATCAACATTATATTCATTGAATAATGGAGTTTACACTACGGTAAGAAAGGCTTTTCTTCTGCTGGAGAAGCCTGCGCGACACCACTCTCTTTCGAAGCCAGACCCACGCGGCATGGATTGAGTAACGCGATTATGTTCATGCTCATTGGAGCGCGTTCATCGCTACAGGCGCTTCTCTTTGTGTAACTTCACTTGAAGCATGCCCTTTCCCGGCCTGCACAAGCGTTGACAGAAAGAAAGGTATGTGCTATAGTAAAGAAAAGGTTTTCCAAAGCTTTTTGTTTATATTCCATTTCGATTGATCGGCGGCGCTCATTATGGTAGTCATGGTCTGGCCTCTGCAAAGAGGTACATGTGGCTACACAAATTCTCGAGGAGGAGCAAACATATGGCGCAACTCAAGCACATTACTCCTCGCCACACGCGTTGCTTGTTCTTTTCGTTTAGCTGCCAACATCCACCTACTGGACGCGGGAGGATTTCTTCGGGCCGCTGCTGTACCTGAACGCGCCCGACCTGTACACCGTCTCGCTGGCACTGATGAAGAACTTTCCGATCCGTCCGCCGCGATGAACTGGGGCGCGATCTTTGCCATGTCGGTCCTGTCGCTCGTGCTGGTCTTTGTGATCTTTGTCATCTTCCAGAAATATCTGGTGCAGGGCATCAGCACCACCGGTCTGAAGTAGCACACAAGGAGGTTTGCGAAGCCATGACATCTCAATCGCCAATCCGTTTCGCCGCAATCGGGCTGAATCACAATCACATCTACGGGCAGACCAATCTGCTGCTGCGCGCGGGCGCAGAACTGGTCTCGTTCTTTGCCGAGGAGCAAGATCTCGCCGCCCAATTCACGCAGCAGTTTCCGCAGGCGACGCGCGCCAGCAGCGCGGACGAAATCCTTGATGATCAATCGATCCAGTTGATTATCAGCGCGGCGATTCCCGACCAGCGCGCCGGGATCGGCATCGCGGCCATGCAGCACGGCAAAGATTACATGAGCGACAAACCAGCGTTTACCACGCTGGAGCAACTGGCCGAGGCGCGGCGCGCGCAGGCCGAGACGAAACGCATCTATTCCGTGTGCTACAGCGAGCGCTTTGAGAACCGCGCGACGGTCAAGGCCGGCGAGTTGGTTCAGTCCGGCGCGATCGGGCGCGTGGTGCAGACGATTGGGCTGGGGCCGCACCGCACGAATATTCCAAGCCGCCCGCCATGGTTCTTCGAGCGCGAGCGCTACGGCGGCATCCTGGCCGACATCGGCTCGCATCAGGTCGATCAGTTCCTGTTCTTTACCGGCTCGACCAGCGGCGAGGTGGTCGCATCGCAAGTGGCGAACTACAATCACCCCGATCATCTTGGACTTGAAGATTTTGGCGACATGCTGCTGCGCGGCGACGGCGGCACCGGCTACGTGCGCGTCGACTGGTTCACGCCGAACGGTCTGCCGACATGGGGCGACGGACGCCTGACGATCCTTGGCACGGATGGCTACATCGAGATACGCAAGAACTGCGACATCGCCGGACATGAAGGCGGAAATCATTTGTTCCTGGTTGACCAGAAGCAGGTCCAATACATCGACTGTAACAATGTCGCGCTGCCCTACGGCCCGCAGCTCCTGCATGATATTCGCAATCGTACCGAAACCGCCATGTCGCAGGCGCACTGTTTCCTGGCATCCGAGCTGGCCCTGCGCGCCGAGGCTCAGGCCCAACGCCTGGGCAACTTACAGGAAAACAATGTGCGCTAAACCCATCAGCAACTTGGACGCGCCAACCCGCGATCTGCTCGATCATGCCATGCGCTGGATGGATGAGCGCTGGGATGCGGCGGAGGGACTGCTGGTTGCCAGGCCAGACGACGCCTACAGCGATCACCGGTCGGACACGACGGTGCATGTCGTTCGTGAAAGCAGCCAGTACGCGCTCGGGCTGCTCATGCGCGGGCAGCATGGCGACGTGGAGCGCGCCATCTGCACGCTCGCTGCCGTGCTGGCCTGGCAGTTCGACGAGCCGGGGCAGCCGTACCACGGCACATGGCGGCGCGCGCCCCAGGAGCCGCACCCGCCCGAGAATCCTGTGATCTGGCGCGACTACGACCCGAACTGGCGCGAGTTCATCGGCACAGTGCTGGCGATCATTTTGCTGGAATACGAGCCGCTGCTGCCGCATGAACTTGTCATGCAGATCGACAACGCATTACGTAAAGCTATCGCTGGGACGCTGGCGCGTGACCTGCCTGCTACGTATACCAACATCGCGCTCATGCAGGCGTTTCTGCTGCGGTTCTGCGCGGATCGCTTCCACGAGCCGGCGTGGTCCACGCGAGCCGAACAGCGCGCCGAGGAAATCTATAAACTCTTTACACTCCACAACGCCTTCTGGGAATATAATTCGCCGACCTACTATGGCATTGATCTGTACGCGCTGGCGTTGTGGCGCACCTACTCCACGTCGCCCGTGCTGCGCGAGCGCGGCGCGGCCATGGAAGCCGAGTTGTGGCGCGACGTTGCGCAGTTCTACCATGCCGATCTGCGCAATGTCGCCGGGCCATATGACCGCAGCTATGGCATGGACATGCAGCGCTACATCGCATGCATTGGCCTCTGGATTTACATGGCGGTCGGGCGCGAACAAGCGCCGGTGCCGGATTTAACGCAGCCGTTCGAACATGCCTGGGACATCTGCATGGTACCCAACTACGCGATTCTGGGCGTACGCATCCCCGACGACGCGCTGCCACACTTCCGCGCTTTCCAGGGCGAGCATCTTGTCGAGCATGTTATCTCGGACGCGCCGCGCCGCGCTGCGACGGCATGGCTGAG
>DASTWM010000287.1:0-3364 GCA_035765855.1 Roseiflexaceae bacterium
ACCCGCTCGCGCTGCGACATCGCGTGCAGTTATTCGACGACGAATCATATGCGCACCGGTTCGCTATAGGATTGTACTAACCCGAGTTACTAATGCGCGTTAGTATATGCCGGCGCGATGGCATTGTCAAATGTCTGCCAAACATGTTACTGGATAGATTTCGTATCCGGCGCTGGTTCATCTTGCCGGAGCCAGCGCAGCATGTGAGGGTAGGGCGCTACCTGGTGCTGCGCGGCCTGGCGCTCGTCCATGGTCATACCGAGCCATTGCAACATTGGAACGCCAACGTAGTACCCGTGACGAAAGTTCTCCAGCAGCGAAGCGCCGCCGCCCCGATAGCCATGCTCATGAAATACGAGCGCTGGATCGATCGCGAGGTGGCAGGCCGCCGCATATGACCATGCAATGGCCATCATTTCTTCGGCAGGGTCGCTGCCGACGTTGTCATGGATGGTCTGACGGCGCGCGGCTGGCACGACGGCGAGATGCCCGGCCTCGTGGAGCAAGTCGCCGGGAAACCGTAAGCGCGCCTGATCGACAACGAGCTCACCATGTATGATGCGGATGCCAGGTAGAAAGGTAGTATCGGGCAGATCACTCGCATGAACGACCAGACCGATATCATGGAGGAAAGCGGTGATGGTGCTGATGATTGGATCAGCGAAATAGGGGTGCGGCATATCCATTCTCAGTGCATGCGAGCCGGGCGCTGCCTCCATGTGTTGGGCTTGCCCGGCTCGCATTGCGGCTACAATGCAGGCGCTGCATCGCCAACAGCAGCAGGGATGATCGAGCGCACCCAATCATTCACGATGCCGTCGATGACCAGATGCACGCGATCCGTTGCGCTGTGATTCTCGACTCGATGCGGCAAATTCAGGTTCAGGTACCAGGCTTCACCCACATGCATCTCAATCCGCCGGTCTTGCAGATAAAATTGAACGTCCGGGTTGGTCTCGACTGGAACATGAATGCGGAACACGCCATCCTCCAGCGCGAGCCGATAATCACGGTGCTCGCGGATATGCGAACCTGCGCGCAACTTCAGCAGGCGCGCGGACTCAAGCTCGCAAGTGAACGCTGCCAGCACTTCCTGAAAATACGCGCAGCGGGCGAGAATCTCAGTGTCCGCAAATGCGCCTTGTGCCGCTGGATCGGGATAGAGTTGTAATGCCGCGCCGCGCACGGAACGCAGCGCCACGCCGCTCCAATCGCCTTCGTAGATCTGTGTGTTAAAGTGCGAGACCCATTCATCAGGCGCGATCAACGCGAGATCGGCCTGGAGCCGTTGCGGGTCAAAGTGCAGTGGCAGCTTGTAGGAGGTGATCATGATAAGGTTCTTTCTTGACAAACACCGCAGGTGAAAAAATCTCACCTGCGGTGCTGCGGAAAACTACCGTGTTGGGCGCTGAGGTAAATCCATGTCAGCGCGGGTGTGCAGCGCGCTGGTGGGCGCGGGCAGCGGCACGCCGCCCGCCGGAACCGTGGCGCTGCTGATGTTGTTGTAGGTGCCGCCGCTATATTCGTGCGTTTCCAGAATAGCGCCGTAGCCGGTCGGCGTGCTGGCTGAGTCGACCTGCACAAAGATTGGCGTGCCAGCCGCGAGCCGGGCAGGATACTGGCTGAGGTCGGCATAGAAATACGCATCACCCACCGTGAGCGTCAGCGTGGCACCGGGGGCAAGCGGAAGTCCGTCTTCACTCACGCCCCATGCCATGCCTTGGGAGCCGAGCAATTGCCATGTCTGACCGACATGCGTTGGAGCACTGCCCGGGTTGATGTAGAGATCCACCCAGAACGGGTCGGCGACAGGCGATTCCCCCTGGTTGCGGATTACAACCGCCAACCCGCTGCTGGTCAGCGCGATATGATCGACCACCAGATCAGGCAACGATGACATGACTGGCACGGCGGCGACCAGCGGTAAATAGATGCTGTTGCCAGCGAACGCGACAGCGAATGTGCCGAGGGTACTCGCGACAAGCGCGTTTCCGGCGGTATCGCGCGCCTGCCCGGCAACAGTCGTAATGGTGTAGGTACCGTTGTCTGCTCCGTCCCATGTGCCGCCCGGCGCGCTCAATTGATAGATCGCGCGGAGCGGCGTGCCATCCGTGGTCGGAGCCGTGGACAGCAGCGTAGCCTGTTGACTGTAGCCATTAGGTCCGGTGACAGTGATTGCATCAGCGAGACTGGCTGCGTTCACTGCCAGATTGTCGCTGAACGTGACGGTGAAGGTCATGACCGACGCACTACGCACCGCAGGCGACACCGCATCGAGCAGGGCCGTCGGCGGGGTACGGTCGAGCTGGTACGCCTCGCCGGTGAAATTCGCGTTCCCTGTGCCCGTGCCGCCCAGCACGATACCCGAACTGGTTCCGGTAATAGTATCGTCGTCAACCAGGTTCAGGCCGAGCGTGCCGTCGTTGCTGCCAGTATCCACCGTAACGATCCATGTATCGCCACTGCCGCTCACGCTGGTAATCGTCGCGCCGCTGACGCCGCCCGGCACAAGCTGGAAGTCCTTCGCCGCAACGCCCGTGACTGGCTCGCTGAATGTCACCTTGAATTGAACGGAGGTGGCGTTCGTCGGGCTGGCATCCACGCGCACAATGCCAGTTACCACCGGCGTTGTGGGGCTGAATGTCACGACATTGTCGGTGCTGGTTGATGCAGTGTTGCTGTTCCCAAAGGCATCAGTCGCGACGCCCGCAGGAATGCTCGCTTGCACTGTTCCTGCGCCGGTCATGCCGCTCACCATGATCGTGTAGACACTCGGCCCGCCAGACACAGCCGCGCTGAGCGTGCCTGGCGCTGTGCCGCCACTCAGATCGATATCGCCAGGATTATCGCCAAAGCCAGTTACCGGCTTGTTGAACACCACCGTGAAGCTAATTGGCGCGGTCGTCGACGGGTCAGCTTGAGACGTTGCCTGATCAATCGTTACCGTCACCGGCGTGGTGTCGATGGTCCATGTGTAACTCGCCGGTGTCGGGTCCACATTTCCTGCCTCGTCAATGGCACGGACCTGAAATGTGTGACTACCATCCGCCAGCCCGGTGTAGTCAGCGGGGCTGCTGCATTTGGCGAAGGCCGCGCCATCCAGCGCGCACTCGAACGTCAGGTTCGTCACAGGTGTCGTAACATCAGTTCCCGTAAAGGTGAAGGTTGCCGTGACGCTGTTCGTGCCTGCGGCTGGCATGCTCAGGATGGTTGTATCTGGCGCGCCGGTGTCGATGGCCCATGTGTAACTCGCTGGTGTCGGGTCTACGTTGCCCGCCGCGTCGATAGCACGCACCTGGAAGGTGTGGCTGCCATCGGCCAGACTTGTGTAGTTAGCCGGGCTGGTACAGGCCGCAAACGCCGC
>DASTWM010000288.1:0-19001 GCA_035765855.1 Roseiflexaceae bacterium
CGCTGCCGGAGGGCGACAGCTACCTGGGCTTTATTTTTGCCCATGGCGCAACGCCCGATGCGGTGGAAGCGGCGTTGCGCGCGGCGCACAACAAGCTCCACTTCGACATCACGCCGAGCATCATGCTTCAGACCGCAGGCGCCAGTATGCAGTAGCCAGTATGCAGCCAGCAGTCGGAAGATATCAAGGCCTATAACTGACTACTGGCAACTCCATACTGCCAACTGGCGACCGCATTACTTTTTCCGCTGCGGCGCGCCCTTGCTGGCCTGCCCCTGCGGCGACCAGCCCTCCGGCATCTGGGCATTCTCGCCGAAGAAAAACTCTTCCATCTGCTGAAGCAGAATTTGCTGTGCAGACGGATCGGCCAGGCTCAGGCCATAGTGATTGATGATAATCGTCGCCTGGGCGGGCCACATGTTCCAGGCTTGCTGTGAAACATGTTCGTAGATGCGCTGGCCGAGTTCACCGGGAAACGGCGGCTTTTCCAGGCCGGGCAGCTCGCGGCCAAGCTTCACACATTGAACCATGCGAGGCATTGCAGTAGTCACTTTCTTGTCTACAAAACGAAGCAGTTACAACGATCTCATGAAGTATAGTCGCTTTGAACGATGTGTGTCAAACAGCGTAGCGCCTGCCATATGCTGAATCCATCTGATCAATCTGCGACCACGGTGCGCGTGGTCTTCCTGGGCATGCTCGGCGTCGCCTCGCTGCTGCCATTGGAAGCGCTGCTGCGCGCCGGAGCCGATGTGCGCGCGGTGGTTGTGTCTGCCGGACAGCCCGGCGCGCAGAGCATGCGCCCGTTTCATCCGCCGCGCGCCGTCTCGCCAATCCCGCTCGCCACGCCGCACGTTGAGCGCACGGTGCTCCAGGCCGCGTGGGAGCACGATATTCCGGCGTTCGGAGCGAGCCGCTTTGATGCAAGCGCCGTCGAGCAGATCGCCGCCTGGCAGCCGGATGTCATCTGCGTGGCATGCTTTCCCAAACGCCTGCCTGCCTCCGTGTTGGCGCTGCCGCGCTACGGCGCGCTGAACGTCCACCCATCGCTGCTGCCAGCCCACCGCGGACCAGTGCCGCTGTTCTGGACCTTCCGCGCCGGCGAGCAGGCGACCGGCGTGACGGTGCATTTCATGAATGCGGAACTCGATGCTGGCGACATCGCCATGCAAACGCCCGTCAATCTGCCGGACGGCATTTCCGGGCCAGAAGCCGACCAGCTGTGCGGCATGGCAGGCGGGCAACTGCTGGTCGAAACGCTGCTCCAGATCAAGCATGGCACGTTGGAGCGCCAGCCGCAGCCACCCGGCGGAAGCTACGAGCCATACCCCCACGACGGTGATTTCGTCATTCCGACGAGTTGGTCGGCGCGGCGCGCGTTCAATTTTATGCGCGGCACCGAGGAGTGGGATGAGCCGTTTACCATCGGGGCTGGCGACGAGCACCTGACTGTCGCAGCGGCGCTCGACTACGACGAGCATGCACACCTCAATGCGCCGTTTGCCCGCGACGGCGACGTGGTGCGGGTGCAATTCACGCCCGGCGTGCTCATGGCGCGGATCGCGTAGTAGCGACACCCCTCGTGGGTGTCGCTACTACGCTCGTGGGTGTCGCTACTGCGCGTTGCAGAACACTAGATCCATAGTATGGCATGTCGCCGGATTAAACGGGCGCGCCCTGGGCACATGATCGGGCGTATGGAGCAAGTCATGGATAGTCATGAATCTGTAGCCTTGCCCGTCAAAATAACCGAGCGCGCGAGGCAGTGCCGCCGTCGTGCCCGGCTTGCCGAGGTGCAGCAACACCACCGCGCCCTGCCCATTGTCGCCTGACAGATGGTTGACCAGCCGATTGTAGACGTAGGCGGCGCTCTTCGGCTCGCCCACCGCATCGCGCGCGTCCAGCGCCCAGAAGATGTACGAATAACCCTGCTGGCACAAGGTTCGGAGCACGCGCCCGTCGAACGCGTCGGACGGCAGGCGAATGTACGGCCAGCCCGCCCCACCGAGATCCGCCAGTTCAGCTTCGGCGGTGGCGAGGTTCGCGCGAATCTGCGCGTCACTCAGGTTGCGAAAATCGACATGCACATTGCCATGCGTCACCACCTGGTGGCCTTCCGTCAGCATGCGCTGCACGAACTCAGGATGCGCCCGCATCCATGTGCCGGTGAGAAAAAAGGTCGCGTGCGCGTCATAACGCTGGAGCGCATCTAAAATGTCGCTGGTGCCAGCGTGGAAAGCATCAGCATCAAACGTCAGTGCCATGCGGCGGCGCTCGGTCGGGTGAGCGGTGATCACGGGCGACTGCACGCCGGGAGTCGGGCAACGCGCGTGTGCGGCGCGCGCGGGCTGTGGCGCAAGCCAGGCGAGGCTCAGAACGGCAGGGATAAGCCACAGCGCCACACGTACTAGTTGATAATTCATCGAAACGGTTGACACACATCAGCCGCCAAACCCATGGCGGCTGACTCGCAATTGGCGAACCACAATTGCTGCTATTATACACGCACGGCGCTGCTTTTCCCAACGGCAGCGCGGCCATTATCGCTCACGCTTGCATGATAGAAGGAAGATCATGACCTGGTTCGATATAGGATTGCTGCTGGGTGCAGCGCTCCTGGGCGGCGCGATGAACGCTGTCGCGGGCGGCGGCAGCTTCTTTTCCTTCCCGGCGTTGCTGCTGGTCGGCATTGCGCCGGTCAGCGCCAACGCGACCAACGCCGTGGCGCTCTGGCCGGCCAGCATCGCCAGCATGGGCGCGTATCGACGGGAACTTGGGCAGCAACAGCAGCCCTTACGTTTGATGAGCGGGCTGAGTCTGGTGGGCGGCGCGATTGGCGCGCTGCTGCTGCTCCGCACCAGCGACACTGCATTCAGTCGGCTGATTCCCTACCTGCTGCTGTTCGCCACGGTATTATTCGCGGGGAGCAATCAGATGACGCGCTGGGTGCGGCGTGGGATCAGCGGCCATGTCCAGCACAGACATGGCGTATTCACGATTGTGGTGCAGTTCGCGATTGCGATCTATGGTGGATTCTTCGGTGCCGGGCTGGGCATCATGCTCCTGGCGTCGCTGGCACTGCTCGGATTAGACAATATCCACGAAATGAACGCCGTCAAGGTGCTGCTGTCTACGCTGATCGCTGGCGTGGCCGTGCTACTGTTTGCCTTTGCGGGCGCGGTCAACTGGCCCGCCGCGCTGGTCATGGTGGCGGGAAGTATCGTCGGCGGGTACGGCGGCGCGGCGCTGGCGCGCAGGCTCGATCCGCGCCGGGTGCGCTGGTTCGTCATCACGGTCGGCGTGGTGCTGACGATCTATTACTTCGTGAAGTGAGAATATGCGCCACGAAGACGCGAAGGCACAAAGCGCTTCAATACCTTCGTATCTTCATGGCAAAAGAGCATCACGTATCAGCCCCACGCCTGCCGCAGCACGCGCAGCCAGTTGCCATGCATAATTGCCGCGACATCATCCGCGCTGTAACCGCGCTCGGCCAGCAGCACGCCAATCTGCTGCACATCGGCAATCGTATCGAGATCGGCAGGCGATTGCTCGCGCCCGAAGCCGCCGTCGAGGTCGCTGCCGATGCCCGCATGGGCGCTGTTTCCGGCAAGCTGGCACACATGATCAATGTGATCGACCACGTCAGACAGGTGGACTGGCTGATTATCATGCGCGCCTTTGCGCCAGCCCAGCCGCAGCATCCACGCATCGAAGGCCGCGCCCACCACGCCGCCGCGCTCGATAATGGCGCGCAATTGCTCGTCGCTGAACTGGCGCTGATGCGGCACAAGCGCCCGGCAGTTGTTATGGCTGGCGATGACCAGGCCGTTGTAATGCTCCAGCGCCTGCCAGAACGCCTGATCCGACAGATGCGTCATGTCGAGAATAACGCCTATCCGCTCCATCTCCTTCACCAACTCTACCCCAGGCGGCGTCAGGCCAAGCTCGGTGCTGGTGCCGCCCGCGTAGCGCCCCGGCCCGTAGTGCGCCGGGCCGATCAGCCGCACACCCGCCTGCCGCCACTCGGACAAATCCTGCGGGCGCAGAATCGGGTCGGCGCTTTCCATGCTGATCACAAGGCCCAGCGGCGGCGCATCGTCGGCGCGGCCAGCGTGCGTTTCCCATGCCTGCCAGCGAGCAATGTGCTGTTCCAGCGCTGCACCGTCGCCAATAATTCGCGCATGGCCGCTTTGCTCCAGCGCGCGATAATACGCGAGCTGCCCGCGCGCAATCCCAAACGCCTGTTCGGCCGAGCGCATGTCGACGTGCGGCACCGGCGTGCCGGTCGAGCGGGCTAGCAGCGTGGCGAAGCACAGCGCCACTCGACCGCGCCGCATGTCCGGCAGCGCGACAGTACCCAGACTCAGGCCCGGCCCCGCTGTGCCGTTTTCGTGCGTGCGAATGGTGTGCGCCGAAGACAGCAGGTCGCGGTTCCACTGCAAGGCATTCCATGCCAGGTCAAGATGCGCGTCAACGATCAGCACAGCGTCGTTCCTTTCAATCGTTATCAGGATACATCATGGCGTTCCAGAAGCCGTTCCATGAGCGGTTGCACCAGTTCCTTACCCCGCAACTGCGCCCGCCAACGCGCGGGAATGGCCTGGACGCCGTCGCGAATACCGGCAAGGCCGCCCGCGACACATGCGGTTGTATCAGTGTCGTTGCCGAGCGCGATGGCGGCCTTCACCACCTGTTCATAGCCACCCGCCTGCAACGCCAGCCGAGCAGAATGCAGACAATCTACCACGTAGCCGCCACCGTGTCCATGCGGCGCATCGTCAGGCCGAATATGCACTTCAAGCTCGTTGCGCTCCGGCGAATCAGAACCATAGATTGCCCGCAATGTTGCCACCGCCTGCGCCCATGGATCGGCGGATTCTTGCAGCGTGCGGCGCGCCCAGAGGCAGTACAGCGCGCAACAAACCTGCGACCGGATATGCCCATGGGTTGGCAGCGATTGGCGCTGCGCATCGGCGACCAACGCCGTATCGGAGCCGCGATGCCAGAGCGCCAGCGACAACACGCGCATCAGCGCGCCATTGCCATTGGCGCTTTCGCCGGCTGGCCCGGCGGAATTGGCGGGCGTGCCGTGCTGAAGCGCGCGGAGAGCGGCTGCGGTTTGCACGCCTACATCGAACACCTGGCCGTCAACCGCCATGAAGCCCTGGTCAAACCACGCAACCAACCGCCGGCCAACATCATCAAGATCGAGCCTACCGCGATCGAGCAGGGAAGCCAGCAACGCCAAAGCCTGCGCGCCGTCGTCCGACCATGTGCCGGGCAGCACGCCCGCATGCGCGCGCCGAAATCCAGCAGGCGGCGTCATTTCAATCTGTTCGAGCGGCGGCAATTCGTGCGGTGTATGAAACTCATACGGCACGCCAAGCGCATCGCCGACGAGCAGCCCCACGAGGCCACCTTCAATGCGCTCCTGGAGTGAGATGTCGTGGGTCATGAACGCTCTTCCGCAAGCAGTGTTTCAGCAATAGCTGCCCATTCATCTTCCAGCGCGCCATGTGCGACCGGCTGGCCCGCGCGGCGATACCAGTAACCGGCGTTCGCAAGGTCGCCTTCCTTGCGGTGCAGGTAGGCATGGACCCACGCGCCCGCACGATCGTCCTGCTCCTGCGCCTCGCCATGCGCGGCGTCCCAATCGCCGCTGGCATCGTACCACAGCGCGCGAAGCGCATGCGATAGCTCGTCTGGTGGTGCATCGGTGGATAGCGTGTCGCGAAAATCATTGATGTTCATGGCTTTCACTCTTTCACAGCAGTTGATCTCTTGCAAGCGCGCGTTATGTTCGATTCTTGTTCGTGATAACCAGTAGTTGCAGATTATACCAATTTCTGACAACAGCGTTCGAGATTTTCATGCGCCTGCACCAACACACGATTGAACGCCCGCTTTTGCAACAGGAAGCCGGGCTTGCTCTACCATGAGCGGCTTGAGCACCATTCATGATGTGCCAGTTACTGCCTGTGCTCGCGCAGCAGCCGCATGCCGTTTAGCGTGACCAGCAGCGCCGCGCCGGTGTCGGCCAGCACCGCCGCCCACAGCGTGGCCCAGCCGCCCATCGCCAGCACCACAAACGCAAGCTTGAGCGCCAAACTGAGCGTAATATTTTGGCGCAACACGCGCGCGGTGCGCTGGCTCAGCCGCAGCAGCCACGACAACTGCGCCAGGTCGTCGCTCATCAAGGCAATGTCGGCGGTTTCCAGCGCCTGCGCGCTGCCCGCCGCGCCCATGGCAATGCCCACCGTAGCTGCGGCGAGTGATGGCGTGTCGTTCACGCCGTCGCCGACCATCGCAACCGGCCCGTAGCGCGCATGCAACTCATGCACGGCCTGTAGCTTGTCGGCGGGCAGCAGCGCGGCACGCACCTCGTCCGCGCCGACCGCCTCCGCAACCGCTGAACCTACGGCGGCATTGTCGCCGGTGAGAATCGCGGTGCGCGCGATGCCCGCGTCGCGCAGAGCGGCGACCGCCTGCCGGCTCGTGGCGCGCGGCGTGTCGGCCAGCGCGATGAAGCCCTGCACACCGCCGTCGTCGCAGTTGCACACCAGCAGCGTGGTTTGACCGCTCGCCTCGGCCCGCGCGACCTGCGTACACAGCCCGGCCTCGTGCGGGTGCTCGTCGTCGAAAAAGGCATGGCTGCCAATTGTCACCGTGCGCCCGCCAATCTGCCCTTGCACGCCGCGCCCCGGCAGCGCCACCACCGCCTCCGCACCATAGCGCCCGGCCAGGTGCCGGTCAACCGCCTCTTGAACGACCGCCATGGCGAGCGGGTGGGCGCTGCGCTGCTCGACTGCCGCCGCCAGCGCCAGCACATCATCACAATGCGCACAGGCGGCTTCGTCAAGGCAGCAGTTGTCGGCGCAGCGCACCTCGGTCACGCGCAACTGCCCGCTGGTGAGCGTGCCAGTTTTGTCGAACGCGACGACTCGGACGCGCCGCAGCGCCTCCAGCGCCGCGCCGCCTTTGATCAACACGCCGTTGCGGCTCGCCACACTCAACGCGCTAACGATACTAACCGGCGTGCTAATCACCAGCGCGCATGGGCAGGCCACGACCAGCAGCGCCAGCGCGCGATACAGCCAGCCATGCTCGGCGGCGCTGTCCCAGAACGGCTGCCCGAATAGCAGCGGCGGCACGGCAGCCACCAGCAGCGCCAGCACCACAACGGCGGGCGTGTAGATCGTCGCAAAGCGATCCACAAAGTGCTCGATTGGCGCGCGGCGCGTTTGCGCCTGCGTCACCAGCGTGGCAATCCGGCTGAGCAGCGACTCGCTGGCCGGGCTGGAAACGGTGATTTCGAGCGCGCCATCGCCGTTGATGCTGCCAGCGTACACCGCGTCGCCTGCGCGCCGTTCGACCGGCAGGCTTTCGCCGGTGATGTGCTGCTGGTTGATCATGGACGCGCCGCTGCTGATCGCGCCGTCGAGCGGCACGCGCTCGCCCGGCTTGACCAGCACGATTTGGCCGACCTGAACATCCTGCACCGGCATCTGCTCAGGGTGCGTGCCGCACCACGGGCATGGGCCGCCAGTGTAACCATCTTTACCCAGATGCCCCTGACAATCCATGCACGGCACAAGCACGGTGGCTTCGGCGGGCGCAAGCCGCATCAGGCTGCGCAGCGCGTCGCGGGAGCGCTGCATGGTGAAACCTTCAAGCGCCTCGCCGAGCGCGAACAATACCACGACGGTCGCGGCTTCGGCGGTTTCGCCAATCACCACCGCGCCAACGGCGGCAATCGTCATGAGCATGTTGATCGTCACGCGGCGGCTGATGCGCAGCGCCCGCAGGCCAGCCAGCGCGACCGGCAGCCCGGCGACCAGCAGCGCGATCATTTCAGCGGCAGCCGCGCTGGTGGGCATGCCCGCCCAGCCAAGTAGCAGCCCGCCTAACAAACATATGCCGCCGACCAGCAGCGGCCCGCCAGTGGCACGGCGCGACAGCAGAAACGCCATAAACGAAGCGACAGAACCGCCACGCGGCCCGGCCACGGCGCGGTCGGGCTGCTCCACGCCATAGCCCAACGCATGCACGCGCGCCACCACCGCCGCGTCGTCCGGCGCGCCCTGATAGCGCACGCGCAACGTCGCCGCGCCAAGATCCACGCTGCACGCGCGGATGCTGTCAAGTTGCTGGACGCCACGCTCAACTGTACGGGCGCAATCCAGGCAATCCATGCCAGAAATCGAAAAAGTTTGTTCTGCCATGTACTCTATGTCTTTCTGCAGAGTGTCTCTCTTTACGTATGATAGCGTGCGGGCCGATGCCCGTCAATGGCGCGGCGCTGCTCGCACGATCAGAAATCTTTACGTGATAAAGACCACAAATGTGAACGCCAGTTTTACTGTTTATAACGCCATATATCATTTGCATTTCATCGTTAAAAGATGCTTGCAAATCGCCCAAAGCCATGATAGACTTGGCACAAGGTTTGGTCCACGTGGTTCCTGGAAGTCCTGCCCGCCGCAAGCGATGCCCCAAGGTCCGGTGTTTCCCCAAACCCACAGTTATTGGTTTTTTTGGATTCAGATCAGAGTTGATCTAAAGGAGCACAGCGAGCG
Source organism: Roseiflexaceae bacterium (assembly GCA_035765855.1). Lineage (GTDB taxonomy): Bacteria > Chloroflexota > Chloroflexia > Chloroflexales > Roseiflexaceae > DASTWM01. The sequence goes on from DASTWM010000288.1 coordinate 8,580, forward strand.
ATGAGCTACGCTAACAAAACGTTGACGTGCCGTGATTGTGGTACGGAGTTCGTTTTTACCGCAGGTGAGCAGGAGTTTTACGCGCAGAAGGGCTTCACCAATGAGCCGACCCGCTGCCCGTCATGCCGACAGCAGCGCAAGGCAAGTGCAAACCGGGGCGGCGGCGGCTACGGTGAGCGTGACAATTTCGGCGGTGGCGGTGGTGGGTTCGGTGGCGGACGGCGGAGCAGTGGCGGTGGGTTCGGCGGGCGATCGGGCGGCGAGCGCGAGATGCACACGGTCCAATGCGCCAGCTGCGGTAAGGACGCGCAGGTGCCTTTTGCGCCGCGTGGGGACAAGCCGGTGTATTGCGATGATTGCTTCCGCGAGCGGCGTGCCACTCGCTGGTAGCTAACAACGATCGTTACGGCGTGGAGGTGTGGTGGAGACTTTGTGCTCCGCGCGCTCCACGCCGTTTTTGCGTTTCATGACAAAGACGTTTCGCCGGAACGCCTCTGCGCTGGTCGAATTACAGTTCAGCCGATACCGGGCGGGGCGGAATTTCGTTGTTCTTCTCAGCCGCCTTATCACCGAAGTACGTGGCCGCTTCCGGTAGATATTCCGGGCGGCTCTCGTAGCCCTTCTTCAGCCTGTCACCTTGCGGGCCGGTTGGCGCGGGCATGACAAGGTAGCTCTGCCGCAAGAGCGCGCCCATGAAGCCCGGGAATGCGCCATTGAGGCCGCCGAGGATTTGCGCCTGCAACGAAATCGTCAGGTGCGCCGCACCCCGGCGACATGCCTCGACGATCTGGTGGGCGGCGCGTTCCGCATCCATGGAAATGCCCGGCGTCGACGCTGACATAGCGAACCAGGTAAACTCTTTTTTGTGCTGGCCCTTGGTCATAGCGTTGACGTGCGAGCCGGTGCGCATGATGCCCGGGCAGACTGTGGTCACGTAAATATTGTCTTTGTACACCTCGTTGCGCACGCTGTCGGACAGGCCCACCAGCGCGAATTTACTGGACGAGTACGGGGCCATGTGCGGCACGGCGACCCGCCCGCCAATCGAGGCGATGTTCACAACGCGCCCGCCGCCCTGCTCGCGCATGAACGGGATGGCGGCGAACATGGTGTACAGCGGCCCCCAGAAGTGCGTCGCCATTGAGTCCTCAAAATCGCCAATCTGCTGGTGTTCCAGCGGCCCGATGCTGATGATCCCCGCGACGTTCACCAGCACGTCGATGCGACCATAATGCGTCACCGCCGCCTTGACTGCTGATTGCGCTTCTTCCTGATTGCGCACGTCGGCCACAATCATCAGCACCTCCGTGCCGCGCTGGCGCAATTCATCGGCGGCCCGGCCAAGCTCGGCCTCGTCGCGCGCAACCAGCGTCAGCCGCGCGCCTTCGTCGGCAAATTGGCGCGCCAGAATCAGCCCCAGGCCGCGCGAGCCGCCGGTGATCAGCACCGACGTGCCGCCGAAATTATAGCTATTCTGCTGCGAACGCTTCAGCAGGAGCGCCGCGCCCGCGCCCAGTGCCAGTGCCGCCGCGCTTTTTGCAAATTTCATGAAGGTTTCCTTGTCACGAGAACAAAGAACAGTCGCAAGAACAAAGAACAAAAAGTAAGAACAAGTCTCAACTTCGCTTTTCATGCTTTGCTTTTCATGCTTTGTTCTTTGTTCTTCATGCTTTGTTCTTCGCTCTTTATTGTCTGCTGTCTACGCCCACGGATCGATCACGGCCTTGATGCAGTGATCCACGCGGTGCTTGAACATTTCATAGGTTTGTGGCGCTTCATCGAGCGTGATGCGGTGCGTGATGATGAACGACGGATCGATGTCGCCGCCTTCAATCTTATCGAGCAGCGGGCCAATATAATTGTGGACATGCGTCTGGCCCATTTTGAACGTCAGCCCCTTGCCGAACGCCGCGCCGAACGGCACTTTGTCGAGCATGCCGCCGTACACGCCCGGAATCGAAAGCGTGCCGCCCTTGCGACATGCCTGAATCGCCTCGCGCAGCACATGCGGGCGGTCAGTTGCCATGAACGTCGCCGCCTTGACGCGGTCGTACACGGCGTCCAGCGTCGTGCCGTGCGCCTCCAGGCCGACGGCATCGATACATGCGTCGGGGCCCTGGCCGCCGGTGAGTTCCTTGAGCGCCTCGACAACGTTGACCTCGCGGAAGTCCAGCGTTTCGGCTTTGCCCTGCTGCTCGGCCATCTGAAGCCGATCTTCCACCGAATCAATCGCGATCACGCGCTCCGCGCCAAGCATGTAGGCGCTCTTGATCGCCAACTGGCCGACCGGGCCGCAGCCCCAGATCGCGACCGTGTCGCCGCGCTGGATGTTGCAGTTTTCGGCGGCCATGTAGGCGGTTGGAAAAATATCGGTCAGGAACAACACCTGCTCGTCGCTCAGGTGCTCCGGCACCTTGTGCGGCCCGACATCGGCGTACGGCACGCGCGCGTACTGCGCCTGGCCGCCGGCGTAGCCACCCAGCATGTGCGAGTACCCGAACAAGCCCGACCCTGAGAAGCCATATGCCTTCTCGGCAATCGCGGCGTTGGGATTCGAATTATCGCACAGCGACCACAGGCGCTGCTTGCAGAAAAAGCAGTTGCCGCACGCGATGGTGAACGGCACCACCACGCGGTCGCCGATCTTGAGATTATTGACGTTCTTTCCGACCTCCACGACCTCGCCCATGAACTCGTGGCCGATGATGTCGCCTTTTTCCATGGTCGGAATATAGCCATCGTACAAATGCAGATCCGAGCCGCAGATCGCCGTGCGCGTGATCTTGATCACCGCGTCGCGGTCGTTGATAATCTGCGGATCGGGCACATTTTCAACTGAAACGTTATCTTTTCCTTGCCAGCAAATAGCTTTCATATCCTCTCCTCATACACATGGAACCGCCGATACATACAAAGTGCATCGGCGTGCATCTGCGGTTCGTATTACATCACGCCCGACAGCGCTTTGCCAATCATCGAGCGCTCGCCATGCGTCTGGCCCTCAATTGTCGGGATTTCGCCAGCTTCCATGAGGCTCTTGAAGCGCCGCAGATCCTCGGTAACCTGTACGGTCGGCTCTTCACCGAACAGCTTGGCGATCAGCGCGCCCGCCGCGCCAGCGGGCGGTTCGTAGACCAGTGAAACTTCCACTTCGGTGCCGCGATTGGCAGGCGCAGGCCGGAAATGAACACCGCCGACGTTGGTGATCTGCGAGTCCGGCAGCGAACGCCAGCCAATGATCTCATTTGGCCGGTCGGTCGTTATTTCGGCATCCCACTCAACCGTGCCGGTCGGCGCAGTCGCCACCCAGTGCGAGCGGCCATTGTCCATAACGCGCACTTCCTGCAGGTGCTGCATGAAGCGCGGCAGATTCTCGAAGTTGTGCCAGAAGTTGTACACGTCCTCGACGGGACGATTGATCGTCATGGTCTTGCGCACCTTGACGCCGCCTTCGTGCGTGCTTTGCACGTTCAGCGCGCCGTAGATCGGGCTGTGGCCGCTTGTGCCGCGATAGATCAGGTATGCGCCGCCAAGCGCCAGCGCCGCGCCGGGTACGCCACGGCGCGCGAGGCCGAGCAGCAGCGCCGCGCCGCCACCGACGACGGAAACAAAGCGCTCATTGTCGCTGATGTTGGTGCTGCCGACGCCACTGTCCGGCCCGAAGGCCCGCCATCCATGCTCGCGTTCGGTCATATCTCTGCCCCTTTCTCCGCTCAAAATAGGTCGTGTCACCTACTAGCACGACATATGCCATGTCCACCGTACCCTGGCACAGCGCTGCCGCACATTCGGCAAAATGCAAAGCCGCAGCCATGAATAATTATGACTGCGGCTCAGCGAAAGCTACGTTAGGTCTTATGATTTGACCAGTTGATCGCGTGGCACGCTCAACGTGACGCGATCACTGGCAACGCTCGCGACGTGCTCAAGGGTTACGTAGCGATCCGACGCAAAGATGCCATCGGCGTCGATGCGAATAAACCCTTCCTGGAGCAAGCGCCTGCGCACCTCGTCTGGCACATCGTCGGTGGTAAATACCCGGGCCAGGTCGTCGAGAAACGAATTCCCGCGCAGATCTGCGTCGCCAGGGGTCGCGGTCTGTACGCCTTCAACGCTTGCCCCGAAGTGGACCCGCTCGACCGTGCCGATGTGCTTACCGTCGGAGTCATACACGTCCATGCCTTCGCGGATGTTGGTCAGGCCGCTGCGCGATGTGCGCTCAAATGGTTGCTGCGTCATTGCATCCTCCTTGCTCTATTTTGACTTTGATACAAGCCATATGTAGCACGATGCATGCCTGCATGATCAGCACTGCCGCGCTACGACTCAGGCGGCAAGCTGCGCAAGAACGCCAGCGCCTCGTCGAGCGTGGCGATCCGCACGACTTTGATCGTGCGCGCGGCGCGGCGAGCGGCTTCATAATTTTCCGGCGGCGAAAGGAAATATTCTGCGCCGGCCTGCTCCGCGCCGGCCACCTTCTGCGCTACGCCGCCAATCGGCCCGACGCTGCCCTCCAGGCTGATCGTGCCGGTGCCAGCAATGTGGTGGCCGCCGGTCAGGTCGCCGGGCGTCAACATGTTGTAGATTGTGAGCGTGAACATCAGGCCCGCCGACGGGCCGCCGCCGATCTTCTGGGGCGTAATCTCAACCGGAAACGGCAGATCGACCTTGAAACCAGCGCTTTGAATGTAAATGCCGATGCGCGGCGGCCCGCCCGGCTCAGCAGGTGGCAGCAGCGGCACGGCAATGTCATGGCGCTCGCCGCCGCGCTGCACGGCCAGGCTTGCGGTGGATTGCGGATCGAGCTTTGCCAGTTGCGCCAGCAATTCCGGCGTCGAGGTGACCAGCACGCCATTCACCGCCACGATCTGGTCGCCCGGCTCCAACAAGCCATGCGCCTTGCTTTCAGCCGCCAGCGCGATCACTTCCACCGCCTGGCTGCTGAGCGTCGCTTTGTAGCCTGCCTTTTGCAGCGCCGTGACAATCGCGGTCGCTTCGCTTTCCTCCAGCATGCGGTTGTCGCGCGCCACCTGCTCCTGCGGCGTCATGTCGGGCGGCACGATTTGCTCGGGCGGCACCAGCGTCACCAATGGGCTGACCTGCGCCTCCAGCCACTGCGCGGCAATGATTGGCGTTTGCAGCGACACGGTTGTCAGCAAAAATGTGCCGTCGTAGGGATGGCGATGCGCCGCGTCCACAGTGACCATCGGCTCGACTGATAACGCCGGACCGGGCGCGTACATGCCTTCGACCAGCGGCAGCATGCTGAGCGGCGCGAGCAGCAGCACCAGCACAGCCAAGATTGCCGCCGCGCGCGCCAGCACTCCGCGATGCGCCTCCTCCGGCGCGGGCGCAGCGCGTGGGTGTCCATGGACACGCAAAGCAACAAACAGCAGCACCGCCATGCCGATGGTCGCCCCGCCAGTTTCCAGGCTAAAGCGCGCGCCGAGCGCGATCAGCCATGCGCCCCACAGCACCAGCAGCAGCGCCAGCGCATGCCCAAGCCACCACGCCACGCGCTCGCCGCGCGCCGGCTGCCGCAGCACGCCCCACCAGACCGCCCGCACCAGCCGCCCGCCGTCGAACGGCCACGCTGGCGCGAGATTGACCACTGTGATCACCAGATTAAAGAATTGCGCGAACAGCACCACAGCGCTCAGAATCGGATCGATCTGCACGTTCCACACGAACAAGCTCACGCCCGCCAGCACGAGGCTCATGATCGGCCCGGCCAGCGCGATCAGCCATTCCTTCCATGCTGCCTGAGCAGGAGGCCATGCCTGGGCCGCGTCGCCAAACACTTCCAGCGGCGTTATGTCCGGCAGCGGCGCATGGAGGAGCCGCGCCGCGATGTAGTGCGCCCACACATGCGCTGCCAGCGACAACGCGCCGAGCAGCCCGGCACACAGCGCCGCCAGCCACACCAGCAGCATGTCGGATGTCGGCAGAGTCAGCTCGATCCACAGCACCGCCAGGCTCCACCATGCCAGCGGCACGATCAGTAGCCAGAGGACATGAAACCCAAACGTGGTGCGACCAAATCGAACGAGCAGTTGGCGATTGCGGATGTGCATAATTACACCAAATCACAAATTAGTTCAAAATACGCTCACCCTGACGCTTCGCGCCATCCCGCTCCCAGTGGGAGCGGGACCGAGGGTGAGGGCTAAAGCAGTCCAGACATTTGGATCGTTCGGTTTACACGCGCTGCGATTGGTTGAGTAAAAGGAGTCGATGCTCCATGCTTCGCTCGCTTTCTTACCTTTGAAGTATCCGTTATTGTTCATGCGTATGGCAGCAAGAGAGGGACCATGCTGGCAAGACATCAGGACACATTTTCCGAATATACGACGCCCGCAAGCAGCCCATCGATCCGCTCCAGCACCAGCGTCGGCTCCAGCCCGCTGGCCGCCAGCGTTGCGCGGGTCGCGTCGCCAGTCAGCACCAGGCAGGTCTCCATGCCCGCGTCGATGCCCATGCGAATGTCGGTTTCCAGCCGGTCGCCGACCATGATGCACTGCGCGGGCGGCAGTTGCAGCATGTCCATGATCGTCGCGACCATGATCGGCGAAGGCTTGCCGACGATCGGATCGCAGCGCGCGCCGGTACAGGCTTCGATTGCCGCGATCATGGCCGCGCAGTCCGGCTGGCCGCCGCCCGGCACCGGGCAGAAGCGGTCGGGGTTGGTGGCGACCAGCCGCGCGCCCGCCCGAATCGCGTCGAAGGCGATCTGGAGCTTGCGGTAATCGAAGGTGCGGTCGAACGACGCCACCACGATGTCGATTTCGCCCGCTGTTTCGCTCAGTTCAAAGCCCGCCGCGCGCAAATCCTGCTTGAGCGGCTCCTCGCCGACGACGAATAGCCGCGCGTCCGGCGCTTTACTCTGGAGCCACTGCGCCATGACAAATGACGAGTTGACGATGTCCTCGACGGGCGTGGGAATGCCCATGTGCGTCAGTTTGGCGGCGTACTGCTCGCGGGTTTTGGTTGGATTATTCGACAGAAAGATCGTGCGCCTGCCCGCTTTGCGCAAGGCCGCGACCGTTTCGGCAGCGCCCGGCAAAACGTCATCGCCAAGATAAATCGTGCCATCCTGATCAAAAATATAGGCGTTATACATCAGTTTCCTTGCTACTATCGAATCAGCTGAAGGCGATTATAGCCTGTTTCCATATCTTTATTCCAGGAAATGATCATTTGAAACAAACCATGTTCATTGTGGGCAGATTCGCGTTGACGAGAAATACCCCGCGTGCTATCATCGCGCCCACATAATGAATTCTCACCGTTGAGCAGGCCGCGCAGGCCAGGAGCGCAGTTCATGACCACTGGATCTCCCAAGCAGCAAACGCTTCATATGATCGGCAACGCCCACATCGACCCGGTATGGTTATGGCGCTGGCAGGAAGGCTGCCACGAGGTGCTCGCCTCGTTCCGTTCGGCGCTCGACCGCATGCACGAAGACCCCGATTTCATTTTTGTGTCAAGTTCGGCGGCGTTCTACGCCTGGGTCGAGCAGATCAACCCGGCCATGTTCGAGGAGATTCGCCAGCGCGTGCAGGAAGGCCGCTGGGAAATCGTCGGCGGGTGGTGGATCCAGCCGGACTGCAACATTCCGAGCGGCGAGTCGTTCGTGCGGCAAAGCCTGTACGGCCAGCATTATTTCAAGGAAAAATTTGGCGTCACGGCGCTGGTCGGCTACAACGTTGACAGCTTCGGACACAACGGCACGCTGCCGCAGATTCTCAAGCTGAGCGGCATGGATCGCTACGTGTTCATGCGGCCCGGCCCGCAGGAGAAAGGGCTGCCGAGCCGCCTGTTCTGGTGGGAGTCCGACGACGGCTCGCGCGTGCTGACCTACCGCCTGCCGTTCGAGTACTGCACCTGGGGCAGGGAGTTGGACATCCACATTCGGCGCGTCGCCGGTGAGTTGCGCCCGCCCTTCGACCAGTTGATGTGCTTCTACGGCGTCGGGAATCACGGCGGCGGGCCAACGATCGAAAACCTCAAGAGCATTCACCGCCTCGATCAATCGGCCGACATGCCGAAGCTGATGTTCAGCTCGCCCAACCGCTTTTTCGCCGCCGTCGCGCAGCAAAGCGACGCGCTGCCGGTTGTACATGGCGACTTGCAGCACCACGCCAGCGGCTGCTACGCCGCGCATTCCGGCATCAAGCGCTGGAACCGCCGGGCCGAGTGGGCGCTCACCACTGCCGAAAAGTGGGCGGCGATTGCGTCCATGACCACCGGGCTGCCGTACCCGACGGCGGAGTTCGCGCGGGCGTGGCAGGGCGTGCTGTTCAATCAGTTCCACGATATTCTGGCAGGCACCAGCCTTGAATCGGCTTACGACGACGCGCGCAACCTTTTCGGCGAAGCCATGACGATTGCCGACCGGGCGTTCAACGCCGCCACGCAATCGCTGGCGTGGAACATCAACATTCCCATGGCGGAAGGCCGCATGCCGATTGTGGTGTTCAACCCGCACGCCTGGGCGCACAAGGCCGTGGTCGAACTGGAGTTTGGCCGCTGGACCGACGAGCATGGCCTGGCTGACGAAACGGGCCAGCCGGTGCCGGTGCAACTGATTCAGTCCGAGGCGACGGCGCGCGGGCGTCATCGTTTATGCTTTGTGGCCGAACTGCCGCCGCTGGGCTACCGGGTGTTTCATGTGGTCGCGCAGGCTGCACCCGCAATGCACGAGCCAGCCAATGAGTCGAGCGACACCACGCTGGAAAACGGGCGCTTCCGCATCACTTTTGACGCGCAGACCGGCTATATCAGCAACCTGTACGACAAGCTGGCAGAAACCGGCGCGTTCGTCGGCGATGCGGCCATTCCGGTCGTCGTCAACGACCAGAGCGACACATGGAGCCACAACGTGTTCAGCTTCCGCGACGAGATCGGGCGCTTCACGGCGACGAGCGTGCGGCTGATCGAACATGGCCCGGTGCGCTCGGTCGTGCGGGTCATGAGCGAGTACGGCCAGTCGCGGCTGGTGCAGGATTTCACGCTGTACGCCGAGCTTGATTATGTCGAGGTGAGCGCGCTGGTGGATTGGCACGAGCAGTGGAAGGCGCTGAAGCTACGCTTTCCAATCGACGTGCATTTTCATCGCACCACTGCGGAGATTCCGTACGGCGCGACCGAGCGCTTCGCCAATGGCGAGGAAGATCCATGCCAGAGTTGGGTGGATGTGTCCGGCTCATCGCGCACGACGAATGAACTTTACGGCGTCAGCATCATCAATGACAGCAAGTACAGCTACGACATTTTTGTGCGCGACATCGGCATGACCGTGCTGCGCAGCCCGATCTACGCGCACCACGACCCGGCTGTGCCTGAGCCGGACCGCATGTACTCGTTCATTGACCAGGGCGTGCAGCGCTTCCGTTACGCAATCTACCCGCATGCTGCTGGCTGGGAAGAAGCGCAAACGGTGCAGCGCGCCGCCGAACTGAACCAGCGCCCGTACGCGCTGATCGGCACCTATCACCCCGCTGGAACACTGCCGCAGATCGACACGTTTGTTGCTGTCGATCAGCCGAATGTGGTGGCGGCGGCGCTCAAGCAGGCCGAAGATGGCGACGACCTTATCCTGCGCTGTTATGAAAGCACCAAAACGGCGACCGACGCAACGATTCGGCTGCCGCATTGGGAGCGCACGATTGAGGCGCGCTTCCGGCCCGGCGAGATCAAGACGTTTCGCATTCCGCGCGATGCCGCCGCGCCAATCGTCGAGGTCAATCTGCTGGAATGGGGCAGCTAAAACGATTGCAGATACTGCTGTGGGTAATTCGTGCAGGGAAAGTGATGCAGGGGGCTATGGATTTCACCGCACCAGAGTCAATCATGCGCGCCGCCGTGCCGGACACCACGCCCGCCGCGCAACTCGTCGTGCGCTGGCGCGACGAGCCGGTGCTCGAATGCTGTTACGGCTGGCTGGACGAAGCACGCGCGGAGCCGACCCGGCCCGATACCTTGTTCGACCTGGCTTCGGTGACGAAGTTGTTCGTCGTGACCACGTTCATGGCGCTGGTTGAGGCGGGTCGCGCCGGCCTTGACCAGCCCGTATCCGAGGTGATCAGCGCGTTTTCCGGCCAGCGCCCGGTCGCGCCGTATGAAGATCCGCTCACGCCCGGCGCGTTCGTCAGCGTCGCCGAAACAACTGAGCCAGTTGACTTCAGCAAGATCACCTTCCGGCATTTGCTGACTCACAGTTCCGGCCTGCCCGCATGGCGGCCACTCTTTCGCCAGCCGAGCCGCGAGGCCGCCCGCCGCATGGCGCTGGAAACAGCGGCGGCCTATCCAACCGGCACAAACACGATCTATAGTGACATCGGCCTGATTGTGCTTGGCGTGGCCGTCGAGCAACTCACCGGCATGTCGCTCGATCAGGCGGTCGCCGCGCGCGTGACCGAT
>DASTWM010000289.1:0-6861 GCA_035765855.1 Roseiflexaceae bacterium
CGGACACCTGCCATGAATGTGATCGGCCCGCCAGCGCATCTTGCAGTTGCGGCAATCGACCATGGGGTCGTTGAACGTGTCCTCATGGCCGGAATACTTCCACACCAGCCGGTTCATGAGAATGGCCGCGTCAAGCCCTTCCATGTCGTCGCGCTGGTACACGTTGGCGCGCCACCAATCGTTCTGGATGTTGTTTTTCAACTCGACGCCGAGCGGGCCGTAGTCGAACACGCCCTGCAAGCCGCCGTAGATCTCAGAGCTTTGAAAGATAAACCCGCGCCGCTTTGCCAGCGACACAACCTGTTCGAGTGTTGTTGCTGCCATTGGAACCTCCTTTTGAGAACAGAGAACAAAGAGCAGAGAACAAAATGTTCTTTGTTCTCTCTTTTTGTTCTCACATCTGTGCCTGAAGCAACAAAAAGCCCCAGGCGACATACAGATCGCCTGGGGACGCACCATGGCGGTGCGCGGTTCCACCCCAGTTACCAACCCTTGCGGGAGTTATGAGTTAAGAATTTTGAGTTATGAATAGGAATAGGTCTTTACTCAAAACTCAACATTCAAAACTCAGAACTTCCAGAGCTGGTCTCTCGTCTATCAATCAATTTTGGCTCCACAGCGCCCTTCCCCGCCGCCGCTGCCACCGGGCTTGCACTTTCCCCGGCTCGCTAAGGCTGGTTCGGCAGGTACTCCTCTGCTTCAACGCCAGTACGGGCAGTATACCACAGTCGCCAGTCAGCCGGCAATCCGCCGAAAGGCTTACTCCTCATCCGCCTCGGCCAGCACGGTTTCATCCTCTTCCATGGGATTCATTTCAGCATGCGCCACACCATCACGCGGCACAGCACCATTGCTCTGCTGAATCTGGGTATAGATTTGCGTGGTCGAAAGCGAGGCATGGCCGAGCAGCGCCTGCACCGACTTCACATCCGCGCCGTTGTTGATCATGTGCGAGGCAAAGGAATGCCGCAGAGTGTGGGGCGTCAGCTCCTGGATGCCCATTTCGTCGGCGTAGCCCTTCAGAATCAACCAAAACCCCTGGCGCGTCAGGCGCTTGCCGCGATGGTTCAGGAACAGCGCCTCGGTCTTCTGCGCCGCGCCACGGCTCAGTTGCGACCGCGCAATGTCCAGGTATTCTTCCAGCGCGGTCATGGTCGAATCATTGAGCGGCAGCACGCGTTCGCGGCCACCCTTGCCGACGCAGCGCACTTTGGAATCTTCCATGATTATATCGCGCTCGTTCAGCGACACCAGTTCGCTCACGCGCATGCCAGTAGCATACAGCAATTCGATCATGGCCTTGTCGCGCAGTCGCTCGGGCGTCGGGTTGCGCAGCGGCAACTCAAGCAATTCATCCACCTGATTTGGCGACAGCGATTTTGGCAGGTAGCGGTCGACCTTGGGCGAGTCAATCCGCTCGGTCGGATCGCTCGGCACATGCCCTTCCGTCGTCAGGTAGGAATAGAACGACTTCACCGCAGCCGTGCGCCGCGCCACCGTCGAATTCGCATAGCGGCGCTCGCGCAGGTAGAGCAGGAAGGCGAGCACATCATCATGAGATACGGCTGCCCAGTCATCCAGCCCACGCTCACGGAGAAACGTGATGAATTGATCGAGATCCGTGCGATATGCAGCCGCAGTATTCGCGGACAAGCCCCGCTTTTCCGCCAAATGCTGGAGAAATGTTGTGACCTGCTCTTCCATAATACTTTCACCTTACCGCTTCGACGGCACACGCCTGCAAACACATGTATATGGCTTCCGCTGCTTCTTCTCTGTACGGTGTGAACGTGGTTGCGTGACCTGTGGCTGGGCCGATCGTATGCGTAACACGGGCAGCCCTCAGGTCGCACATGAGGGCCGCGCCGATGTATGTTACCGCAACAGCACATCTATGTCAACATAAACGCAGGCCACGCGAACGGATTAACTGGTCTGGGATAAAATCATGTGCGGGCGCGGCTGATAGTGAATCGGCGGCAACTCGAGCACGGTTGTCAGCCCCGGCGCTGCATTCAACAGCCGTGGAATCGCATGGACAAGCAATGCGGCTGCCGCCTGATCGCCATGGAGGCCCCCACGTATCACGACATCAACCGGCGGCGTCGCGTCGATGTGAATTGAGTCATAGGTTTCTGTCGCCCCCACTGAAGTTTGCCATGTGAGTGTGAGCATGTCGCGCCCATGGAACCAGGCCTGCGCCACCTGGCGGATGCCCGCCACCTGACCGGGCGCAACCAGCACATGCGGCGCGCGAATCCAGTCGTTTGCAATGATCGGGTCGATCGACTCGGTGAAGCGCTCGATCCGCAGGTTCAAGCCATCGGCCAGCATGTGTATCGATTCGTTCAATCCGACGTGCCGCACCACGCCGCTTGCCACATGGCTCCGAAACTGGTCAGTGGACAGCCCCGCGCCAATCCGCTGCTGCAAATGCGGACGCCCGTTGGTTGCATCGACCACGCGGGTTACATTGATGCGGTTAATGTCGATGCAGGGCGCGGTCAGCACCAGCGGCAGCAGATCCATGACAAAGCCGGGGTTGACACCCGCGCCAAGCACCGTCACGCCACTGAGTACCGCCAGCCGGTTGAGTTCGGCGGCAAGGACGGCGGCGCTGGCGTAGGGGTACACCAACTCCTCGCATGTCGAGATCACATTGGCACGCGCCTGAATACATTCACGAATCTGCGAGTACACGCCATGGAAGAACGACGTTGTCGCGTGAACCACAACGTCAGGATGGGTTTGCGTAAGCAACTCCATTGCGTTGTTGGAAACCGGCGCGTCGAGCGTACGATTGAGGCCAATCACTTCGCCGACATCACGCCCAACCTTGTGCTGGTCGTGATCAATCGCGCCGACGATGCGCAGGCTCGGCTGATTGGCAATGATTCTGGCGACATCGGTGCCGATTGCTCCCAGACCGTAGTGAACAACGCGTATGGGCCGAAACTCCATGGTTCCCTCCTTGCTTCACACAACTCCAGCATACGGAAAACGCAGCGCATGCTGGTGCCGGCGCTTACCCTGCCACCACTTCGAGGTATGGAGCGAAAAAGCGCTCGATATGCGCTTGAGCTTCTTCTGTAGCGCTTGAGCGATGGACAGAGCTGCGCAGCATGGCGCTTCCCGGCAAGCCAACGCTGAATTGGCCGATGAGTTGCTTGATCTTGTTAAGCGCCAGCCGCTCCGGCATCTCAGCCCGGCACAGATCCAGGTAGCGCGTCAGGAACTCATATTTATCGGCGGGCTGTGGCTCCCATGGCTGCTCGCCGCGCCGGAGTTGCGCAATCTGGCTGAAGATCCACGGATTTTCCATGGCCGCGCGCCCGATCATGACACCGTCCGTGCCGCTGTCGCGCAGGCGGCGGAGCGCGTCATATCCGTCGGACACGTCGCCCGATCCAATCACGGGAATGCCAACGACCTTTTTCACCTCGGCCACGCGCGTCCAATCGGCCATGCCTTTGTAGCCCTGGGCCTTGGTGCGCGGGTGCAGCGCCAGCGCCGCCACGCCAACCGATTCGGCCATGCGGGCGGTGTCGCAATAATTCAGGCTTTCCTCGTCCCAGCCAGCCCGGAACTTGAGCGTGACTGGAATCTGCACGGCGGCTTTGACAGCCCGCAGCAGCCGCTCCATCTTCGGCAGGTCACGCAGCAACGCCGAGCCATGGCCGCCGCCGGTTACTTTGGGCGAGGGGCAGCCGCAGTTGATGTCGAGAATATCCGCGCCAAATTGCTCCACCAACTTCGCGCTGCTGGCAACCAGATCGGGATCGTTGCCGCTCAACTGGATCGTAATCGGGCGTTCTTCCGGCAGAAAGGCGAGCGGGTTATGGCGCTTGAGCGCCTTGGGGTTCAGCGAGGCTGCGCTGGTCATTTCGCTGCTGACCAGGCCGCAGCCGCCAAAGCTCAGAATGGTGCGCCGGAACACGCTATCGGTCACGCCGACCATGGGCGCGAGAATAATATTCGGTTGAATCGTAATATGCTCCACCTGATAGCTGGTGGGCAGATCGTCATAGAGTTCGAGGGTCATTGTTCTTAACCTTGAAATGTTTCGTTCTGTGTATTATAGCACGCGTGCCAGGAGAGATCGGGAAAATACGGCTTCATTTCCCGGCAGGGCTACCACCCACAGCATGCCCGCCATGATCACAATAAAAAACAGCACGGGCCGACACACTGGTCGGCCCCTACGCAATGACATTCGTTGTTCGTCTACAGCCCTCACCCTGTCTCACTACATTCGACATCCCTCTCCCAGCGGGAAAAGGATTGAGGGTGAGGGCGCGAATCAGCGTCCCGTGCCGCGCACGAACACGTTCGGCCATGCCTTGAAGCGCGTGAAGAACACCTCTGGCTTCTGCTCGACGCCGTTCTCGCTGATGATCCGCTCCACGGCGATGTCCATGCCGCGCCGCGCCACATCGGTCTGCTTCACCGTTCCCGCAGGCACAGTGGCATCATCCACGTAGACCGGCTTGGCGGGCGGCTGCACAACGTTATCAATTGTCGGACCACGCAGCGTCACCGTGCGGTTGGGCCTGGTGCCGTACAGCCGCACCGTCAGCACCTGGTTGGCCTGATCTACCGTGGCCTCCATGAGCAGCCAGTTTCCGGTGTCGTTCCTGAACTTCAGGTCTTGCACGCCAGTGTAGATCGTCGCGTCCATGCCCGGCCCGGCCTGATCGGGGTAGCTGTAGGCGTCGTACCAACTGATGTAGAACGGGTGCGCGTGCCGCTCGGTAATCGGCAGGCCAGCCCAGAACGCCGCCCGATAGACGGTGGTCGAATCCTGGCACACGCCGCCGCCCCATTCAAGCTGCGTGCGGTTGCCAATCACGGCGTAGCCTTCCACAAAGCCGTTCGTCTCATCCACCGCGCCAAGCTGCGTGTTGAACGAGAACTCCTCGTCGGGCGCAATCAGCACGCCGTTCATGCGCGCCGCGCCAGCCTTGATGTTGGTGATGCGGTAGGCCGCCGAACCAGCGAAACTGGTCTTGCCTTCGCCGACCAGTTCGTGGATGCCGAGCGTCGCCAGCTTTTCGGGCGTGACCTGCGGCTGCACTTCCGCGACCGGCAGCGCCAATGTGCGCTGATTATGTTGCAGCGCCTGGCTAATCGCCGCAGCCGCCTCGTCCTGCTTGAGCTGCCATCCGGTCTTGCCCGGCTCGATAATCTGCAAACCGCTGCCGTTGAACGCCAGGCGCGGCTCGGCGCTGCCCGAATCAACCACCTGCGCCAGATCCTCGACGGCTTTGTGCAGGCGCTCTGGATCGACCGTCACCGTCATCTGACCGTTGTTGGCTTTGGTTGACAGCAGTTCGGCAATTTTATTCGGCTGCCATGTCCAGCTTTGGTCGCCATGCGTCAGAGTCAGCGGGCCGCTCAGCAGCGTGCGCGCATCCGTAATCGCCTGCGCCATGCCCTTGTCGGTCAGCAGTGGCGCAAGCGGGCGGGTCTGCAACGCGACGGTCTGCGGCTGAAGCGATTGCAGCGCATGCAGTATATCGTTGGCAGTCGTATCCACCAGCACCTGCCGCCCGGTACGCGCCGCCGTTGGAATGACTTTGCCTTCGGCCACACTCAGCGCGGCGTCGCGCGGCGGCTGCTCAAGCTGGCGCGAAATATTCGTGAGGTAGGCTTGCAGCGTGTACTGATCCACCGAGAGGCGCGGCGGCACGTCGACCCCACCACGCCAGAGCGCCCACAAATCCTCGGCGCGCTCCAGCGGGCCACCCGCGCGCGTTGCCGTCACGGCGGCCTCGGCGGTCTGGTTCACGTCGAGCTTCACGCCCAGATCGGTGAGCGTTGGCTGCCACTGGTTGCCTTCAAACGTCAGCGTCAGCGGCTGCCTGCTCCATGCCGCGTAGCGCTGCTCAAGCTGCTTCGCAATCGTCTGCTGGTCCATGCCGCCAACGGCTTTGCCCTGCACGCTGACGCCCTGCACAGCTTCATGCCCGCCGTACAGGTTGGCGGCGTAGGGCAGCGCGATGGCTATTGCCGCAACGAATAACACAAACAGCAAAGGCTTGACGATGCTGCGGCGCTTGCGGCGCTGCGTACGATGACGGCCATGGGGCCGTTCAGGCGGCAGCTCGCGCTGCGGCGGCTCACCCGGCTCAAGCGATCCGTCGGCGCGGCGGCGATGCACCGGACCGTACCGCTGATAATATTTTTCAGACATAGGTTTGGGTGTGACGCATTCGACACGGAATAGCGCACCATAACGATGATTTGTGGAAGAATATGTAAAGCGTAACATGGTTGTTGTGCGCTGTCAATATGTAGATGACGATGGAAGATGGACGAAGAAAGATAGCACCAAAGAACCCGAGAACTGGAGAACCCAGAACCAAACATCAAGCATCAATGAGTTCCCTCGGTTCCGAAAGTTCCTACGAATTCCCCCAGTTCCTTATCATCCTGTCACCTTTTCATCTTGTCATCTTGTCGTAATTTGGTGCTATACTCACTGTTATGAATAGTTGGCCAGAAACAATTGAACTCACGTTGGACGGCATGGCGCAAGGCGGCGAGGGCGTTGGGCGCGACGAAGGGCGCGTGGTGTTTGCGCGCGGCGGCCTGCCCGGCGAGCATGTGCGCGTGCAGATCACCGAACAGCGTGATGCCTACGCGCGCGGCGATGTCACCGAAGTACTTCAGGAATCGCCCGACCGCGTGCCGCCACGACTGCCCGGCGCGGATCACATGCCCTGGCAGCACATCGCCTACGACGCGCAACTGCGCTTCAAACGCCAGATCCTGTCCGACCAGCTTGCTAAAATCGGCGGGCTTGGCGATGCGCATGTCGAAGAAACAGTTCCAGCGCCGCGCGAATGGGGCTACCGCTCC
>DASTWM010000290.1:0-3211 GCA_035765855.1 Roseiflexaceae bacterium
CTCCACAATCGCCTTGGTAATCGCCAGCCCCAGCCCGGAAGTCGTGCTGTCGGTGCGCTGGCGCGCTTTATCTGCGCGGTAGAAGCGGTCGAAAATGAAGGGCAGATCCTCGGCGGCGATGCCGCTGCCGCTGTCGCACACCTGGAGTTGCACATGCTGATCGTCCGCGCGCGCCGCCAGCATGATCGCGCCCTTGTCGGTGTAGCGCAGCGCGTTCGAGACCAGATTGTTCAACACCTGCGTCATGCGGTCGGTGTCCACCACGACCGAGGGAAGCGATTCATCGGCCTGCACCTGGAGCGCGATGCCCTGCTGCTCGGCCTGAACGAAATAGGCCAGCGCCGTGCGCTCCAGCAGCGCCGCCGGGTCGATTGGCCGCAGGTTCAGCGACAGTTCGCCCGCGTCGGCCAGCGACAGCACGCGCAAATCCTCGACCAGCCGCTGAAGGTGCTCGACCTCGCCGTGCATGATCGTGTACACCGGTTGCGCGCCCTGAAGCCGCCCATCCTGCAAGCCTTCCGTGTAGCCACGCAAAATGCTGAGCGGCGTGCGCAAGTCATGCGCCAGGTCAGCCGTCATCTGCTTGCGAAGCTGGCTGCCGCGCGCCAGGTCGGCGCTCATCTGATTAAATGACCGCGCGAGTTCGCCTACTTCGTCGCGCGAGCGCACCGTCACACGCTGGTCGAGCTTACCGCGTGCCATTTCCTGGGTCGCCGCCGTCAGTTCGCGCATGGGGCGCGTCAGCGTGCGCGCCAGCAGCGCGCCGAGCAGCAGCGCCAGCAGCGCCGCTACTGCCACGCTTATCGCCGCTGCCTGCGTCACCCGCGCTAAAAAGTCAGCATCTCGCGGTGGCCGGTTGGGCTGCGGGCCAGTGTTGGGCGTCGCAAAGAGCGCCATGCCGACGGTTTGCCCGCTCGCGGTGATCATTGTGCCGTTGCGCTCGGCTGGCGGCACGTTTGAGCCTGTCGGGTAGCGGCCATTCCCAAGCAGCACCGTGCCGCTGGCATCAATCAGGACCACGTTGCGGCTGTACATGTCGAGCGGCGACGTGCTTCTCAGCATCTCAGCCACGCCATCCCACCCATCGTGCGCCGTGTAGTAGCTGCTGAGACTTTGCACCAGGGTTGCCTGGTCGTGCTCGGACAAAAACTGGTTGAATTCCGTGCGCGTGCGCAGACCGACAATCACGGCCACCAGAATCGCGCCAACCGCGCCGACCAGCACAAAAGCCAGTGTGAGTTTCACCGTAAGCGACCGCATAGCCCCTCCACCTTGTTCCGAACTACGCGCCGGACGCGCGGTGCGCCGCAAACCGGTAGCCCATGCCGTAGACGGTATCGATGTAGGCTGGATTCTTTGGGTCGGGCTCAATCTTCGCGCGCAGGTTGCGAATATGGACATCAATGGTGCGCTCATAGCCTTCATACGCCTCCCCTGAAACGCGATCGAGCAGATCGAGCCGTGAAAATACCTGCCCCGGCGCGGCCATGAGCGTCGCAAGAATCGCAAATTCAGAGGGCGTCAGGTCCACATAATGCTCGCCAACTTTCACCGTGCGGCCCGCCCGATCGAGCGTGATGTCGGCGGCGCGCAGCAGATCCGGTTCGACGGCGGCCTTCTGCGTGCGCCGCAACACGGCCCGCACGCGCGCAATCAGTTCGCGCACATTGAACGGTTTGGCGAGATAATCATCCGCGCCAAGCTCCAGCCCGAGGATTTTGTCCTGATCTTCGACTTTGGCCGTCAGCATGATCACCGGCGTTTCCGCTTCTTTGCTGAACGCGCGCATGAATTCGTAGCCGCCCATCTCCGGCATCATCAGATCGAGCACAATCAAATCTGGCTTCTCAACCCGCGCGACGTACAGCGCCTCGCGGCCGTTCGCCGCTTCCACAACGCGGTAGCCTTCTTGCTCCAGGTACACGCGCAGCAGGTCGCGCAGCCTGGCTTCGTCGTCTACAACCAGAATTGTTTGTGCCATGCCTTTAGGCTCCTTGCCATGCGCCCGCGCTGCGAGCGGCGGTGTTTTGATAATGCGTTGTGTTTATTATCAAACGAATTATCGCCGCTCGCAAGCGTGAGCATGTATTTCCTGCGTGCTTATGTGGCCGACGGTGATCTGGACGCGCGTTTGCCTTTGCTTTTTTCACTCCCGCCTGCAATTCTGGCCCACAGCCGTTTTGCCAGCGCAACCATGGCGACGATTGCGCCAACGACTACGACGTTCTGCAACAGGTCAATTGCTCCAAACAGGCTCATGCCCTGCCCGCCATGCTCGCCGCCTGGGCCGCGCTGCGGAGGCGTAGCGCTGACTTGGGTGGCTGTGCTGCTGGCTTGCACCGCGCGGTCGGGCATAGCGGGCAGCGTGCTCTGGGCAAAACTCGTTTGACTGATGGCGAATGTGACGCCGACAACGACCAGCGCGGCGGCGAGAATGGCGAGTATGCGTGCGATGAGTTTCATGTTAAGCCTCTTTCTGGGTTGTTTGTGCGCTGGCGCTGACCTGCGGCAGGTGCCGTGCCGTATGCCGCTGTGGCAGCATGCGCTTGACCATGTTGACGAGCCATTGCCAATGCAGCGCGACATGCAGCCCGACCAGCACCAGGAAGAAGTCGGCTGTGAAGCCGTGCAGCATCCGCCAGATGCCGCCGTGCGTTGTCTGGATGCCGAGCAGCGGCAGCGCGACCTCGGATATCATCAGGCCACTAAAAATCACAAGTGTCACGTCGATAAACAGGAGCGTGTTCAGGATGTAGTTGATGCGCGCCGACCACTGTGCCGTGCTGAACATGCGCCTGGTCACTTCGACGATCCACTGCCATTGCAGCAGCAGGTGCGTGACGATCGCCGCGCCAAACGCCGCGCCGAGCCATTCATGGACGGCCATGCCACTGAAGTGCGGTGCCATGGCGATCAGAAATGTGATAAAGATGGCGATGTCGAAGAACAGATTGATTTTATTGCGGTTGGTTTTAACAGGTGCCTGCTTCATTGTGTTTCCTCTTTGTGTGTTCGCTTACTGATTGCATTGTAGAGAAAACGTGTTTAGACATTATTAAGAAGCAGCATGGAGACTATGTGCATGCGTACAAAAACGCGGCGGGCATGCCATGCTCGCCGCCTTCGTTGACGAATTTCCCTCACTCGGCGGCTGCCGCCGCTTCCCTCTCCCACTGGGAGAGGGACCGAGGGTGAGGGGTATAGCTATGCG
>DASTWM010000291.1:0-18773 GCA_035765855.1 Roseiflexaceae bacterium
CTGGCAGTGGCGAAGGATGGCCCGTCAACCTACAAACCAGGCGAGCCGCTGTCGTACGCCATTACGGTTGATCCGGGCGTGCAACCGGCATCCTCGGTGATTGTCACCGATACGCTGCCGGCTGGCCTGACGTATGTGAGCGATAATAGTGGTGTCACGCCAACACGTACTGGTCAAACCGTGGTTTGGGATCTTGGCACACTGACGGCGCAGAAGGTGATTTCGCTCAAGGCTACTGCGGCAGCAAATGCCAGCGGCCCGCTAACGAACACTGTGACGGTCAGCACAACCACGGCCGCAGGTAACGATCCGAACAACGATAGCGCGACAACAACCGCGCAGTTGTATGTCGGCACGCCCGAATTGAGCGAGTCGAGCAAGACGGTGGACAAGACCAACGTACAGGTGGGCGAGGTCTTTACCTATACGCTGTCCGTTGACAACGGCGGAGATGCGGCGACGACCTACAATCTGACTGACACGCTGCCTTCGAACGTGTCTGTGGTCGCGGTATCGCCTGGCTTGACGCGGAACGGCTCGACGCTGACGGCTTCCGGTACGATCGATGCAGGCACGCTCATCACCTACACGGTGAGTGTCAAGGCGAATGCTGAGGGAACGGTCAACAATGCGGCCACGCTGACGGGTGACGGCACGACGCGCACGTTGACTGCGCCTGCCGTAACAGTTGGGCCTGCAACACCTCCAGCGCGCAACCTGTACCTGCCAATGATTGTTCGCTAATAACGGCAGCATTTACACTACGGTCTGCATGGAGCGGGCTGACGACATCGTCAGCCCGCTTCAATCATGGGTGTATTCATTCTCGTTCGCAGGGCAAAGCAGCGTGGGCATGGCGCGTTTGTTGCAACACCCTGACCATTGAAAGGTTAATGCTGTTGAAATTCAACAAATACGATGCGCTGTCGCACCTGCGTGTTTACAATTTTGTCACATGTCCAATATATTGTAGGTATTCTTGTGTGACATGCGGTATAAATAGAGCGTAGGTCCAATGTAATTGCATGAGAGGAGTCTATGACGACTACACATGGCGTACAACGCCACACCACGGCAAGATTCGGCCTTGCCTTTGCGCTGCTTGCTGCCTTGCTTGCGGGCATGTTCTCGCTCGGCACGGCGCGGGCTGCGGTTTCCATTCCATCTGTGCAAGCGTACAGCCAGAACTTCGATACTTTGCCTGCTACTGGGGCACCTGCATGGCAGAATGATGTGACACTCCAGGGATGGTACGCAGCAGCAGGAAATACGGACATTACGAGCATTGCTGCATACAACCTTGATGCTCCGACTTCTCCGTCAGGCGGGCTTTACAGCTTTGGCGCGTCAGCAGGTAGCAATGAGCGCGCGCTTGGTCTCGTAGGAAATTCCTCCAATAATCCCAAGCGCTTTGGTGTTGTGCTGAAGAACACTTCAGGTGCCCGTATCAAGACCATTACGGTCTCGTACACCGGTGAGCAGTGGTATGATGGCAATACCGTCACGACCACAGAGCGGCTGCAATTCAAGTACAAGCAGGCTGCATCCATTAGTGCGGCGGATTTCCACACCACGGCAGCAGCAAGCCTTACGGATTATCCATCGCTTGATTTTAACAGCCCTCAGAACTCAGGCGCGGGTGCTATTGACGGCAACAGCCCTGCCAACAGCCATGCAGTTTCTGCAACGATTACCCTCAACCCGGATTTTGCTCCTGGGAACGAAATGTTGCTGCTCTGGGAGAAGGACAATGTTACAGGAATAGATGATGGTTTGGCGGTTGACGATCTCTCCGTCACTGCGGGGTTTGCGACTGCGGCACCACAGTCTGACTGCCCTGTCAATGTGACAGCCTTTCGTAATGCTACAACAAATGTTGCCGTAAGCGCGTTTGATCCGAATGGCATTGTGAATCAGGCCAATATCACAGGTTCAAGTGTTGCCGGTATTTCATTGACAAACCAGACACCTGCGACGGCGGCTGGCGGTACGTATTCAGCTGTCCTCCGCATTGATGGGACACAGGCAGTTGGAACGTATCCGGTTTCTATTCAATTCGTCAGCCAGGATGCGAGTGAGACAGCGCAGTGTACCGTGAATGTGGCGGTGAAAGACGCAACCGACCTCGCAGTGACCAAGACCGGCCCTTCGCTCTATCGGCCTGGTCAGTCGCTCACCTATGCGCTTACGGTTAACCCTGGCCCTTCCACAGCCAATAATGTCGTCTTAACCGACACCTTGCCGGCTGGCTTGACGTACGTCAGTGATGATAGCGGTATCACGCCGACGCAGAACGGTCAAACGGTGGTGTGGAACCTTGGAGCGCTGAGCACACAAAAGGCGATTTCGCTCGTCACGTCGGTGAGCGCGAGCGCGACTGGCGCACTTGTCAACACGGCATCCGCAAGCACATCAACCACGGATAACGACAAGACGAATAATACCGATAGCACAACGGCCAATCCAAAACCTTTGATTGCTGACTTCAGCAATTCAACCAAGACCGTGAGTGCCCAGAGTGTCGCTGTGGGTCAAGTATTCACCTATACGCTATCGATTGTGAACAGCGGCGATGCAGATAGCACCTTTGCGCTTACAGATACGCTGAACGCCAAACTGTCTGTCGTGAATGTATCGCCTGGCCTTACTCAGAGTGGCTCAACTCTGACAGCAACAGGGCCTATTTCGGCGGGCGAGCAGATTTCGTATACCGTAAGCGTCAAGGCGGATTCTGCTGGCACAATTAACAACGCAGCAACGCTGACTGGTGATGGTACAACGCACACGCTACCTGCACCGGCGGTGACAGTTGGTATTGCGAACTTTAGCACCTCCAACAAGACAGTCGATAAGAACAAGATTGCACCGGGCGGCGAGTTGGTCTACACCATCAATGTCGTAAACAGCGGGCAGCAAGCAGGTACGTTTACGCTGACGGACACGCTTGGCCCGAACCTGACTGTTGTCAGTACATCACCAACCATGACGCAGAATGGACAAACATTGACCGCGACTGGTGATCTTGCTGCGGGCGCGACGCAGAAGTATGTCATTACCGTACAGGTCAAGCCGAATGTTGCGGCTGGAAGTGTCATCGACAACAGCGCGACTGTATCAGGTGATGGGCAACCACACACGGTAACAGCGCAGCCGGTTGTAGTCGTGCTACCAAACATCTACTTACCATTGATTGTAAAGGGGCCATGATCAGCAGCGTGGATAATTAAGCAAGCATGACCTACACGAAAAGGGACTGACGTATACGTCAGTCCCTTTTTATTATCCATTGTAGCAAATAATGAATTTGTCACGTATATGTGACAGATGTTTAGACGGTGTTTACCTTTCGTTCATACAATAGAGCTATACATGTGTGCCCTGATACATTCGTGTTATAAGAGAGAATCCTTGTGTTTGTTTCTCGCGTCATGGTGTATTTTCATGCCCGATGTTGCGCGCTGGTCATGTTCGTTTTCGTATGTGCATGCTGGTCTGCATACACCCCGGCACTGGCGCGTGCCTCAACTGTCCCTACACGCCAACATGGCTTCAACATTGGCGCTTCAATGTACCACTTTTCCGACAATAGCGCTGATCTTCGTACAACGGAGTTGCTCACAGCAACGTTGGCCGTGAACACGCAGGCCGCCACCGTTGGCGAAACGCTGGTGTACACGCTCACTCTGGTGAATAAGGGTGCCGAACCCGCCGCATTTGATGTCACCGATACGCTGCCTGATAACCTCGTGCTCGTCGATGCGCCGGGCATGACAGCCAGCGGGCAGTCGCTCACGGCAAGCGGCACCCTGAACAGCGGCGCGCAGCAGCAATTTGCCATCACAGTGCGCATTCATGCCTATCATTTCACCGTTGAAAATAGGGCTATTGTACGTTCTGGCGCGCAGACACAGACGGTTTCTGCGCCCGTCGTTCGCATCGCCAGTGCAGCAGCTTCGGTTCACTACCTGCCACTTATCATGCGCTGATTCGTTGGCACGCAAAGACACCATGCCGTACCCGCCTCAACGCGGCTCGTCCTCAATTTCCACTGCCAGCCCGCCGCCGAGCGCGGCAATGATATTGTAGCCGAGGCAGAACAGCAACGTAGCCGCCAGCACCAGTGCCGCGCCTGCAAGCGTCAAAACGAGCGTCCAGCGCAGAAACGTAGCGGTGGGATTGGCCGTTAACTGCTGCACAGTATGCGCGGCATCGGCCAGTTGTAGCTCTTGCAGCGCGTCGAAGCGCGCCAGGCGCTGCCCCAGCACCGTTATTTCATAGGGTTGAATCTGAGAGACAGCGCCGTTGACCTGCTGTAGCGCGCGCACGCCAATCGCGGCAAGGCAGAGTGCGGGCAGGAGCGCTACCAACCAACCGATCAATAAACTCGTTTTGATCGCTGAGCCATAGCTAATGTGACAAATACGATATTGCATAGACATTCCTCAAATAAAGGCCTGAAGAAGGTGAATGGCGTTGTCGCCGAGCGCGGCGGTCGCGTAGCCGCCTTCCTGCACGATGAGCGTCGGCATGCCGAGCGCCGCAATGCGCTGGCCGATTGCTCGGTACCTGTTGGTCGTCAGTTTGAATTTGCCGAGCGGGTCGCCATCGAATGTGTCAAAGCCTGCCGAAAGGACCAGAAAGCGCGGCGCGTAGCTGTGAATCGCTGCCAGGGCGCGATCCAGCGCTGCGAGGAAGGTATCATCATCGGTTCCTTCCGGCAGCGGCAGGTTGAGATTGCAGCCTTGGCCTGCGCCCGCCCCGCGTTCGTCGGCATAGCCTGCGAATGACGGGTATTCATAGGATGGGTCGGCATGGATTGAGATACACAGCACGTCGGCGCGTTCGTAGAAGATCTGCTGCGTTCCATTGCCATGGTGATAATCAATATCCAGAATGGCAACCTTCGTCCTTCGTCCCTCGCCCGTCGTCTGCGATAGCAGATATTCCGCCGCTATCGCCGCGTTGTTGAGAAAGCAATAGCCGCCGCACATGTCGCGCCCGGCATGGTGGCCGGGTGGGCGACACAGCGCGTAGACCGCACGCTCGCCTTCCAGCAGCAGCGCCGCACCCGTCAGCGCAGCGTCGGCGGACATGCGCGCCGCCTGATAGGTTCCAGCCACAATTGGCGCGCTGGTATCGAAGGTATAATAGCCTGGCAGTGCCAACCCACCATGCGGCGGGCGATTCATCCAGCGCACGGCGAACGTGTCGGGAATGACGGCGGCGGGCGCGCCACCGGCGGCGACCCAGCGCTCGTAGGCATGTTCCAGGTACTGGAGGTAATCGTCGCTGTGTACCGCGCGCACCGGCGCGAGTCCGAACGAGCGCGGCGGCATGATCGGGCCGAGTGCTGCCGCGACCACGGCATCATGGATGAGCTGCGCGCGGGCGGGCGACTCATGCGGCTCGATCAGTTGCCCTTCCAGCATTTCGTGCGGAGGGTTATGCAACACATGGTCGCCTGGAAAAATAGTTATTATTGGCATGCTGTTTGCTGTAGGAACATACACGGAACTCTTTCGAAAAAGGAGCAGACAATGGGTATTATCGCATGGTTAATCTTTGGCGCGGTGGCAGGCTGGGTGGCAAGCATGATTGCGGGAACGAACGAGCGACAAGGTTGCCTCGTGAATATTATTGTTGGCATTATTGGCGCATTTATCGGCGGGTTTCTCTATAGTTTGCTCACCGGCGCAGATTTTGTCGCCGGTTTTGATATTCCAAGCTTCATTGTTGCCGTGATTGGCGCTGTCATCTTACTCTTTATTCTCAAATCAGTTCGACGATAATATCTTCTAAAGTGCGATGGATTTAGAGCGAGCTTCAGGTATTGTACCAAAAAGCAAACCGGCTGCGAGTTACTCGCAGCCGGTTCGTCGTTTACGGAGGCACTGTATGCTGTCAGATGAGCGAGAAGAGGGTGTGGGAGGATAATGAGGTTGTAAGTGGAACGAATGGAGGGATTTCTTGATCGCTCACCCTGTGCCTACAGTGCTTTCTGATGTATAGCATACGCGATACGACAGCGCACCTCAATAGCCTGCATGTCCCAACTCATCATAGTCCCTTGTCCAGCTTTGGTACCAGAAAAGTACATTTCATCAGACACAACGCATGCATGGCCATGCTGGCGTTGTATGGTATCATGGACGTAGTAACACGCATGATCATCGGTACACACTATGCCAAAGGCACAAAAAACGTTGTTTGACGACCAGCGCGCCGAGGTGCTCAATCGGCAGGCACCGCTCGCCGCGCGCATGCGCCCGCGCACGCTCGATGAATATGTTGGGCAGGAACAAATTGTTGGCGAGGGGCGGCTGCTGCGGCGCGCCATCGCTGGCGATACGCTGTTCTCATTGATCCTGTGGGGGCCGCCCGGCACTGGCAAAACAACCCTCGCGCGGATTGTGGCCGAGACGACCAACGCGCACTTCGAGCCGCTGTCGGCGGTTTCGGCGGGCGTGGCCGACTTGCGCCGGGTGGTCAAGGAGGCGCAGGACCGGCTCGGCATGTTCGGCCAGCGCACGGTTGTCTTTATTGATGAAATTCACCGCTTCAACAAAGCCCAGCAGGATGCCGTGCTGCCCTACGTCGAGGACGGTACGATTATTCTGATCGGCGCGACGACTGAGAATCCATCGTTTGAGGTCAACTCGGCGCTGCTTTCGCGCGCGCGCGTGTTCGTGCTCGAATCGCTGACCGATGAACAG
The DNA here is from genome assembly GCA_035765855.1 of Roseiflexaceae bacterium. Taxonomy (GTDB): domain Bacteria; phylum Chloroflexota; class Chloroflexia; order Chloroflexales; family Roseiflexaceae; genus DASTWM01. The sequence continues at coordinate 6,714 of DASTWM010000291.1, forward strand.
GTCGGCACGTTGATCGACCGATCGCTGACCGATAAAGAGCGTGGCCTGGGTGAACATAACATTCTCATGGCAGCCGATGCGCGTGGCTATTTGATCAACATGGCGAATGGCGACGCGCGCACGGCGCTGAACGCGCTGGAGTCGGCGGTGCTGTCCAAGCCGCCAAGCGTCGGCGACAAGCGGCTGATCACGGTGGAGGATATTCGGGACGCGCTGCAAAGCCGCGCCGCGCGCTACGACAAGAGCGGCGAGCTTCATTACGACGCTATTTCGGCGCTGCACAAGTGCGTGCGCGACAGCGACCCCGATGCGGCGCTGTACTGGCTGGGCCGTATGCTCGACGGCGGCGAAGACGCGCTGTACATCGCCCGGCGCGTCGTGCGCATGGCGGTGGAAGATATTGGGATGGCTGATCCGCAGGCGCTGCCGCTGACGATTGCGGCCCAGCAGGCAGTGCATTTCCTCGGCCAACCAGAAGGCGACCTGGCGCTGGCGCAGGCGGTCGTGTATTTGTGTCAGGCTCCCAAGAGCAACGCCGTATACAGCGCGTATGGCGCGGCGCTCAAAGATGTGGCCGAGACGCGTAACGAGCCGGTTCCGCTGCACCTCCGCAACGCGCCCACACGCCTGATGAAAGGCATGGGCTACGGCAAGGGCTACAAATACGCCCATGACTACGAGGATGCGCATGTCGCGCAGGAGCATTTCCCGCCAAATTTGCAGGGCCGCCGCTACTACGAGCCGACCGGGCGCGGCTTCGAGGCCGACGTGCGCGCGCGGCTGGCATGGCGAGAGGCGAAGGACGACGGACGACGGACGACGGACGACGGAAAAAAGCCTCACAGACCGAATGCACCTGCTCACGATGACATTGGTGAAGAGTCGCAAGAAATACCTGATGATTTGTAGCGCGTATTGACGCAGCGCACGGCACAATGCTACAATACAGCATTGTTTCCGCTACACAGAGCATCAGGACGCCATGAGCGAACAGACAGCATCCGTGGTCATTATTGGCGCGGGCATTGTCGGTGCCTCCGTCGCCTACCACCTCGCGGCGCGCGGCTGCACCGACATTGTAATTCTTGAAAAAGAAGAAACTGAAATCACTGGCTCCACCGCCCGCGCGCTTGCTGGTGTGCGCCACCAATTCTCGTCCGAAGTCAACGTGCGCCTGTCGCAATGGAGCATTGAGCGGCTGAAGCATTTCAATGAGGAAGTCGGCGGCCATGCCGATCTGCGGCAGGTTGGCTACCTCTTGCTGATCAACGATCCGGCGACATGGGAAGTCTACCAGCAGACCGCCGCGATGCAACAGCAGCTTGGCGTGCGCGTCGAGCTGCTTTCGCCCGACGAGGCGGCACGGATTGTTCCCATGCGCACTGATGATCTTGTTGGCGCGACGTTCGGGCCGGATGACGGCTATTGCGACGCACATGGCGTGGCGCTCGGCTACCTGACGCGCGCCCGCGCGCTCGGCGCTCGGCTACGACGCAGCACTGCTGTCCTCGGCGCGCAGGTTTCCGGCGAGCGCGTTGCGGCGGTGGAGACCAGCGATGGCACGATTGCATGCGACTTCGTGGTGAACGCGGCTGGATCATGGGCGGGCGAGGTTGGCGCGCTGTTTGGCCTCCATGTGCCGGTGCAGCCGTTCCGCCGCGTGGTGTTCGTCACCGAGCCATTCGCGCTGATCCCCAGCCCGATCCCGCTGACGATTGACGTGGGCAGCGGCTTCTACATGCGCAAAGAGCAGGATAACCTTTTGATGGGCATGTCGAATCTGGCCGAGCCGCCGAGCCATAATACCACCGTAGATTGGGACTGGCTGGACACCATGCTGGAAGGCGGGCTGCATCGCTTCCCGATTCTGGAGCAGGCCGGGCTGGCTCCCAGGCTTTGCTGGGCTGGCTCCTACGAAATAACGCCCGACCACATGCCGATCCTTGGTCGCCATCCCGAGCTGCCAAATTACCTCGATGCAAGTGGCTTTAGCGGCCATGGCATTATGCACTCGCCCGCAACTGGCATGCTGATTGCCGAAGAGATTCTGGATGGCCGCGCGCATACGATCACCATTGATGAGTTGCGGATCACACGCTTTCAAGGCCACGAATTGCATCTCGAACAGAACGTGTATTAACACATTCTTGCGCCCGTGCTGGTTGTTTCGCTTTCCTTTTTGGCTCACCATGCATCGAACGATCCGGGAACTGTTTGTCGATCGTGACCGTCAACTCGCTGCTTTCCGGGCCATGCTGGGAGGCCAGTCTTCGCGTCGCATCATGATTGTCAGGGCCGAAGAAGGCATGGGGAAAACATGGCTGCTGCAAACTTTTGCGAGTGAAGCCGAAGCGCGCGGCCTGCCGCATGTGTATGTTGACTTCGGTGATGGTCAATCATACGACTCGCTCTCGCTGGTGCGCCACTTTCGCGATGCGTTAGGCGTGGAGCAGTTCCCGCACTTGAACGAGGCGATCGCGGCGGTGCTCGCGCCACAACTGAAGATTGCCACCGACGGAGCCAAAACGCCGTCGGTAAATATCAACGTCGAAGGAAGCACGCTGGCGAACTCGCCAGTGACGGTGCAGGATGTCGGCACAATCGTGAAAAATAATACGTTTGTGTTCCAAACCGACAGCCCGATCATTCGCCAGGCAATTGAAGATCGTGTCACAACGGCCGTTTTTGACGATCTTGCTGCCTTGAGCCAGCATACGACGCCGGTGTTTCTGTTCGATACGTATGAGCGCACGTCAACGCAGATTGACGGCTGGGTGCCAAACGAGGCTGATCGCTGGATTTGCGGCCAGCTTCTGGCGCGCATCCGCGATCAGCGCCTTCAAAACGTCGTCGTGGTGATTGCCGGGGAGCGCACGCCGGAGTTTGGCGCGGAATGGAATGGGGTGCTTGGCCGCATGGCACTGCATCCGCTGGAGTGCAGTGATGTCGATGTGTATCTGCGCCAGCGGCGGGGGCTCGCGTCGATCAGCGACGCGGAAATTCAGGTGCTGTGCCAGGCGGTGAACGGCAGCCCGCAGGTGCTGGGGTTGGTTGGCGATAATCTGGAATTATCGAAGAACCCGGCGGCGCGCGACGATGAGTGGTAAAATGAACATGATCAAAAGCCATGGCGCATATGCTCGTGCCTTTTGATTATTCATGAGGATGCGGTGGTTGTCGATGGACGAGACGGGTGATAATCGAAGCATTGAATTAGCACAGCGGCAGCGCCAGTTGCGCGCATTGGCCAGGCGCGCCGCGCAGTACGGCGGTCTGGCGAAGGCACCCGCGGAACTGCGCGAGCAGATCAAGCGCATACAGGCCGAAATCAGGCAGCTTGAGGCTGATCTCGCGCGGGAAGCTGCCAGCGATGAGCTTGCATGCGTCGGCGTGGCCGATGCCCCGGCGGAGCGCTCGCTCACCAGCGAAATCAACGAGATCACCGATCCGCTGCTGCACATGCGCATGGGCGCTACGCCCCAGGAGCGCATTGTCACCTCGCTTCATTATGTGTTGCGCGATGCCGGGCCGCGTCAGGCGAATGTTCTGCGGCGCTGCGCCATTCCGCGCTGGTTTGATGCCGACGTGCTGCGTGTGCTGCGCGGAAAAGATGATGGCAACGATCATCTCCTGAGCGTGCTGGCTGGCTACAGCTTCGTGCGCCCGGTGAATCACACCCGCTACAGTTATCATGAAGCGGTACGGGCCGTGCTGCTTCAGGAGTGGCGCGCGGAACATCCCGACGAGTTTCATGAAATCAACCAGCAGTTGGCGGATTATTTCCAGCAGCGCGCCGATCAACTCATGTCGCCGATCCAGTACGCGCAACGGCGTGTTGCGTATATCGCGATCCATACAACCTCGGTTGATGAGCGAGAACTGTGCATCCGCGAGGCGATCTACCACCGGCTCATTGTCAATCCTGAGGCGGGCATGGCGCAACTGCGCGCCACGTTCGATGACGCCGAAGCGGCACACCGTCTTGGCGATGCCGAAGCGCTCATTCAACTCGGCAGCGATGTTGATCTGCCCGAGCCGCAGCAACAATGGGTAGCGTACCTTCAGGCCCGCGTCGATCGCGCGGCGCTGCGGCTCGACGATGCTGCCGCGCGCCTCAACACGCTGCGCGCGGCGAGTACCGAGCCGTTGCTCGCCGCCAGGGTGCAGCAGACGCTTGGCGAGGTGTATGCCGAGACGGGGCGCTGGGTGCAAGCAAGCGAGTTGTACCGCATGTGCCTGCACTATTTCCAGGCCCATGATTTGCGTCAGGATGTGGCGCTCACGTTGCTGCGGCTCGGCGAAACGTACCAGGAAATGGGTCGCTTCAGTGGCGGCTGGCATGTTCCCGCCTATCCACAAAGCCGTTTCTGGCGTAGTCTCGGCTTGTTGTGGAACTGGCTGCTGGCGGTGCCGTTCTTTATTGTCACATGGCTGTTAGGCAGCCGGCGCTACCGCCTGCCGCGCCCGCGCATCCTTGCAAGCTATCAGAATTGGCTGCTGACATGGCTGTACCGCACTTCCATTCGCTGGTTTACCCGCGCCCGCGCGGCGTACAGCGAGTTGGGGGATGTGCATGGCGTCCTGCGCGCCGAGCAGCGGCTGGCCGAAATTAAAAACATCTTTGGTTATACAGACGAAGCGCTTAACCAGTTCGACAGCTTGAAGCAGCGCGTCCCGCCCGATGACATGTACACGCACGCCTGGCTTGACCGCGATCGCGCGGCGGTGCTGCTTGCACAAAACAAGGTGGAAGAGGCGCGCGTGCTCCTCGAACGCGCACTGACGACATTTCGCGAGATTGGGGACTTCCGGCGCGAGGCATCGGTGCTGGCGCTGCTGAGCGAAGCCGATGTGCGCGATGGTAATGACGATGCAGCGCTGCATGGCTACCGCAGCAGCCTGGATCGCTTTCGATCGCTTCACTACATCGCGGCGCGCGAGCAAATGCTGCATGATCTGCGCGCCTGGAAGCGGCGCATTGGCTCAGGTGAGCGCGCGCAGCAGATCGAGCAGATCATTACGGACGAACCGGAAAAACGCTATGTGGCGCGCTTCCCGCGCAGCCAGCGGCCACTGCTGCAAACATTAGCGCTGGCCTCGCTGCCGCTGACCTTGCTGCTGCTGGCGGTGTTCGCGCCCCAATCCCGGATCGAGCTGATCAATCGCCTTGTCACCCAGACGACTTATTACAATCCATGGTCGGCCCTGACGGTGCTGGTGATCGTGCTGGTGCTCTATAGTCTGATTTACACTGCCCTTGCGCTCGGCGTGATCTATTTCTGGCCGCTTGACGCATTGCAACGCGAGCAGCCAGATGTCATCATCACCGATCAGCAGGGCATCGCCCGCTATGATTCGCATGGCGATCTGGCGCTGCGTATCGTATGGCCGAATGTGCGCCAGTGGATCGAGGCTGATTTTCGCTTATGGCTGCTGCCGTTGCCGCTCTTCTCTGCGACATTGCTCGAACGCGTTGACGACTCCGACATGATCATTGACGGCATTACCGGCTGGTACAGCGACCTTCAGCATGACATTGCGCAGCATCTGCAACAGGCAGGCAACCGTGTTCAGCGCGCAAATCGCGGCATAGCTGTGCTGCGCAGCAGGATGGGTGCCGTGTTGCTCGCTGGTGTCGTGCTGCTGCTGGTGTTTATTTCGGCTGAAAATGGCTGGGCGAACTGGCTGATCATGCTGCTGCCGCCGACGATCTACGCGGCTTTGTCGCTGGTTGCGTTCAGCGGCGTGCTGATTCTGCTGCCGTTAGCTTACTGGAGTGCGACGCGCCCGTTGGCGTTGCGGCGCGATCTCGATCTGCATGACGTATGGCCGCTGGTGATTGCCGCGCTTGGCCTGCTCAGCTTCTTCATTGGATTGCCGTCGACAGGCAACCGGGTTGTAATGCATGTTCCGGCGCTGAGCATCGGTTTGTTGCTGTGGGGTGCCTATCTCTTTGCTGATGGTGCTGCCACGTACTTCGTGCCGCGCAAACCAGTTCTGCGGGTCGTGTTCATTATCGCCGCGTTTGCAGGTACGATTCTTTTCCTGCGCCCGCTGGCAATCACGACCTATTTTGATAAACATAATCAATCGGTGCAGCGGCGCGTCGAATTGTTCAGTAGTTCGTCGCCGTCAGTTGTCATGCCCTATATTGCTGCTGGCGAGCAGGTGCCGCTTATCGATCAGCCAGCCGCTTCTCAGACCTTTCTCGCCCAGACGCGCTTGCAGCCACGCGATCGGGCCGATGCCTACAGCGATCAGGGCAGCGTGCAGTATGCGCTTGGCAACTACCCGGCGGCGGTGGATTTTTACAACCGCGCGATTCAGACCTATCTTCAAACCGGAGATATCAACCGCGACGAGGATTTGCGCAAGGCGGTGGCAGGCGCGTACTATAATCAGGGGCAGGCGCTGCGTGAAATGCATGACGGCCAATGGCAACACTCGCTCGTCACTGCATGCGCGTTGTATCCTGGTGTAGCTCCGAACGAATGTGCCAGCGCGCAGGGCCGGTAGAGCGCGGCTCGCTTTTAGAACAGCCTCTCGAACCGATTCTCGCGCCCCGCGCGCAGCCGCTGAATATTTCCACGGTGCAGGTACACAATAGCCCCAACCGCGCACCAGATGAACGCGGCGTAGGCAAGTGGCGCGGAGCCACTTAGAAAGAAGATCGTGCCGAGCAGAAGCACGGTTGCCGCCGCGGCGAGCGACCCCACCGCCGACACGCGCGTGATCGCGAACCCCAGCACCCATGCCACAAGTCCAGCGGCCACAAGCAGCGGAACCAGCGCCAGCAGCACGCCACCGCTCGTTGCCACAGCCTTGCCGCCGCGAAAATGCAGGAATAGCGGAAATGTGTGTCCGAGCATAGCCGCTGCGCCCACCAGCACAACCAACCCGGACGGAAGCCTTGCCCAGTAAAGCGCTACCAGCGTTGGCAGCATGCCTTTGAGTACGTCGAGCGCGGCAGCCGCGACGAACGGCCCGAATCCAGCCGCGCGCCAGACGTTTGCGCCACCGATGTTGCCGCTGCCGACCGTGCGCAGATCCACGCCGCGCATGCGCGCGACCAAAAAGCTGAACGGCACTGATCCAAGCAGATAAGCCAGCCCAATCAGAACCACCGCCATGAGGATCGTAGCAAAACTCATGATGTGCCTCGCTTTGCTGTTTGAGCATGCTGTGTGCTGCGCTGCACTGCCGCCAGCAGCGCGTCGGGTTGCTTGCGGAAGGTGTCCCATGGAACCTCGCCGCGCACGATGGATTGAAGCGTGCTCCAAAGCGCGCGGTTCACCGGCGCGGGTACGCCCACGCGCGCGGCTGTTTCGGCAACCGCGCCGTACAAAAACGCCCCCTCCGAGCGCGTGTTGCCGCGCATGAGATCGAGTTGGAGCGATGGCGGTTTGCCGCCGCGCCCGCCCGCAATCACACGGCGCAGCACGGGGTACAGTAACGGCGCAGGCAGATACTGCATGGCGCGCGCCAGAATGGCTGCCGGGTAGCGCGGCAGATTGATCGGGCGGCAGCCAAGCCGCTGCATCGTGTGGAGCGCTTCAAGAAAGGCGCGTTGCTCGAGCGCCACCAGGCGGCGGTCGGCGTACACGTCTTGCACCGACATGTCGAGGATGGCGGCGGTCGCATTGCCAAGCATGTTCAACAATGCCTTGGACCACTTCATCGCCCGGTAGTCGGCGTAGGTTTGTACGCGGAAACCGGCTGATGAAAAGATATTGGCCCATTGCTGTACATCAGTGGAAGCCGTCATGGGCGCAAGCCCAATGCCTCCCGACTTGGCAACGCTGATCTGGCCTGGCGCTTCAACCTCGACCGACGTTGTGATTGCGCCGCTGATCACCCGTTCAGCGCCGAATTGCGCTGCAAGTGTTTCTTCGTTGCCAATCCCATTCTGAAGCGTGAGAATATGCGCGGGACGCATGAGTTGGAGCGCCGGAATAATGCCTGGCGTGTCATAGCCTTTGACGCACACAACCGCGAGCGCCGTCTGCTGGGCAACCGCTGCCGGATCATCTGCAAGCGTGACGGCCATGGTGTGCATGCGCTCGTCGGCCTGCCGCAGGCTCAGTGGCTGCCCGGCGAGCTGTGCGGCGGTCGCTGGACGCGCCAGCAACGTCACTGGCTGCCCGGCATGCGCCAGCCGGATAGCGCATAGCAGCCCAATTGCGCCCGGGCCAATCACAACGATGTTCACCGCAGCCTCGCATTCTCACTGTCGTATTCACCGGCAAGCAATTATAACATTGATAGCGTGGCGACACGCGGCAGCGCCGAGCGGTGACAGGGCAGGTCAGGCGGCGAGATCTTCGGCCATGAGCATACGCGGGAGCAGGCGGCGCGCCAGTGATTGCAGGCCGCGATGTTGCAACGCTTTGACCGAGCCTTCGCTGCGGCCAAGCTCTCTGGCGACTTCCTGGATGGACATGTCGTTCATGAAACGCATCAGAATGACCTGGCGCTGCTCGCAGGTAAGATCATTGAGCGAGTCGACAAGCTCCTCATGCTCAAGCTGCGTTCCAATCTTATCTTCCGGGCCATCGTAGCTGCCGTTCCAGCGCTCATACGGCACATGGCGGCGCGTCTGGCGGCGGCGCAGCGTGTCGACCGTGCGATCATGGGCAATGCGGTACAGCCACGCCGAGATCGGCCAGCCGCGATCTTCATAGCGGTTGAGCCCTTCGAACATGCGCAGGAACACTTCTGCTTGCAGGTCTTCGGCAAGTTCGGCTTCGCCGACGCGAAAGTAGATATAACGATAAATAGCGCTTGCGTAGCGCTCATAGATTTGCGTGAAGGCGGACTGGTCACCGAGTTTGGCACGTGTAATCAGATCTGCATCATTGATATCTGGCGTCATGGTCGAGGTCCTGCCTGTCGAGAATGAGAGAGCCGTCGGCAACAGCTCCGTGCTGGTACATTGAGGCAAGTCTAGCAAGCAGGCGCTACCAATCTATTACCAGCCAAGCTATTCACATCAGAAGCGGGTATAATAGACAGCGAGGAGGATACCGATGCATGAGCATGATGAGCGCACCGCAATGGTGCGTACCCAGTTAGAACAGCGCGGCATTTCTGATCAGCGTGTGCTTGATGCCATGGCGCAGGTGCCACGCCATATGTTTGTGCCGTCCGAAGTGCGCGAACATGCCTATGAAGATCGCGCGCTGCCAATCCATGAGGGCCAGACGATTTCGCAGCCGTTCATTGTGGCGCTCATGGCGCAGGCGTTGGACTTGAAAGGTGACGAGCGACTCCTGGAGATCGGCACCGGCTCCGGCTACGCGGCGGCAGTGTTGAGCAAGTTGGTCGGCGAAGTGTATACCATGGAGCGCTGGCCGTCGCTGGCGCAGAGCGCGGAACGGCGGCTGCGGGAGCTTGGCTGCAAGAATGTGCATGTCATCGCTGCCGATGGCTCGGCGGGCCTGCCGGAGTACGCGCCGTTCGATGCCATTACCGTTGCGGCGGCCTCGCCATGGGTGCCGCGCCCGTTGCGGGAGCAGCTTGGCGACGGCGGGCGGCTCGTGATTCCCGTGGGTGGCCGTGAAGATCAGTACCTTTTGCGCCTGACACGGCAGGATGTGCAGATCAAGGTAGAAAAGTTGAGCGGTGTGCGATTTGTTCCATTGATTGGAAAGCACGCATGGGAAGAGTCTGCGGGCGAAAATAATTAGAGCGATGCAATTACATGGCAGAACGGTGCTGTTTCTGCCACGACAACATGTAAAGTGAAAGCGATCTTTTGTGCGCAATACATTTACGAGGCCCGACGAGAGCATATTCGAAGGGCAGAGCAGCGACAATTTCGAATTGCTCAAAGCGTGGGGCGGATCGACGCTGGCGTATGCGATGTTTATTACCGGCGCGAATAACCTGATGAGCGTTGGATTTGCCATTAACCTGGTGCTCGCCGCGATTATCTGCGGGCTGGCGTTTGTGCTGCATGAACTGGCGCATCGCGTCGTGGCGCGTTACTACGGCGCGCAGGCGCACTTTGTGGCGAACAATGGCTGGCTGGTGCTGTCGATTCTGATTGCGTTTGCGGGTATCTTCATCGCCGCGCCGGGCGCGGTGTGGCACCGTGGCCTGCTGACGAAGCAGCAGGGTGGCCTGATCGCGCTGGCCGGGCCGGTGACGAATCTTGTGCTGTCGGTGCTATTCTTCATTGCATTGGCAATCATCGTTGTTGGCTCAAGAGTGGCGGGGTTGTCGGTGCCGGGCTGGTTGTCCATGCTCTGCTTCGTCGGCTTCTCGTTTAACGCATGGCTCGGCCTGTTCAACATGCTTCCCGCAGGCCCGTTCGACGGTGCCAAAGTGCTGGCATGGAACCCGGTCGTGTTTGGCGTGACCGTCGGCATTGCTGTGCTGCTCGCGTTCGGCCTGCGCAACGAGACCGTGCTGAATAGTTTGTACCGCTTTGCATTGAGCATGTTCTAAGCGACGTTCATTCGTGAGATTTGTATATGAAGGAGTGATTTCATGCGTACTCCGTTGATCGCCGGCAACTGGAAGATGTATAAAACAGTTGCCGAGGCCGTCGATCTGGTTGAGGCGCTGCTGCGCGACCTTGGCCCGCTACGCGACCGTGAGGTATTGATCTGCCCGCCCTATACCGCGCTGCATGCGGTCAGCGCGCTGGTGCAGGACAGTCCGATTGGGCTCGGCGCGCAAGATGTATTCTACGAGGAGCAGGGCGCGTACACCGGCGCGATTTCGCCGCTCATGCTGCGCGATCTTGGCTGCACCTACACGATTGTCGGGCATAGCGAGCGGCGGCAGGTTTTCGGCGATGACGACGCGCTGATCAACCGCAAGCTGCACGCCGCGCTCAAGCACGATCTTCGCCCGATTTTGTGTGTTGGCGAGACCAAGCCGCAGCGCGACGCAGGCGACGCCGAGCATGTGGTGGTGCAGCAGGTACGGGCCGGCCTTGCCGATGTGTCTGCCGCGCACATGAACACTGTCGTGATCGCCTACGAGCCGGTGTGGGCGATTGGCACCGGCGACACGGCCACGCCCGCCGATGCGCAGGCCATGCACGCCACGATCCGCCAAACGTTGGCAGATCTGTATGGCGATGTCGCGCAGCAGATTCGCATTCAGTATGGCGGCAGCGTCAAGCCGGACAATGTGGACGAATTGATGGCGCAGCCCGACATCGACGGCGCGCTGGTCGGCGGCGCATCGCTCAAGGCCGATAGCTTTCTGCGGATTATCAATTTTCAGTAACGTTGTCGCACCACGCGGCGTGTCATGATGGAAGGAAGCGGCGACTGTGCTGCTGTCCTTCCATTTTGCATTTCAAGGAGGTTTATGATGCAGATTGAACTCTGGATTTTGCTGCGCCTGGTGATAGCAATGGTGCTGGGCGGTATCATTGGCTTCGAGCGCGAGCGCACGGGCAAGGATGCCGGCTTGCGGACGCACATGCTGGTGGCGCTGGGCGCGGCGCTGTTTGTGTCGTTCAACGATCTGTTTGCCGCCGCATCCATGTCGCTCGCGCCAGCCGGGCCGGCGGGCAACTTCCGTATTCAGATCGAGCCGCTCGCGATTGTTGAGGCGATTGTCACGGGGATTAGCTTTTTGGGTGCCGGCACTATTTTTGTGGGCGGCAGACGCAATCGCGTGAAGGGCTTAACAACTGCCGCGTCGATCTGGGCTACCGCGGCGCTCGGCATCGCAGTTGGTTTGGAACGATATGTGCTAGCTACAGGCGCAACGCTGCTTATTTTCCTCACGCTGCATGTGACGACGTGGGTTGACATCGAGCATGAGCGCGAGGATGACACGAACACTGGTTGACGAGCATGGGTCTGTATCGCATGCGCGTGCTGCGTGGCACGCAATCCATCCATGCAAAGGGGCGGTCATATGTCGTCCTGGGACGAGGCGTGCTGGAGTGAATCGGCGGCCAGGCGACGCAATTGCGCGACTGGCACCGGCTTGGTGAGATAGTAATCGACCTGGAGCTGCGCGGCAGCCTCGCTAATTTCGGCTGAACTGTACGCAGTCATCAGAATAATGCGCGACAGGAGCCCCCAATCGCGG
>DASTWM010000292.1:0-4435 GCA_035765855.1 Roseiflexaceae bacterium
GGACGAGTCTGTGCCGCCGCAGAACCCCTTTTCTCCCCTTGTGGAAGCCGTCGCCGCGACGCTGGACGTTGGGCTGGTCGTGCTCGACGAGGAGCGGCAGGTGCGCTTCATCAATCCCTGCGCCGAAGATCTGCTTGGCACCGAACGCGCACTTGCGCTCGAACAAGGATTGATTACCCTGATTCGCGATTACCAGGTTGATGCGTTTGTGCAGGAAGTCATGCGCGATCATGAGGCGCGCGAAATGACGTTGCAGCAGCTGATCGGCGGGCGCGTGTTGCGGCTGCGGGCATCCTCGCTGGCTACTGGCAATGAACAGGGCGTGGTGTTGCTCATCCGCGACGTGACTCACCTGAACATGCTGGAGCGCGCCCGCCGCGACATGGTCGCCAATGTGTCGCATGAACTGCGCACGCCGCTGGCCTCGATTAAGCTGCTGGTTGAGACGCTGCAAACCTCGCCGCCTGAGCATATTGCCCAGCGCATGCTGGTGCAGACCGCGCAGGAAGTGGACGCGGTTACGCAACTGGTCAACGAACTTCACGACCTTTCGCAGATCGAGTCGGGGCGCGTCAGGCTCAGCATGTCGCCGACCAATGTGGCCGAGGTGATCAGCCGCGCCATCGAGCGCATCCATCCGCAGGCCGAGCGCAAGAGTGTTCATGTGCATGCGGATGTCCTATCAACGCTGCCGGAAGTCATGATCGACGCCGACCGGGTTGGACAGGTGCTGCTCAATCTGCTGCATAATGCGGTGAAATTTACGCCCGCCGAAGGTCGTATTACCATTCAGGCGACGGTGATTGCTGTTCCCCGGAGCGATAAACAGCTTGGCTACCGCGAACGACGCGTAAGCTCTACTGAACTCCCCACCAACATGGATGAGCGCCGCCGCGCCATGCTGTCGCTGAGCCTGCATGGCCGCCCGACGGTTCAGGTGCCGCCGACGCTGGTTCCCGGCGACTGGATGCTGGTGAGCGTCACGGACACCGGCGTGGGCATTCCCTCGCGCGATGTGCCGCGTATCTTCGAGCGCTTCTACAAAGTTGATCGGGCGCGCACCCGCACCAGCAGCGGCACCGGCCTCGGCCTCGCAATCGCCAAGCACCTGATTGAAGGCCATGGCGGGCGCATCTGGGCTACCAGCGAGGAAGGCGTTGGCTCGACATTTTTCTTTGTGCTGCCGCTGGCATAGAAGGCATGCGTAACGCATGTGACGGTCTGGCTCCGTATTTGCAATGTAGTGTCAACATGTGCGTAAAGGAGCGAACTATGACTTCTCATATCGATGATGTGCAGGTTGTGCATAATGAAGAAGCCTCGCAATTTGAGGCCATGGTGCAGGATCTGCGTTCCGAACTCAGTTATGCGCGCGACGGCAATCGTATTCTGTTCACGCATACCGGCGTGCCGCCGGCGTTGCGCGGGCGCGGCATCGCCAGCAAGATGGCGCGCGCCGCAATGGAATACGTCCGCGAGAACAATCTTGTCGCCGTGCCGCTGTGTTCGTACATGGTCAGCTACATACGGCGGCATCCAGAGTATCAATCACTGGTGCAGCGCCGTTAGGTGCGTTCTGGATCGCGGAGAATTGACACTCCCAGTAATGAATGTATAATGATCCTACCACATCCTGGCAGCCAACCTTCCCCAGGCAGATGTTGAGCGACGATAGTTGCCATTCCTATGGGCGATACCGCCACTCTGGTTTATCCTTGAAAGGAGAATACCATGTTTAAGGGTTTTCGGGACTTCATTCTGCGCGGGAACGTGATCGATCTGGCGGTCGCAGTCATCATGGGCGCGGCATTCACGGCGATTGTAGGTGCGATTGCGAAGGGCCTTATTACGCCACTCATTGCATTGATTTTTGGGCAGCCAGATGCTTCTGCGCTCAATTCTGGAACATTCCTGTGGGGCGATATCATCACGGCTATTATCAATTTCCTGATCATCGCTGTGGTGGTTTATTTCCTGATTGTGGTGCCAATGAACAAGGTGATGGAGCGCTTCAAGAGAGAAGAAAAGCCTGCCGAGGCTGAGCCGTCGAACGAAGAAAAGTTACTGGCCGAGATCCGCGACGCGCTCCTCGCGCAACGCGGCACAGTGCGGGACGGCACGCGCACCGCTGATTAAACGATCTGTTTAAATCGTTCATGTTATTTCGAACGCAGCGAGAAATCTCTCGGGAGACATTCCTCGCTGCGTTCGGAGTGACAACGTGTGCGACTACTGCCCGCGCAGCATGGATTTGCCGCGTTTGCACAGCTGGATCGCGAAATTCCATGGGTCGCGCAGCATGACCAGCCGCGTGCCGTCGCCGCTGCTCTGGTCGGAGAACAGCGTTGCGCCCGCCGCCAGCAGGCGCTCCTTGTCGGCTTCAATATCGTTGGACACCAGCGCAAGGTGCAGCATGAGCGGGTGCATCGCGGCGTAGTCGGGCACGGGAGCCGCAGGGTTGCTATACAGTTCGACCAAAACCGTGCCACTGTCATCGGCCAGGAAATGAGTCTGGTTCTCCTCCGCGCGGCGTACCACCGTCATGCCGAGATTCTCGACGTACCACGCCGCGGTTTCATTGGCGTTGGCAACGTTGAATGCAACGTGTTCGATTTTCATGGGATCTCCTTTATCTACGCGTAAGTATACGACAGCCTAATCAAGCTCTTCAAGCTGCTTGGTCAGTTCATCATTAAGTAAGGCGAATAGAAACTGCTCAAAGTTATTCGCAAGTGGCACAAGGGCTTGCTCCACATGGGCAGGCGAATAACCAGAAAGCTCTATCCATTCATCCGTCTCACGATTATGAAATAAAATATAATCATCGTACCAACTATCATGATCTGCCCAAAACACCTGCCCATCAGCACGAACACATATGGCGTTTCCTCCGATTGATGTTGCTATGGGGATATATCCATATGCGAAGAGGCGCGCTCCTGGCACAAGTTCGAAAGCTTCTTCACAAATCCATTTGAGAGGGAGCATGCGGATACCTGATGCGGAATAGACATTTGTTGGTAAACACATGATGAAATATGGATGCACAAGTGGTGATGCAATAATAGGCTGGAATGCAGCTAATTCCTGCTTATCAGTATGCCGCGTGTGAACACCCTTTTGCATGCTCAATTGCTGAATAGCTTGCGTGTTCATGTAGTTTTTCCTGTCTGCACACAGCAACAAATGTTGTGGTACGAACGAGATAACTTATTCACGGCTCTATTTTGCTCTCACCCTTCTCCCCAAGCGCGTCATTCGGCACGCCAACTGAGAAATGCGCATGCGCCAGCAGCCAGCGTCCACCTTCGCGGCGCACCACGGCGGAAAGCCGAAATGGCGCGATTCGACCGTTGGGAAGCTGCCATGCCGCCCGATCCACAATCCAGCCGACATCGCCCACTTGGAATGCACGCGGCTCGCTTTGCACCACCGGCAGGCCACCACGGCTCTGCCATGCTTCGGTCCACGTCGCCACGATGTGATCGCCGCCTTGCCACCATTCGGCGGCGTCGGTGCCGATCACGATGGTTTCATGGTCGCGCGCCACGAACTCAGCGAGAAACGCGGTGTCGCCGCGCGCCGAGGCGCGGTAATATTCCTGAATGAGCGCAATAAGTTCGGGTGCCGGTTCCATGATAATCTCAATCTTCTCGCTGCGCTTGCTCCTCGCGTCGCTGCCATGCTACCACGTCACGGTAAGGAATGTCGCCGCCGAAAATATCCAGCCCGCTGCCGATGCTCAGATCGACGCGGTTGTTACCGCGCTGTTTGACCAGATCGAGGTCGGCCATGCTGCGCGCGCCGCCAGCGTAGGTCACCGGAATAGGCGACCAGGCGCCCAGCAGTTCGACCAGCGCCGCGTCGATGCCGAGCCGTTGGCCTTCCACATCCACGCCATGCACCAGAAACTCGGCGCAGTGTTCGGCCAGTTGTTCCAACGTTTCGCGGGAAACCTGCACATCGGTGAAGCGTTGCCAGCGGTCCGTTACGACCCAGAAGGCATCGCCGCGCCTGCGGCAGCTCAGGTCGAGCACCAGTTGCTCGCGGCCTACGGCAGCGACCATGGCGCGCAAACGCTCGGCGTTAACGTGGCCGTCGCGGAACACATACGACGTGACGATCACATGGCTCGCGCCAGCCTGAAGGTATTCTGCCGCGTTGTCGGGCGTGACGCCGCCGCCCATCTGCATGCCGCCGGGGAACGCCCGCAGTGCTTCCAACGCCGCCTCGCGATTACCCGGCCCCAACGCGATCACATGGCCGCCAAACAGCCGGTCGGCCTGGTACATTCGCGCGTAGTCGGCGGGCGAGCGGTCGGTCTCAAAGTTGGTGACAACGCCCGCCGCGTCGTCGCGCAGCGTGCCGCCGACGATCTGCACCACGCGACCATTACGCAAATCAATACATGGTCGAAAACGCATCTTCGTAGCCT